>NZ_CP096670.1:3191250-3550000 GCF_023238625.1 Agarivorans sp. TSD2052
TGCTGCGTTGGTTTCATCAAAACTTAACAGCATCAAAATATCTTCTCGACTAAAACTAGCATTAGCCAACTGAGCAGAGCTTATAAAACCTTGATCTAAACGATACTGATAATGTTGGCCTTCAGCAAGCCTCTCTGGTTCACTTAAGGCAAACCCTAGTTCAGTTAATAGACTTAACTCAAACTCTCGCAAACAGACCTCTAAGGGTTGCTGCTTGGCTAGCGCGACTAGACTTTGTTGGTATTTCTGGTACAAGCAAGGATAGGCAGTATTCTCGTCTAACAAATGGTATAGCAACTCATTAAGGTACAAGGCACTATACAAATGCTCGCCAAACAAAGGAAAAGCTAAACTACTCGCTTCAGCTTGTTTTAGGTTAAGCAATGACCCTTTCCCTGAAAGCTCAACCAGCAGCGGAACACCGGGTTGCAAAATGCCTTTCAAGCGGGAGCGCTTGGCTCTTGCCCCTCTGGCGACCACACTCACCTTGCCAGCTTCAAAGGTAAACAACTGAACCAATAAGCTGGTTTCGCGATATGGACGCGTATGGATAACAAAAGCCGGAGTCATCGGCTGAGCAGACAAGTTTTACTCGTCTCCGTAACCTAAACTGCGTAAGGCTCGCTCATCATCAGCCCAGCCAGACTTCACTTTCACCCACATTTCCAGAAACACTTTATTGTCGAACAATTTTTCCATATCTAAGCGCGCTTCTTTGCCAATGGTTTTTAGCTTCTCGCCTTTATTACCAATAATCATTCGTTTTTGACTAGGTCGCTCAACCAAAATTAGCGCGTTAATCTGATATACACCATTCTCTTGCATCTTAAACTGCTCTATTTCTACGGTAGTAGAATAAGGCAACTCTTGACCGGTAAAGCGCATCAGCTTTTCACGGACAATTTCAGCCGCCATAAAGCGAGATGAACGATCAGTAATATAATCTTCTGGAAAAAAGTGCACATTTTCAGGCAGTGTTTGTTGAGCCCAGCCGCGCAATTGTTCTATGTTCTTACCTTGCTTGGCAGAAATAGGCAAAATGTGTGAAAAATCAAATTTTTCACTCATTAACTGCATGTGCGGGAATAACTCTTCTTTATCTTGAACGTTATCCACTTTATTAATCGCCAGCACAACCGGTACTTTTAGGTGGCGCAGTTTACCCAACACCATTTCATCATCAGTTGTCCACTTAGTGCCTTCAACCACAAAAATAACCATCGATACATCACCCAGAGAACTGGTGGCTGCGCGGTTCATTAAACGGTTAATCGCTCGTTGCTCTTCAACGTGCAAGCCAGGCGTATCAACAAAAATAGTCTGATAAATACCAGCGGTGTCGATCCCCAGAATTCGATGTCGAGTCGTTTGTGGCTTTTTCGAAGTGATACTCACCTTTTGACCTAATAGGTTATTCAGTAAGGTAGATTTACCGACATTGGGTCGACCAACAATCGCCACAAAACCACAGCGGGTATCATAATTCATACTAAACGCTCCAAAACAAGTTCAGCAGCTACTTGCTCTGCTTTACGCCTGCTAGTGCTAGTGCCGATAACGGGTTGGTCTAAACCTTCCACCTTACAGCTAACCGTAAATTGTTGATTATGTGCCTCGCCTTTTATTTCGACGACTTGATAATCAGGCAGTACTTGTTTACGCGATTGCAAAATTTCTTGTAAACGGGTTTTAGGATCTTTTTGGCTCAGTCCTGGCTCAATGTTTTCTAAGCGCTCGTTATACCAAGTAAGCAGTAACTGCTGCGCTTGGTCGGCACCTCTGTCCAAATACACTGCGCCAATAATTGCTTCAACAGCATCGGCTAAAATAGATTCGCGACGAAAACCGCCACTTTTCAGCTCACCAGGGCCTAACTTGATATAATCACCTAGCTCGAAGGCTCGCGCTAATTCCGCGAGGGTTTTGCCCTTTACTAAAGTAGAGCGCATCGGGCTTAAATCACCCTCTGATACATGAGGAAAACGACGATAAAGCTCATCAGCAATCACCCAGCTTAGTACCGCATCACCTAAAAACTCCAACCGTTCATTATGAACGCCGCCAGCACTGCGATGAGTGAGTGCTAGGTGTAACAAACTCTCATCTTTAAATTGATAACCGATCGCTCGTTGTAAGCGTTCAGGATTTGAACTATTCATTATCTACCTTTACTTAATCGCGCCAACGCGATTGAATCGAACACCCGTTGGTATCCATCCTGGCAATATTGAATCTTCGGCGCGCTCAAATTCAAAGCTAATCCATATAGCTACGGCTTTACCCACTAAGTTGTCATCAGACACAAAGCCCCAAAACCGACCATCCATACTGTTGTCGCGGTTATCACCTAAAGCCAAATAATGGCCGGCCGGCACTATCCATTCATCTTGAGCGGTGCCCGATTGGGGATAATAACTTGATACTCTTTCTGGTCTTGCTGGGTTAACCAATATTTCATGTTCAAAATCAGCTAACTGCTCAGTATAATTTTGTAAAGGAATCACCCCATCCCAAAACTTCCCTTGCTCACCAATACTTAGAGGAACAGCCGCCATTTTGCTACAGGGCTCATCATGGCACTTTGGCTCGATAAACAATTGTTTGTTGCGGTAAATAACGCGGTCACCTGGTAAACCAACAATCCGCTTAATGTAGTCTACCCGGGTGTCCAGCGGGTATTTGAATACCGCAATATCACCCCGTTCAGGCGATCCAGTTTCAACGATAGTACTGCGTGTAACCGGATCTTTTAAACCATAAGCAAATTTTTCCACCAAGATAAAGTCACCAACCAATAGGGTGGGCATCATTGAACCTGATGGAATCTGGAAAGGCTCGTAAATAAACGAACGCAAAATCATTACAATCGCAATGACCGGAAACACCGAGCGTCCATTTTCTATCCAGCTTGCAGGCGCGGTAATTTTCTCTTCTGCGTCACTAGGTAAACTTCCACCAGCAGCACTGCGAGCTTCTTGCAGTTTAAGCTCACGCTGCTTTTCCCAACGAAATTTATCTAAAGCCCAAATGATTCCAGTTATAAAGGTAGCGATAACCAAAATCAGCGGAAATAGTGTAGCCATGTTAGTCCTTTCCAATATGTAGAACAGCTAAGAATGCTTCTTGGGGAACTTCTACGTTACCCACCTGCTTCATCCGTTTCTTACCCGCTTTTTGCTTCGCTAGTAGTTTCTTCTTACGGCTCACATCGCCGCCATAACACTTAGCGATAACGTTTTTACGTAACTGTTTAACCGTTGAACGAGCAATAATATGCATGCCAATTGAGGCTTGAATAGCAATATCAAACATCTGACGAGGAATAAGCTCTTTCATCTTATCAACCACTTGGCGGCCACGTGATTCCGAATGATCTTTATGGGTAATTAGCGCAAGAGCGTCTACTCTATCGCCATTAATCATAATATCAACTCGCACCATATTGGCAGCTTGGAAGTGCTTGAAGTTGTAATCCAGCGAAGCGTAACCACGGCTGGTTGATTTTAGCTTATCAAAGAAATCTAACACCACTTCGGCCATTGGGATTTCATAGGTTAAAGCGACTTGCTTGCCGTGATAAGCCATATTGATTTGCATACCACGTTTTTCAACACACAAGGTAATCACGTTACCCAAATACTCTTGGGGCACCAATATATTAACTTCAGCGATCGGCTCACGAATTTCGGCAATGTTATTGGTAGGCGGCAATTTGGCGGGGCTATCTACAAATAACTCGTCACCGTTGTTCATTTCAACCTGATACACCACGGTCGGTGCCGTAGTAATCAAATCAAGATCGTATTCACGCTCCAAACGTTCCTGAATGATTTCCATGTGCAGCATGCCCAAGAAACCACAACGGAAACCAAAACCTAGTGCGGTTGAGTTTTCTGGCTCATAAAACAATGAAGCGTCGTTTAGGCTTAGTTTACCTAAGGCATCACGGAAGTTTTCGTAATCATCAGAACTGGTAGGGAACAAACCAGCATAAACCTGTGGTTTCACTTTTTTAAAGCCCGGTAAGGCTTCGGTAGAACCATTTTTTAAGGTGGTTAATGTATCACCTACCGGCGCGCCTAAAATGTCTTTAATACCGGCGACAATATAGCCCACTTCACCGGTTCTTAGGATGCCTGTACTGGTTTGTTTAGGAGTGAAAATCCCTACTTCGTTAACTACATGGGATTGCCCCGTAGACATAACGACCATTCTTTCGCCAGCTTTCAACTCACCATTGGTGACTCGAACCAAAGAGACAACACCTTGGTAATTATCAAACCAAGAGTCGATAATCAGTGCTTGCAATGGGCCTTCGCTGTTACCAACTGGTGGCGGAATATCTCGAACAATAGTTTCGAGTACATCGCCGATACCTAAGCCCGTTTTAGCCGAACATACGGTAGCGTCGGTGGCATCAATCCCTACGATATCTTCAATTTCTTCTGCGACTCGGTCAGGGTCAGCTTGCGGTAAATCAATTTTGTTGAGCACTGGAATGACTTCCAGCTCCATTTCCATGGCGGTATAACAGTTGGCCAAGGTTTGCGCTTCTACACCTTGCGCCGCGTCAACAACCAGTAAAGCACCCTCACAAGCCGCCAAAGAACGTGAAACTTCATAAGTGAAGTCAACGTGTCCTGGGGTATCAATAAAGTTAAGCTGATAGGTTTCACCGTCATTTGCGGTGTAATCTAAGGTGACACTTTGTGCTTTAATGGTAATTCCGCGTTCACGCTCTAAATCCATAGAGTCTAAAACCTGCGCTTCCATTTCGCGCGCGCTCAAGCCACCACAATGCTGGATAAGTCGATCTGATAACGTCGATTTACCATGGTCAATATGGGCAATAATCGAAAAGTTACGAATATTCTTATTTATCAAGGGCATACCTTTGTAAAATCAATGGCGACAAAATTTCATTTCGCCTTTCTTAAAAATGCAGCAATCGTGCATTATATCGTTGACGCGGATACTACCACAATCCGCCAAGAACCAAAAAAAATGCGCTATATTTTCAGCACTCTGTTATTAGCGTAAAAACAAAAAACGCCCTAGAAGAAGGGCGCTGGGATGATTCGCATAACAAATGCTGATAATTATTGGCTTCGTCGAATCATCTTAGGCTTATAACTGGCGTGCCCCATAAAACGTTTTGTATAGAGCTTGACCATCACAAAGCCAATCAACAAGCCGCATAGTGAAGTGATGATCACGACCCCTTCACTTACTTGAGTGGCTTTACCCATTCCAGCGCCGGCAATCAACAGTAACAAGGGCAGTAAATAAACCAACAAGGCGCTATTGAGCATATTTTTTGAGTTTAAGCCCAATTCAATACTATCCCCGACTTTGACTTCTTCAGTGATTTCGACACTTAACTGATGCGTTCTCGTTGGGAACGCTTTTGCTATTGCGCTATTTCCACAATGCTCAGCGCTACCGCAACTGCCACAAGCGCTTTTACTCACGCACTCAACCAACGCTTGGCCTTGATTAAAACCAACAACTTTAGCGGTTTCAATAATCAATTTAGGGTTGTTGTGTTGGCTCACTTGGGGTCTCCAAATAAGGGCCAATCTTCACCGAGTCCGCAATTTTAGAGGCCGTTTCCGGAGGGATTTCACCCACCACGGTAATCTCAACGCCTTTTCTTACTACGGTATGTAAACTGGTGGCCCCTTGACGGACTAACTGCTCACGTAAAGGATTGGTTTGGCCAATGACATTGGCGTAAACAGAGATATCAAATAAACCATCACTGAGCTTTATGTAGTCTACTGATTCAGACAAAATTGCCAGCGAATGTTGTTCTTTTTGAGCAACTTGCATTCCACTCGGTTGCCAACCTAGACGCCAATTAATATCATGAGTCACATCATGAACCGCGTCTTTTCCTGCTACTTTACTGGGTAATTCAAGACTGGCTAACTCTTTCATCCATTCTGTAGGATGTTCAAATTCTGCCAGAGTGACCGCCATGTGCTGTTCAACCAACTCGCCATTTTGATCAACAATATCAAGCCGCAAAGGAAGCTGAGAACTATAATCAATCCAAAAATACAAACCGTAAAGATCAGCTGATTTTGGCACAATTCGCATGACTTGAGCAGGGCGACCTGCCACCCTACTTTTTCCAGCAATGACCAAATCGTAATTAGCGGTTAAACTGTCTATATCTACCGCAGCTAAATTACCGAACATGCCCGGCAAACGGGTTGACGCCAAACTATAAGGGGTTTGTCCCGGCTCAAAAAAAGCCACTGAGCCATCTCGGTAAACGGCTTCATTCGCTGGGCCGTTCAAATACACCCGGTGCGCAAGCTCAAGACCATCAACCACGCCGTGAATTAATCGCTTTGGCTCTATATGACCTTGGCGCACAGTGATTGACGCTAACTCAAAATTACGTTGATGAAATGACTGCTGATATTCTTTAAGTAGGTTTAAGGCGGTTTGGGTTTGAGGAATAGAAGAAGATACAGACGTTTCTGTATCCTCGGCAAAAACAGAAAAAGATGCCAGTAATACAATTACTGGCATCCAAAATTGGTTAAAACGCATAGCTTATATTTTTACTCTACAATTCGCTGCTGAAAACGATGATCCTGAAGGTACGCACTGATGCGCTTACGTTGCTCTATCACTTCAGCCTCAGTTAACTCCCGAGGTAAAGGATTAGACTGCAAGCTTACCGGGGCAACCGAACCGCCAACAGGTACTGTACTAAATACCGGCAATGGCTGCGTCGCATCACCATCGTTGTACGAGTATTGTTGCACACCAACAATCGCCGCAACGGCAACCGAAGCAGCAATGGCATATTGACCCGCGTATTTAAAGAAACTAACCACTTTACCAGAGGGGGCTTTAGTTTCTGTCACTTGGGGTTTAGGCGCAACAATTGCTGGCTCTTGTTCAAGCGCTTGAGCGATATTGCCCGCGATATCTAAGTCAATATATTTAGGCGTTTCACCGCGAAGGACGTCACCAATCAAGTGGTAATTACTCCACTGTTCGGAATGCTCCGGCTCATTGGCTAACAGTTCTAACAAAGCTGCATCAGTTAATTCATTATCAACCAATGCTGATAGCTGCTCTTTATTTGCCATATTCGTTATCAATCCCCAAAAAGTTACCTGCTTAACAGCGGCTGGATCCGTTTTTCAATTGCATCCCTTGCTCGGAATATCCGTGATCTCACGGTTCCAACAGGACAATCCATAACACTTGCAATTTCTTCGTAACTTAGACCATCTATTTCACGAAGCGTTATTGCAGTACGCAAATCATCGGGTAGTCCTTCTATTGTAGCAAAGACTACCTCTTTTATTTCTTCTGATAACAGCAAAGTTTCTGGCGTGTCAGCTTCTTTTAGTGCTTCTCCACCATCATAAAACTCAGCTTCATCTGCATCTACATCGTTTGCTGGGGGCCTACGCCCTTGGGCAACAATATGATTTTTAGCTGTATTAACCGCTATACGATACAACCAAGTATAAAACGCACTTTCTCCGCGAAAGTTAGGTAAAGCACGATAAGCCTTAATAAACGCGTCTTGCGTTACATCAGGAACATCACCATGATTCACGATATAACGTGATATTAGGTTAGCGACCTTGTGTTGGTATTTTTGTACCAACAAGTTAAATGCTGCTTTATCACCGCGCTGCGTTCGTTCAACCAACGCTTGATCTGTCCATTGCTCTGACATCTGAAGCTACCGTCTCCTTAAATAGGAAGTTTTGGTAACTTTTTTTGCGGCACATCTCTTCAGACTACTTGTTTTCAAAAAAGTTCTCTTTTAACTAAATAAAATTTTGCGCCTCTGTGAGACAGTGCAAACTTGAGTAAGTTTCAGTTAAACTATTATATACTCAAATCTTTTTAAACATCATATAAGAGCGCATCTATGGAATACACTAGCGATGTTCTAATAATAGGCAGTGGCGCTGCAGGCTTAACCATGGCATTAAACCTCGCCGATTATGCCAAAGTCCACGTCTTGAGCAAAGGACCTCTAAAAGAAGGTTCAACTTATTATGCCCAGGGAGGGATAGCCGCTGTATTTGATAAGAATGACAGTGTAGAAGAACATGTCAATGATACTCTTATCGCCGGAGATGGCTTATGTGATGAAGCCGCGGTTAAATTTACTGCAGAAAACAGCAAAAAATGTATCGATTGGCTGATTAATCTAGGGGTTCCCTTCGATCAAGAAACCGCCAAAAATGGCGAGTCTCAGTATCATCTTACTCGCGAAGGTGGGCACAGCCGTAGACGAATTTTGCATGCCGCAGACGCTACCGGAAAAGCCGTTCAACGAACCTTGGTAAGAGCGGTATTAAGCCACCCAAACATCACCATATTAGAGCGTTTTAATGCGGTAGACCTGATAACCCAAGAGCAAGCAGGTAAAGAAAAAGTCGTGGGCGCCTACGTCTGGAACCGAAATAAAGAACGAGTAGAAGTAGTAAAAGCAAAATTTGTGGCAATGGCGACAGGTGGCGCGAGTAAAGTATACCAATACACCAGTAACCCTGATGTCAGCAGTGGCGACGGTATCGCGATGGCCTGGCGAGCGGGTTGTCGCGTGGCAAATATGGAGTTTAACCAATTTCACCCCACTTGCTTGTTCCACCCAGAAGCGCGTAATTTCCTATTAACCGAAGCGCTGCGAGGCGAAGGTGCTTTATTAAAACGCCCTGATGGTAGCCGCTTTATGCCCGATTTCGATTCTAGGGAAGAATTAGCACCTCGAGATGTCGTCGCCCGCGCTATTGATTACGAAATGAAACGCCTAGGAGCCGATTGTGTATACCTCGATATCAGTCACCGTGATGATGAATTTATCGAGCTGCACTTCCCTACCATTTTAAAGCGTTGTTTAGAGCTAGGTATAGATATTCGCACCCAGCCTATCCCTGTAGTACCGGCTGCGCATTATACTTGTGGTGGTGTTGTCACCAACCTTGAAGGCCAAACCGATCTAGCCAATCTTTACGCCATAGGTGAAGTGGCCTATACCGGCTTACACGGTGCCAATCGTATGGCGAGCAACTCTCTACTTGAGTGTGTGGTATTTGCGCATGCTGCTAGCGAACACATTAAACGGCATTTAAACGATGTTCAGCTAACGGCTGAAATAGAACCATGGGATGACAGTCAAGTGAGTGACTCAGATGAAGAAGTGATTATTAATCACAACTGGCACGAGTTAAGACTATTCATGTGGGATTACGTGGGAATTGTTAGAACAAACAAACGCCTAGAGCGGGCTATGCGCCGCATTCAATTATTGCAACAAGAGATTTTTGAGTATTACTCAAACTTTAAAGTAGGCAATAATTTGCTAGAGTTACGTAACTTATTGCAGGTGGCTGAATTGATTGTAGGTTGCGCGATGCGCCGCCATGAAAGCCGTGGATTACATTACAACTTAGATTATCCAGAAAAGCTTGAGACCATTAAGCCTACCATTTTAGACCCTAATACCTTCTACTTAGAAGATAACGAGCTGTAAGCCAACCAAGAAGCAATGCTAGTAAAGTAGTATTGCTTCTGCGTCTATTGACCCTAGCAAAGCATTTTTAGGTAGATTCAAGGTCGCTAGCTTGTTTAGGAAAATTAATAATGAAGCAGAGTTTGCGATAAATATCGTCACTGATGCTATCCGCAAAAATGACTTTAATAGCGAGCTTATCTTGCCGAATAGCGACCACCAAGCAACAGCCCAAAGCCACTCGAGAATTAGCCAACCACCGATACCCTAGCCACTCGTCTGCATGCTTAAAGGCTAATTGTTCGGCACTAAAACACATCTCTGGCTGATAGTGCCTCCAGTGCCACAACAGGCTTGCAATCGCGACCAAGCAAAACGCCGATAAAGGCAGTAATTGTGGAAAACACCATAGCAACACTAGCTGTAAGGTCGCACAGCTCGCAATAAGCGCTAGATAAGTGCGAGAGCGAGTCGCCGCAAATTTATACTTTGACGCGTTTAAGAATGACATCAACCATATCAGCTAGTTGCTTATCTTCGCATTGTTTGTGACCCATAAACCAAGAGAATAAATCCGGGTCGTCACACGCCAGTAAACGTTTAAACGTTAGTTTTTGTTCATCACCTAAATCATCATAAGCTTCATCTACAAAGGGCATAAATAACACGTCAAGTTCTAACATACCTCGACGACAGGCCCATTTTAAACGTGATTTATTTTCCTGCATGTTGTTCCTTGTTTACATGAGTTACACTGGTAAATACGGCTATCGCCTAATAAATTATCCAGTTATAAGTTGATGAAAGCGTGTCTTCGAAGATACCATTTCAGCAACAAAATTACATCTTAATAAGCTTGACCTAGCTCTCAATGGAAGTCGACTATGTCTCAACAAACATTATGCACCCTACCTCCACTTTTAGTTCAACCTCTTGATCAATGGCACCTTGTCAGAGTCAGTGGTGACGATGCACAGAGCTACCTGCAAGGCCAGTTGAGCTGTGATGTAAATAGCTTAGCGCCAGGCCAACAAACCTTGGCTGCACACTGTGACCCTACCGGTAAAATGTGGTCTGTATTACGCTTACTGCGTCTTCAAAGTGACTACCTCTACCTACAACCAAAATCCCTGGCCGAGTCACAACTCAACCAGATGAAAAAATACGCGGTATTTTCTAAGGTAAACATAGAGACTGAATCCTCTTTGCACACTATTGCGGTAATGGGAAGCGAAGCCCCTCATTACATCGCCGCCAAATTTGGCGATGATATCGCCAGCCACGGCGGCCTGATAGAGCAAGGTGTTTGTATACATATTGACGGTCCAAAGCGTCGCTACTTGGTGATAACCGAGTCAGAAAACTGGGGAGCAGACGCCCCAGCAAGTGACTTAGACGCTAATGAGTTATGGCGTGCGCTACAAATCGTTTCGGGCCTTCCGACTCTAGAGCAGGCCACCACTCAGCAATTTATTCCGCAAGCATTAAACTTACAGTACCTTGACGCCATTAGCTTTTCTAAGGGCTGCTATACAGGCCAAGAGACCATTGCTAGGGCCAAATATAGAGGCGCCAACAAACGCGCATCTTTGCGCTTAGCCGGCCATGGCTCAACCGTACCTAAAGCAGGCGATCGCCTTGAACAGCAAATGGGCGAGAACTGGCGTGGTAAAGGCACGGTGTTACAAGCGGTACAGTTAGAGCCTGGCTATATAGAACTGTTAGCAGTCTTAAATAACGATACCGATACTGAAGCCAAATTTCGTTTAGCCGGAGATGAGCAAAGCTTATATACCATCGCCCAGCTACCCTATAGCCTGCAAGATTAGCGGTTTTTAGTGTGGTCTAATGATAGGAACCAGCAGGAATATGAGTAACTCAAACATTAGCGACTCTCCTTGCATTCGTCAGTGTACCTTAGACGGTGATGACGTATGTGTAGGTTGTTTCCGTCATTTAGAAGAAATTTGTGCCTGGACCACCTTGGATGAAGATGGCAAAAATGCCATTTTGCAACGTTGTGAGCAACGCAAAAGCCAACTGAAGCCTTGGCACTTTAGCGCCACAAAATGCTCCCGTTAACCCTACAAGGTATAAATAAGAAAACAGCGTGGCAAAAGCCGCGCTGTTTTCTTAATCCAATGACTAGCTAACCAAAGTCACCATTCACATAACCACGTGTACGTTCATCTTGCGGAGCACTAAAAATTTGTGCGGTGTCACCGTGTTCTACTAACTCCCCCATCCAGAAAAATGCCGTTTTATCCGAAATACGTTTCGCCTGTGCCATCGAGTGAGTCACAATCACAATGGTGAATTTTTTGCGTAATTCATCCATCAATTCTTCAATTTTATGGGTAGCGATGGGATCCAGTGCGCTAGTGGGTTCATCCATCAAAATAACATCAGGTTGAATCGCAATCGTACGGGCAATACATAAACGTTGCTGCTGCCCACCCGACAAACCAAAAGCAGGGCTATTCAAGCGATCTGCCACCTCATCCCACAGCGCAGCACTGCGTAAGGCCGATTCAACGGTATCATCGAGGATTTGTTTATTGCGGATCCCTTGAGCACGTAATCCATAGGCTACGTTTTCATAAATGCTCATCGGGAAGGGATTGGCTTTTTGAAATACCATGCCCACTTTCATGCGCAAAGCGGCAACATTACGGTCTTGGTAAATATCTTTACCTTCGAGCATAACATCCCCATCAATATGCACATTTTCAATTAAATCGTTCATACGATTCAAAGTACGTAACAAAGTAGATTTACCGCAGCCGGATGGGCCAATCAAGGCTGTTACCTTTCTCTCTGGAATAGGTAAATTGATCCCTTTTAATGCGTGGGTATCACCGTAATGTAAATTAAGCTGTTTAACATCAAACTTATTCATATCAATCTCTTAGTAAGAAGCTTTGTTGAATCGACTGGCGATCAATTTCGTTAGCAAGTTAATGGCTAGCACCAAAAAAATTAACACGGTGGCTGTAGCATAAGCCTGATTCCATTCATTCACAGTGAACAATTCTTGGGTAAGTTTATACAAGTGGACCGTTAAGGTTCGCCCTGAATCTAATACCGACTCAGGGATCCTCGTCACCATACCAGCGGTTAAAAACACCGGTGCCGACTCACCAATGATGCGGCCAGTACTTAAAATAACGGCGGTGACAATACCCGGCATCGCAGAAGGTAAAATGACACGCCAAATGGTGTAAATACGCGAGCTTCCCAAGCCGTAAGAGGCTTCACGATAAGCTTGTGGCACCGCGATCAAGGCTTCTTCGGTGGTGCGAATAATAACTGGCAAGATTAAAATGGCTAAGGTCAGCGCGCCAGACAAAATAGAGAAACCTAAACCTAAGGTAACCACAAAGAAGGTCATACCAAATAGGCCATAAATAATTGACGGTATCCCGGCTAATGATTCAGTACAAAAGCGAATTACCTTCACCAGTTTGCTGCCAGGCTTGGCATATTCGGTTAAATACAACGCCGTCATGATGCCAATAGGCGCGGCAATCGAAATCGATAACACCACCATGTACAAGGTAGAAACAATCATCGAGAAAATGCCCGATACTTCCCCTACGGTGGTGTAAGCTGAGCTAATAAACTCCCAACTTACATGGCTAAGGCCGTTACTCAATATGTGCCATAACATCCATACTAAGAACAAGATTGTCATCCCAGCCCCACCCCAAATAAGGCTTATGGCAGCCAAGTCTTCAATACGACGACGCATTATTTAACCCTCTTACGATTAAGCACTAATAATGTTGCATTCAGCAGCATGACAAAAATCAGTAATACGATACCGGTTGAGTAAAGTGAGCTAGCATGAATGCCTGTTGCATAAGACATTTCCAAGGCTATATTGGCGGTTAATGAACGCGCCGAATCTAACAACGAACCCGGCATTGCGGGTGAATTACCCATCACCATAATAATTGCCATGGTTTCACCTACAGCGCGGGCCACGCCAAGTACAATACCGGCCAAAATGCCAGAACGAGCAGCAGGTAACATCACCTTAAAAATAGTGAACATTGGCGAAGCGCCTAAGGCGTAAGAGCCTTCTTTATATGTCTTGGGTATGGCTCTAATTGAGGTTTCAGTAATCGTAATTACCGTAGGTAGAATCATTACCGCCAACACAATAATAGCCGCTAAGACTGTGCTTCCTGCGGGGATATTAAAGGTGCTCTCTATGGCTGGCACAATAATCACCAAGCCAAAAAAGCCATATACCACTGAAGGAATACCCGCCAATAACTCAACGGCTGGTCGAATCACATTCGCTAACCATTTGGGTGCCACTTCTGCCAAAAAAATCGCAGTCAGCAACGCCACCGGTACACCGATGATCACCGCCCCTAAGGCTGAAACGACCGATGCAACGATCATCGCACCAATTCCGTATAAAGCCGGTGGGTACCAAGCTGTGCCCAATAAAAAATTGCCTAAGCCGGCAAACTGAATGGCCGGTAAACCTTCTTGCACTAAAAAGTAACCAATAGTGACTACCGATAGCACACCAATAAGGGCACTAAGCAAAAACAAAAAATTAAAAAACCTGCCAGCCCAATCAACGCGATGGGCCGACTGGCTCAAAGCATCTAATAGTTGGCTATTCTTCAACTCAAACTCGTGAGCAGGGGCAGCTATTGCTTGATTCATTCTATATTTATTCCAAAATCAACACGCGGCAAAGAGGCGCTCTGTGACGCCTCTTTCAATAATTCTCGAAGGAGAGCTTAGTTAACTTCGATGTAGCCTTCTTCAGCTACGATAGTTTGGCCATCAGGTCCCATAATGAAGTCAACAAACTGTTGTGCTTCAGGTGCAGGCTGGCTGTTTACTAGCAACACAAATGGACGAGCAATCCCGTAAGAACCAGCTTGAATATTAGCTTTAGTGGCTGCGGCACCTTCAATGGCTACGGCAGTAAGCGATTCATCAACTGAACCCAGAGAAATAAATCCAATAGCGAAAGGATTATTGGCCACTAGTGTCTTGATAGCGCCATTGCCACTGGCAACTTGGGCACGAGGCGAGATAGCTGTAACAGTGATGCCATTTATTTTTTGGGTTAAACCCATGATGTCTTCAAATGCACCGCGGGTACCAGAACCTACTTCACGAGTCACCGCAACGATGGGCTGGTCAGCACCGCCGACCTCTTTCCAATTGTTAATCTCACCCATGTAGATTTTTTTAACTTGCTCGATAGTAAGGTCACTGACTTGGTTTGCAGTATTTACCGCAACAGCAATGCCATCCATTGCCATCACTAATTCTTTAGTGTCAGCGTTCAACTCACCATCTTTGACCTCACGCGAAGACATACCAATCATGCTCGTGCCTTCTTTTGCTGCACGAATACCCGCAGATGATCCGGTACTTTGTACTTCAACAACGTCTTTTTGAGTGGCTTGGTATTTCTCAGCCAATACCTCCATTATTCCTGATACGGAGGTGGAACCTGAAACGGTAACGGTATTACTAGCAAATGCATTGGCTGCAAATAGCATTGATGCAGCACTTAAGGCGGAAATGAACTTAATTCTCATAATACTTCTCTATGCGATTGAATAATGACAAACAACTTGTCTAAGTCGAGACGCATTGAAACAAGCAAATATGACACTAAGATTACAATGAGATATTTTAAGGAGGTTTTTACATGATAAAGCAGACAAATAATTGGCAAACAAATATAAAAACAGGCTAACGCACTACAAAATACACACGCAAAGAATCCTTTCTCTGCGTATTAGTTAACTATGAACCACGCCAACTACGCACATGACCAGTATCAATGTGAATAAAGCCACTACTTGGGTAATAGCCAACGCCGCCAAGCCCAAGCGCTAAAGCTTCTTTATGTACTTTAGCTAAAGATACACCTTTCACTTTTATATCAATGGCTTGGCCAGTCATATGGAAACTTTTCTTAGCCACTCCAGATCCGTTACCACGTAACATTTCATTGGTAGCAGGAGAGCGATAACCGGAGATTATCTGAAAGAGAACCTCTCCACCTAAGCGGTCTTGCAGTAAAGCCATTTGCATATACAAGGCTCTATCCATTTCTATCGACTCGTTACGTCTAAAATCACGTAATAAGGTATCTAACTGTTTCACTTCCTTGTCTTGAAACTGTCCATCCTTCCAAAAACACACCTCGCAACTCTCATTGGTATGCAAATTGTTTAAACTAAGAATTCGACTACCCGGTATATCTCTAGATATACTTGAACTTGCATAAGTTTTGGGTATTCCAAGACCGATAAATCCAGCGCCTAATCCCAACAACAACGAACGCCTTTTTAGCTTTCGGTCTAACATTTACACTCACCTCAAATGGATCAAAAAACAATCAATTTGGTGTAAAATACCGACGAAATGGGTGAAAAGCAAACAATACGCTAAAAGTGAAACTTATCAACTAGCGAAAATGCTACATAGAAATAACTTAAGCAACTGTTTAAAAGAGTAATTTTTTAGCTAGAGAGTTGTTTAACACTAGGGTCAAAATTGTAAATATCTTTTCGATAATGAAGACCACCGGTTTCATCAAACCAAGATGTGAAGTAAACCAAATAAACAGGTACTTTTTGGCGTAACCTAACCCACTTAGGTTTCCCTTTAGCCACAATCCTCTGTTTATACGACTCACTATAACCCGCTTGTTTTAGCAATTGCTCCGCTAATACTTCTGCCGCTTCTACTCTTACGCAGCCAGAGCTAAAATCACGTTGAAATTCAGAAAAAAGCTCAGGTGAAGAAGTATCGTGTAAATACACTGCAAACTGATTGTCGAAATGGAACTTGTAACCACCTAAAGCATTGCCAGGCCCCGGACGTTGCCGCATTCGATAAGGAAACGCACCAGTATCCTTAACCAGAGTCCAGTCAACTTGTTCGCTGGGTATCGCTTGCCCGTCATAATCAAATAACTCAAAACGTTTGCGCTCAACATAACTGGGATCTTGACGAAGCTTAGGAATGATATCTTTACGTACGATAGTTCTGGGCACGTTCCAATAGGGGTTTATCACCACACTGCTAATTTCACTAACCAACAAAGGGGTGGCCCGTGAGGCTCGGCCCACCACAACCTTAGACTGAAACAATTCACTGCCTTGATTGATATAACTCATTTGATAAGCTGGAACATTAACCACTATTCGCTGCTGCGCAGACGCCTGCATGTACCCTTTCAACAACTGCTCTCTTAAGAGGTTTTTAGCCAACATTTTAGAGCGGTCAATGGGCTTAAAATTAAGCCAATACAGGGTATCTTTACCCACTATTCCATCCGTTTTTAAACCATGCTGTAACTGGAAACGTTTTAATGCCGCCACTGTTTCAGTGTCCATCAAGGGTAAATCAACTTCCAAAAAATGATTGCGCGGATCAAACTCTAATAAGCGTTGCCTCACTTTAGGCACTCTAAAATCATTAGAACCTAAGCGAATTAACGGCCCAAAGTCTATTGCTTCGCTTGGCGCACGATTCTTTTCCACATTCAACCAATGCAACATTTGCTGGCGAAAGCGCAACCGCTCTATATCTAGATCACCACGCAAACCTGCGAGTTGCTGGTAAACCCGCTCATGACTTAAGCTAGCTAACCATGGTTCATCAATGAGTAATTGCAAAGAAAGCTGGTTAATATGGCTTAAGGCCATGCTCTGAGCGTAATCTAAGCCGATTAACTGCTGGTAAAATGCCATTAAACCTAAAAAAGCATCCGTATAAAGGCGATCCCACTGTGGGTTACTGCTGTCGATAGCATTGATTTGTGACAACCAAGACGCTAATGCGTCCGGTCCACCCGCTAAACTCAACTCTAATAACAGCCATTGTATTTGGTCACGGGCATTACGCGCTTTCGCATAGCCATACCAAAGTGGCTGAGGATGAAATTGCTGTATTGATCGCTGCAACTCAGGGTAAATAACCTGATAGTCATCAACATTTGTCACTAAGCGCGACGTATTATTAGGCCAATTTAGTCGGCTTAATAAGCGCTCACCGACTGCTAATTCAGTCGCTTCAGCCGTAGGCTGTTGGCTGTTGACTTGAACCGTTCTTGGTTGGCTATTCGCTTGTTTAAAAACATTACTTGGCTGTTCGCTAGGCCCCAGTATATCTACTGCAGCAGCAACATTAATACAAAACAAAGCACTTATAATGCCTAACAACATACGACTCACTGGCACACCTAAATTAGATACAACACCCTTTAAGCATAGTTTCTCGCTTGGGGTTACAGCATAAAAATAAGTGAATTTTTCATGTCGCGTTGACAATAATTAAACTAAGCCATTGAGAACATTTAGAAAGATGAGTTAGGGCCTGCCAAAAATTCCAGCTCAGCTTGACTAGATGGCCTACCTAATAAAGCATTACGATGAGGGTAGCGACCAAACTGCTCAATAATAATTTTGTGTTTAAGTTCAAACTGGTAATTATTTTCTAGGCCCGGTTGGTTAAATAGGCGCTCTGCTTGTTGGTGAATAAGTAAAGACTCACTATGCATATACGGCATATACATAAAGCCACGTTCATTTAGGCTTAGTTGGCGATCAAACTGTTTTTCAAGCGCTGTTTGCGCTAACGCTAAGGCCAAACCATCTTGGGAAAACGCTGCTGACGAACCTCGATAAATATTCCTTGAGAACTGATCTAATACAATCACTTCAGCCAAACTGCCTTTAGCAGTATCACGCCAAGTAAATAGCTCTCCGGCACAGGCTTGCTTAAGTAAACCCTCAAAACGCTCAGAAATCAGCCGGTCGACCTGATCATCCACACTAAACCATTGCTGCGGTGATAGTTCTTCAAACCAAAAATCTAATACATGTTGAAATGTCATTTAACGCTACCTAGGGTTAAGGGTTAACAGCCACAATCGCCTTGTATCAGCCACTGGCATTGTTGGTAGTTATCAGCCATCGATATCTGACTCAAATAACCAATAACTTCACAACCTTGTTGCCCAAAAGTACAACCTGGTCGTTCGGTGTTTTCCACTTTAATCGCGGTATTTTGATAACGATAAGCCTGCATACTGGTGGTCCCTGGCTCTATCAAAAATGGCTTAGGCTGGGCCCCCCATAGCTCAATTAAAGCACCTTCTCGCATCATCATTGCTTGAGTACCATCAAGTTGCGTTTGCAACACAATAGCAGGACGAAGCGGAGCCTTAGCGGGAAAATAATAGTTACAGCCACAGCCATGCTGTTGTTGTTTAGCCGGAATGCTGGATAACTCGCAAGCGATAAGCTGAGGGCTAAATAACAACGGTAGCAATGCCGCGATACGCAAAGAGCTAAAAACCAAAGCTTTGTTCATGATTTATTTAAAGGCCTTAATGTATAAGCGCACCGGCGCGAACCAGCAACAATATGTTCGGTCCTTTCTACTTCGCACTCAACAAACAGTTTTTGCAACATGTCTAGTTCAGAACGGCATAATCCTTGGCACTCGGTAGCCGCTACGCAAATCGGGCAATGATCTTCTACAAATAAATAATCTTGCTGTTGTTGTTGCCAACTAGCCATGTACCCCTCATGACTGCGTTTATGACTAAGTAGCTCGAGCTTTTCACCGATATCAGTGCAACCGGCTAAGGTTTGCTGGTAAGTAGCAAAACTTTGCTGCTCACGATGGCTGATCAATTGATCCATACCTTCATCGCCAAACACTTGCTTTACCGCCCCTAATAACTGAACGCTCAAATCGCTATGGCAATCAGGAAAACGACCGTGGCCTTTATCGGTAAGCTGCCAATAACGAGTCGGCCTGCCAACCTTAACTTTCTTATCGAAGTGCTCGATTAAGCCCTCTTTTTCAAGGCATTGTAAGTGCTGCCGAACCCCCATGGTGGTAATGGCCAATTGCTCGGCTAACATCTTCACCGTTTGAGTCCCCTGACTTTTAATACGATACAAGATGTTGTCTGTGGTTTTCATTGGCAATTCCTGAGACTTGAATAGTCTCATTATTGTCATTGCCTATAGCTTTGTAAAGCTGAGGCTTTATAAATACCAATAGCTAGCGCTGCGATGGTTCGAATACCTTGACACGAAGTGTCTCTAAGCGCTGCAAAGCTTGCGACATTGAAATTTGTTGGTCTAAAAATTCGACCATTATGTCCATTGCTGGAAGGGCAAAAGCCTTTGGGCTGTCTCTGTCGAAAAACTGCGTAATGCCATGTGCATCGGCCAGCAAGGCTTCTCCTTCCGCAATAAAGCGATCTTCACTCATTGTATGGCCCTGTAATGGGTTAATTTTCCCTAGTTGCTGGTTCAGTTCAACCAATGCACCGTCACTCACTAAGAAGTCTAAAAACCAATATGCAGCAGGGTTATTTTTAGCGTGTTGATGCGCAACAATTACGTCTATGGGGGCTTCTTCATAACGCTTATTCGTACTGATTAGAGGCGGGAAAGCCGCAAACTTCAGGTCGTTTTTCACCCTATCTGGGACAGTGGCAATAAAAAAGTTCCCCATTAATGTTGAGGCCGCTTTACCGCGATACAAAGCCGGAAGAGCTTGCTTCCACCCCCATTGTTGACTATCTGGCACAAAGCACTGGGCGTCAATCGCTTGCTGCCAATAATTAAATACCTGTTTGATCCGAGCATCGCTAAAAGGTATTTCTCCGGCTAATAAAGCGTGGTGAAAAGCCAGGCCGTTAATGCGCAAATTAAGATAATCAAACCATGCGGCCACTGGCCACGACTCTTTAGTCCCTATGGTAACCAAATGCTGCCCCTTGGCGGCCAACTGCTTGCAGGTATTTAGCATGTTCGGCCAGCTATCAAAGGTATTGGGATAATAACGCATGGTAGACTCGCGATAGTAAAACCCCCATTGATAGTAATTGATAGGAAGCGCGTAATAGGCTTGTTCAAACTGCGCAGCTTGCTTAAGCGGCACAGAAAACTGGCGATCCCATTGCCCTTGCTGCCACCAAGTTGACATATCAAGTAGCAACTGATGCTTGGCTAAACGGCGTAAACGCTCACCACCAAACCAAAAAAACAAATCACCTTCACCATGATTACTACTAAGGATGTCTTCAATATTTGCTTTATAATATTCATTCTCATACACCACGGTGTCTACATCAACTTGCGGGTAACGAAGAGCAAAACGTTCAATTAACTGCTTATACGCTTGGCGCTGTTTACCGCTACTCGGCATTAATACCAGTGTTAACGAAAGCGTTTCAGCGTTTCCTTCAGCTTGAGCAACATCAGCGTTCACACCCAACACATGGCAAAAAAGCACGCCGCACAATATAGCTCTAAATATTCTTAGCTTCGAACTACTCCACATTGCGTCACTACTCCTAGGGGGAAGCCTGTTATACCAGTGAAACTTGGCCACAATATCGAGCTCTCATAAAACAAGCGAAGCGAATAGGCGCACTTTTACTGATATAAGTTAATCACTTAAGCTTAGTTTGTAAAAAGTGTTTTTCTCAAATGACTTTGTCACTTTACCTTTACCACCTCAACGGCTCAGCTCACAAGTGACGAAAACTAAGTAGACTTTGTCTCTACACATAAGCCTTCATCTGAGTTGGGTACTTCAAAGTACTGAGTAACATGATGAAATACTTCAGGCTTATCGAATGCTGCGCGCTGTGGCTGCTCAATGGCGCGTTGCGCAATACGGCTTAAACACAAATCATCGTCGGCCTTCAAATAAATTAATTGATGAGAAGCCTTTACTTCAGACAATAACTGCTTAAACCAAGCGCGCTGTTTTCGAGTATTAGCGGGATAATCCATCACCACATCAGCGCCACTACGTAATATGTGTTGAACATGCGGTTTAATCAGTTTTTTGAGTAAGGCCGAGTATCGTAAATAGTCTTCAAAACTGGCTATCTGCTGCGGATAAAGCACTGCCAACCATTCATCCTCACTGATTAACACCGCCCGATGTTGGTCAGCCAGCTGCTTGGCATAGGTCGACTTACCCGCGCCCATTTTTCCACAGAAAAAGACTAATTTTCCAACGGTTTGCATATTATATCTCTTCAAATAGGGGAGATTTCACAAGGGCTTAGTTGGTTTCATAACATAAGCAACCTCACCAATGATTCTATCACTCGTTACCACACCAAAAAATCGACTATCGTAGGCATTATCGCGGTTATCACCCACAAAAAAGTAGCTTTTGTCGGGCACTGTAAATTCCCGTTCTACCGGAAGACGATTACCCAAATTTCGTTTAATAGAATATGAATAATTTCCTTGAGTTTCCTCATACACTCTTGATTCAAAAGAGCTAGCGATCAGCGTGGTTTCTAAAGGAGTGCCATTAATTATAATATCACTGCCATTAATAGAAACAGTGTCACCAGGAAGCCCCATCAACCTGAATACAAAAGGGTTCTGTATATCTGGTGGATAAAAGACGTAGATATTACCTCTTCGCATCAGCGCTGAGTCATCAATATCGCCGTTTAAGAAGCTTAAGCCAAAAGCGCCATAGGTTCCATATCCTGTTTTTTTTACAACAATAAAGTCTCCAACCGTCAAGCTAGGGCTCATCGACGCCGACGGGATAGTAAAAGGCTCAATAACAAATGCTCGGCACAAGGTAATTGAAGACAACACCAGCATATTAACCGCCACTAATCCCCACCATCGAGAATACCAAGAGCGGACTAATACACGTTTAGAATACTTAGCTATCCAACAACCATGAGCCGGACAGATAAGGACAAATGACAGTCCCCAATGTGAGCCATAATACCAATCGGTAACACCAGTAAACGCTGTTAACGCCGCATATAAGAAAAACAGCTTTCCCTTATTCAGGTAAAGAAATACCAAAGGTTGGGTAACAATACCCAATACAATAACTATCCAGATCTTCGGCTTCCATTCCATGCTTTTTTCTTCCCTTCATAATGGCTTACGCCCAATATTTATATGGAGTGAGTAACTACCATTGTCACTCTAGCCCCAAGATAATGAGCCGTTGCCAAGTCACGGGTGTGAACTTCACCATCATCCGATTGCGCAACAACGCCCAACTGGCACCCCAAGCGATTGAGCCCATGTTCGCCATAACCGCTAGCGGTATCTAAACCCACCCACAGCATGCCATGTTGATTGGCGAACATGACCAAATACTGCAAGGTGCTTGTTTAGTCACCATTCATCGCGATTTTACAGGTACTGCCTGCTGCACATTTTGCTGCACATTTTGCTGCCCATAACTGTTCGCACCATAAGTGACTGGTGGCATCGGCAAAGGCTTAAACTGCGCAGCCGCATGCTTTGCCGTTACATTAGTGTAAGAAAAAAACACCACTGCTATCTTTAACAAAAATGGCTTTCTTATATTTGATTTTCAATGACTTTAGCTGGCGATTCTATGCCTCTGATAGCAGCGCAGTTAACTAATGGCCTTCAGTTAACTATAAAACGCTCAATTAAATCAACCCTTACTGCCATCACCACAAAAGGTCGTCCCGCCAATACTCCAGCAGAATGTAAAGAAAATCGAAACCAAGGTGTCAGCTAGTCACGTTTGTTGCCGTTAAACCCACCGAGTCCATCTCTAATTGTTCGCTGATAAGCCCGCACAAATTAGTAGCCTTAGCTGCACTAATTGTTTCATTTAATTGTTATATTTTGGTCATATTTAGGCGTCAGTATTCACGGGCTATCGCACAACGATACTCTTAAATATGACTCTAAAGGAAAAACAAATGAAAAGGATGGTCACTGCAAGTGCCGCTGCTATCAGCGTAATTCTTGCCAGCGCTTCTCATGCTGCCGCTCTTCCCGAATATCAAACAAATAGCGCTTGGTACAGCCAAGCCGCGACCGTAGTAAGTGACAGAGCGACCACCTCTACCGCAAGCACCACAGCCAAAAACGTAATTGTCTTTGTGGGTGACGGTATGGGTATTTCAACTCAAACAGCGGCGCGAATTCTTGAAGGACAAAGTAAGGTTGACAATCAGGGGGGGGAAGAAAACTACCTTAGCTTTGAAACCTTCCCACACACCGCCCTAGCTAAAACCTACAATACCGATCAGCAAACACCTGATTCTGCCGGCACCATGACAGCGATGATGAGTGGCGCTAAAACGAAAGCGGGCATGATTGGAGTATCAGACAATATCAACCGCGGTGATTGTGAAGTCAGCCACGAACGCCTACTTACCGCATTAGAGCTCGCCACTTTGCAAAACAAAGCAACCGGGGTTGTCTCTACGGCGCGCATTACTCACGCCACGCCAGCGGCAACTTACGCCCATATTTCAGACCGCAACTGGGAAGCGTCAGTCCCCGAAGAATGTGAAGGAAAAGTCTCAGATATTGCTTACCAACTGATCCATCAAGCGGCCGACATAAACGTGATAATGGGTGGGGGTCGTCGCAACTTCATCCCCGATAGCGTAGAAGGCCCAGAAGGCAGCAATGGGCGTCGCACCGATGGCAACAACCTTATCGAAGACTGGCAAAGCTTTAACAGTAAGGGGCAATATGTTTGGAACAGTGAAGGTTTCAACGCCATTGATACCCATACAACGAGCAAAGTGCTGGGCTTATTTAACAGCTCACACATGGAATATGAAGCAGATCGTGACGACGCCGATGAACCTTCGTTGAGTGCCATGACCGAAAAAGCCATTGAAGTATTACTCAATGCCAACAGCCAACAAGATCAGCAAGGCTTCTTCTTGGTGGTTGAATCAGGTCGTATTGACCACGCTCACCACGGCGGCAATGCAGCCCGTTCTCTGCAAGATACTATCGAGTACTCAAACGCAGTAACCAGTGCGATTGAAACACTCACCGCGGCTGGTGAGTTAGATGATACCTTAATCATCGTCACCGCCGACCACTCGCATGTATTTACTATGGCTGGCTACCCTAAACGGGGCAATCCCATTCTTGGCTTAGTGGTTGGCGTAGGGTCAGATGACCCCAGCCTTGCTAACGATGATAAGCCATATACCACCCTAGGTTACGCCAACGGTCCTGGTGTTGGCGCAAGCTTTGATGCTGGCGTTCGTGGCGACTTAAGCGCGCTAAACACCAGCGCTATTGATTATCAACAACAAGCCCTCGTGCCCACGAGTAGCGAAACCCACGCCGGGGAAGATGTCGCAGTATTTGCCATGGGCCCGCAGTCTTACCTGATTCAAGGTGCGATTGAACAAAGTGTTATTTTCCACGCCATTAACCAAGCAGCCAGCTTGGGTGGCAATGCATACGTTGGTAAGGAGTAAAACCATGAAACTTAATTATTTAGCCTTATCAATGGCGGTAAGCGCAGCCTTAACATTAAGTGCTTGCAGCAATGATGATGACAAGCAAGTGGCTACGCCAAAACGTGGCGAGTGGACAGCACCCGTCAATCAAAGTGGCAACCCTGCCGCTATAAACAGCTGGTACAATGCGGGTGTAGATTCTGTCGCCTCAGCCAACAGCGCTTGGCAAAAAGACACCGCTGCCACAGCGCTAAGCACAGGCAAAGGTAAAGCCAAAAATGTAATTTTGTTTGTGGGTGACGGCATGGGCATGTCTACCGTAACAGCCGCGCGCATTTTAGAAGGCCAAATAACTAACCCCAATGGCGGCGAAGAGCACAAGCTTAGCTTTGAGCACTTCCCCTTTACAGGCCTTGCTAAAACCTATAACACTGATGCCCAAACGCCAGATTCTGCCGGTACTATGACCGCAATGATGACTGGTGTGAAGTCCTTCGCGGGCGGCATTAACATTGCTGAAACAGCTAACCGCAGTGATTGCGACAGTTCAAAAGGCAAAGAGCTTACCACCGCACTAGACCTAGCTAAAATGGCCGGCATGAAAGCTGGGATAATCTCTACCGCGCGTATTACCCACGCAACCCCCGCCGCCACATATTCAAGAGTACCAGAGCGAGGCTGGGAGAATGACACTGAAACAGCCGCTGGTTGCCTAGACATTGCCCAGCAAATGATAAATTACGATATTGGTGGCGGATTAGATGTAGTGTTAGGGGGCGGACAACGTAACTTCACCTTGCCTGAAACAGGTGGGCGTCGCGCCGATCAAGACTTAACGCAAGTGTGGCAAACCACAAACCCAACAGGCAGTTACGTGACCAACCGCGATGAGTTTGTTGCTGTAGATCCAAGTAACACCTCTAAACTACTGGGTTTATTTAACAGCTCACATATGGATTACGAAGCAGATCGGGTTAAATATGGTGCAGACAGCGAGCCTTCGTTAGCCGAAATGACCGAAAAAGCCATTGAAGTGATGCAAGACAACGAAGACGGCTTTTTCTTAATGGTTGAAGCAGGCCGTATCGACCACGCCCACCACGGCGGCAATGCTCACCGAGCACTAAAAGATACACTGGCCTTTTCAGACGCCGTTGCCATGGCTGATAAGCTTACAAGTGATGACGATACCCTTATCATTGTTACCGCTGACCACTCTCACGTATTTACCATTGCTGGCTACCCCCGCCGTGGTAATCCGATTTTGGGTTTAGTAGAAAACCAAGATGGTAGCCTACAAACCGCAGCAGACGATAAACCCTATACCACACTTGGTTACACCAATGGCCCTGGTGCAAGCGCCAGCTTTGCAGATGGTGAACGTGTAGACCTCACTGAAGTAGCAGTACAAGGTGTCGATTTTCAACAGCAAGCCATTGTGCCTACTGGCAGTGAAACCCATGCCGGTGAAGATGTTCCGGTTTACGCCAAAGGCCCTGCATCTAGTTTAGTTCGTAGCACCCTAGAGCAAAACGAAATATTCCACATCATGAACTACGCAGGCAACTTGCTAGAGCGCGCCAATGCAGCGCAATAGCATGATTTAAGTAATGTGCAAAACAAGGGGGCGTTGCCCCCTTTTAAGGATCTAAAATGTTTCTAAAAAACGGGTTACTCAGTGTATTGTTGGCTTTTATTAGCAGTAGTGTATTTGCCCTACCTCAGGTTTCAGCAGAATACTCAAGAACCGCCAAACAAGGTTTCGAGCGTAGCACTAGCCGCTTTACTTTTACTCGAGCGGCAGACCACGTAATGACGGTTTACCCACAGAAAAACACCGCAGAAATGTGGCAAAAGCGCAATAACGGGCGTCATCATTTTTATCGGTTTTTTACCGCTGACCAACGCACCGTTTATTACCCTGCCAGTGACTTAAGCAGCCTAAATATCAATCGCTCTTGGCAAAGTATTGAACAGTTGGTACCCGTCAAGTGGTTGGCGGCGCTAAACAAGGTCGATTCACGCCAACAAGATGGCCAAACCATCGAGTATTACCAAGGCAAAATGGGTGACACTTACATAGAACTAGAATGGCTGCCAGAGTATCAATTACCGCAACGCCTACTCACCAAACAAGGTTATAAAAGCCTTGAGATGAAGCTCGAGAGCATTAACCAAGGTAGTCACGAAATAGAGCAGCAACTGGACAAGTGGATGAAATACCCGTCAATTGATTACGCCGATGTTGGCGACAGTGAGAGTGACCCCTTTCTCGCCAAAATGATCCGCCAAGGCTTTATTGAACATGGCGCATCAGGTGTATACGACGCCAACGGAAATCAAATACACGCTAACCACGCCCACTAAGCGATACAGGCTACTGACAGTATTTGTCGATGCTATCTACAATCTGAGTGCGGCATGTCAGGTTGTAGGTCGTTTCCACTTCCTTAGCGAACTGTTCGTAATGACTAAAACTATTTTCATAGGCAGAAAATGCCGCACTCGAATTTTTTCTGTTGCCGTCGCTGGCGCATTGCTCATGTACACTGTACCAGCGATCAGCAGCCTTCTCGGCTGAAGCTAATACGCTCTGTAATGGTTGATCATTCAGGTCATCAAGCTGGCTCAACTTGTCGGTAAACAAGCGACATATTTCAGCATTAGACATGGTGTAATTCCAAGAGCACACCGCAACATATTGACCAGACAATAGCTGCATATCAGTCAACATTTGCGCATTCGCCTTGGTGGCTTGTTCAAAACCCTCACTTGAACAAGTGTTAGCAAAGGCATAACAAGGCAGTACTAAACCCAGTAGAGCAATCAGTAATCTCTTCATCATTGTTCCTTAACCCTGAAGATATCGCTATTAAGGTATTCTAATTAAACACATTTCTATTAAGTGCTTTGTGGTTAACTATAGTAGCCAACAGCAGAAGTACCAGATACGGCAAGGTTAGAGCTTCGCAACAAGCTGGTTTACAACTAAGTCGCCAAAAATACCGGTCTTAATGCAAAGCATAGCGACAAGATTTACACACCATAACAAACAAAAAGTGTAAACTTATCCACTACATTTAATTAGATTTACCATTTTATATCTGGCCAAACACCCACTATTTGTGATAATTATATAAATAACAAAGCGGTTAACTTTAGATATAAATCAATAGCTTAAAAAGCAAGCACAGCTAAGAAGCTGCGCCATATAAAAACCAAATGTCTAGGGAAAGCAAACCAACAACAGGGAAAAGTAAAATGAAACTTCAAGTTGTAAGCAGAACGCGGCTAGGCTTTGCGGTGCTGCTTGCGTTGCTACTAGTAGTAGCCTTAATTGGCCAGCTAAATATGCGACAACTGGAAAGCCAGTTAGATCAAACGGTGAGCAGGCTTGCCCCCATGGCCGAACAAGTTAATCAGCTGTCAGGCTTATTATTAAACTCAGCCCGTAAAGTAGGGTTACACAGTAGTAGCCAAAATGATCAGCAGTCTCAAGCGCTAGAACAAGAGGTAGCCAGCCTATTTTCTAGCTATAGCCAACGCATCAATTCGCTATCGCAACTGGCGAGCCCCTTTCCTGAAATCATCAACGGGCTCACCACGCTAGACCAGCAAGTCAGCGCGATTAATACCACTAGCCAAGCTCAGCTATCGCTCAGTACCCAGGCGCTGCAGGCGCAAGCAATATTGGCAAGCCAGCGTCAAAACTTCACCAAACAGTGGGCGGGCTTCCAAGACGATACCGAGTTTTTGGTAGAAATGGTTGAAGAAAACGCAGAGTGGGTGGTTACCGGCATGCAGGCAGATGTGGGCGCTTTTTCAGCATCTTTAGAAAAACTATTTTACGCACAAAACGAAGCGCAATTCGCTTCACAATTCAGTGTCATCAACAGCTATTACAAATCGCTACAAGAAAAAAACCAGCAACTCATTAAGCTAGACCCCGACAGTGCCGAAGAACTGGCCAGTTATTTTGCACTGCTCACTCAAGCCTTTGCCAATAACGGTTTGTTTGATAACCTGAAAAATCAACAAGCAGTGATCACTCGCCAAAACCAACAGCTGGTGCAGCTCAATCAACAAACTGATCAAGCCTTAGAGCAACTAGACAGTATCTCAAGTCAGCTTAGCGCCATTATTGCGGCGGCTCACCAACAAGCACAAGACAGCGCCAGTAGCGCGATGATTCAAACCGTGGTGGTGTTGTTAGTTTCAGTATTGGTCACCGTATTAGTGGCGTGGAACGTAAGCCGACAAATTCGCATTCCCCTTGGCCAAACCCTTAGCCAAATTAAACGCATGGTCGATGGTGATTTCAGTGCTAAAGATAACAGCCAATCTCACGATGAATTTGGCCAAATAGCGACGCAGTTAAATCACTTAAGTGTGCAAATGAACCAAGTAGTAAGCCAAATGAGTGACAATGCTAAACAACTAGCGGCGAGCGCAGAAACAGGCCTAAGCACCAGCGAGCATTCCCACAAAATCATTCAAGAACAACAAGACCAAAGCCATCACGTCGCGGTGGCAGTTAGCCAAATGGAAGTGGGCGTAAGTGAAGTCGCAGAGCAAGCCCAACAAAGTCGAGACGACATAGGCCAAGTCAATCAGCTAACGGGGCAAAGCCATCAAGCGGCACAATCTACTTTAAGCACCACCAGCCAGCTACAAACCACCGTCACTCAAGCCAGCCAACAGGTAAGCGAACTGAAACAACAAAGTGATGATATCAACCGTATTGTTGATGTTATCCAAGGCATTGCCGAGCAAACCAACCTACTTGCGTTAAACGCTGCCATTGAAGCAGCACGGGCTGGCGAGCAAGGCCGTGGCTTTGCAGTAGTGGCCGATGAAGTGCGCGGCTTAGCCACTCGTAGCCGCGAAGCTACCTTAGAAATTCTCAGCATGATAGAACAATTGCAAGGCCGCGCTCAGCAGGCCATGGACATGATGGTACAAGGCGAAAGCATGGTAGGCAGCTGTATTGACGAAGCCAAGCAAAGCTCTCAACAACTTGAACAAGTGGCCCAATTATTAAGTGCGGTGCAAGAGCGCAGTGAAGCGATTGCCAACAATGCCCAAGATAAACATAAAGTTGCTGTGCAAGTGGCGAATAATGTAGAAAAAATTGTAGCGCTTAGTGAACTCGCTAGCAGTGATGCCTTGCAAACTCAGCAAGTGAGTGAATCTTTACAACAGCAATCTCAGCAACAGCTAAACGCGCTATCGGGCTTTAAGTTGGCTTAAGCGACGAGTGACACATGGCAATTTAAGGCTTAGATACAAAAAACGCGACCCAAAAAGTCGCGTTTTTTAATGCCTATTTTCAATCCTGAGCTGGCGGCCATTAAAACAGGTTTTGTTCTAACGTTAACAGGCGCTTTTTCAAGGGCAACCCACCCCCATAACCCACTAGCTCACCTTGGCTACCAATAATACGATGGCAGGGGATGATAATAGCCAACGCGTTAGCGCCATTGGCAGTGCCTACTGCCCTCACCGCGTTTTTATTGCCTATCATCACGGCTAAGTCGAGGTAGCTGGCCGTTTCACCATAGCTAACGCCCTGCAGTGCTTGCCATATTGATTGCTGAAAATCACTACCCACCATTAACAATGGAAGGTCAAACTCGCGCCGTTCCCCCAAAAAATACTCTTCTAACTGCTGCTTGGCTTGCTCTAAGACATCGTCTTTTTGCTCAACAAATTCAGCCTTAAGGCCCACTTTAATTCGCTTATCGACAGATTCGCGCATTGTCCGGTAGCGAAAATCACACAAGCACAGCTGACCAGCATAAGAGCCCAGCACAAATTCAGCGTAGGGATGCTTAAAATACTGAATATTGATGTTCATCGTCGGCCCTCAGAATAATCTGTCAAACAAGCTTACGTTCAATAAGCTGAGATAAAATGATTGTGCCACAAACCGTCACATTAAACTTAACGCTCACCGCCGAAAACCATGCGGCGGTTATTCATTTGGCATTCCCCACGCCCAACTCGAGTTATTGCCGTTTTTCAACTCCCACGAGTCATGAATAAGCGTTGCTGGCTGCGCGCCACTGGCACCCAGAGCAACAAACAGTGGCCTCAGGTGTTCGTCGCGTGGATGCGAGCGCTGCGCGCCGGGGGCAAATTCGCGATAGCGTAATAAGGCCGTTAAATTATGCTGCTGCACCATGTGTTGCAGCCATTCTATAAACTCGCTAGCCCACGCTTCTGGCTCGCCATTATATGCCAGCTCGGCCAAATTATGAGTAGCCATACCGGTGGTGATGAGCATGATGCCTTGTTGGCGCAACACTTTCAGTTGTTCGCCCAGCGCCAATAGCTCCGCCAAGCTGGCATTGGTGGGTAAACTTAAGCCCACTACAGGCACTTCTAACTGAGGGTACATCAAATGTAAGACCGACCACGCACCGTGGTCTAAGCCCCGATTTAATGGCTCAGCCTGCGGCAAGGTTTGCTTAAGCAACTGATGTAACCAACTTGGGCTAGCCGCAGGGTAAGTGATTTGCTGCAACGCTGCAGGAAAGCCCCAAAAATCATAAATGGTGTCGAGTCGCTCTTGCTGGGTGAAGGCCACGCCTTCGGTTTCCCAGTGTGGTGACACAATCACTATGGCTTTTGGCGGGCTTAGTTGCGCGGGTAAATCTTGCAAAAACTGCTTCGCTGGGCTTTGCTCTAATACCCGCATCGGTGAGCCATGAGACAAAAATAGAACCGGTGCAAGCTGGCTCATAACGCCTCCTTACTTGGCTTTAAAAACGCCAGTTCAGGGCCTACTGGCACCACTCCATTTGGGTTAAGCGCTTTTACTGAATAATAGCCTTGTTTAATGTGCTCAATACTCACGGTATCGGCAACCCCTTCTAGCTGATAAATACGCCGTAAGTAGCGGTTAAGAAATGGTAAGTCTGCAATCTGTTTTAGGTTACATTTGAACGCGCCTACATAGGCCGCATCAAAGCGCACTAAAGTAACAAACAACCTAATATCTGCTTCGCTTAAGCTATCGCCCAGCAGATAAGCCCTACCATCGGCAAAGCGTTGTTCTAATTCTTCTAAGGCAGAAAATAGCTTAGTTACCGCTTCCTCATAGGCCGCTTGGCTTTGGGCAAAACCAGCCTGATAAACCGCATTATTGACCTGCTCGTATAACCACGGGTTAAGCTGGTTTAATGGCTCAATTAAGCTGGCTGGGCGCAAGTTAACACTGGCATCCCCCCATTGGTCAAAGACACTGTTAAGCATTTCAATGATGTCGGCTGATTCATTATTCACAATAGTATTGGTGTGTTTATCCCACAGCACCGGCACGGTCGCTCTGCCCGATACAGCTGGGTCGGCCTTGGTATATAGCTGGTGAATAAACTGGCTATGATGGAGGTGATCTTCAGTGGCCCCAGCCAAACCGCCCTGTTCTTTAGTCACAAAGCGCCAGCCTTGATCCGTTAAACGTGGGTCCACAATGCTAATGCTAATGACCTTTTCCAGCTTTTTCAGCTTACGCACCAGCAGTGCTCGGCTGGCCCAAGGGCAGATAAGCGCCACATAAAGATGGTAACGCCCCGCCTCAGCTTTAAAGCCCGCACTACCAGTGCGACCAGCACTTCCATCTACCGTTACCCAATGGCGAAAGCTTGAAGTTTGACGAATAAAGTCGCCGTTCTCTCCGGTTTTTTGATAAGGGTTCCAGGCGGCTTGCCAAATACCATTCACTAACATCATGACTCCTAGGCTCAGATTAGGGCTGGTGAATTATCAACAATTAAGCGGCAACCGCCTTGGTAAAGATCGCTTTAGGTTTAAAGGCAAACGCGCCATCACCCAACAAAATTTGTACCAACGAGGCCATCACTAAAAAGAGTGGGTACTCCCAACCACCGCCTTGGTTTGAAAAAGACCAACCATTACCAGCATGCACCATGAACAAGGCTCCCAACAGCACAGGTATCAGGCCTGCTGCAACTAAGCGAGTTTTAAAGCCCACTAGCAGTGCTATGCCGCCGAGTAATTCTGCTGCAATGGTTAGGTAAGCTAAAGCGCCGGGCAAACCCAGTGAGCTAAAAAACTGAGCGGTGCCTGCTGGGGTAAACACCACTAACTTTAACCACGCGTGGGCTAAAAACATGAGTGCCAGACTAAGTCGTAATAAGGTGGCGGCGTATTGGGATTGCTGATTCATGATGACTCTCCTTGAAAATGATTAGCGCCTAACAAGTTTGCTGGCTTGCAAAAAGTATCGTCTCGAATTAATGTGTAAACAATACCCAAAACTATCGACACATTGTTTACCAAAAGTAAACAATAGGACATAAGCATGAATCAGCTGGCACTCTATACAAGTTTTGTTGCGGTAGTCGAACACGGCAGTTTTACGTTAGCGGCTAAACATTTAGGAAAAACTAAGGCCATCGTAAGCCGGCAAGTTAATCAGCTAGAAGCGCAACTCAACAGCCGCTTAATTAGCCGCACCACCCGCGCCTTATCGGTCACCGAATCAGGCAAAGAGGCCTATCAACGAGCTCGGATTATTCTTGAACAAGTGGATGACTTAAACCAATTGAGTCAGCAGCAAAATGACCAATTGTCGGGACGTTTACGGATTAGTGCCCCGCAAACCTTTGCCGAGCTCAATTTAATGAGTGTATTGCCAAGCTTTATGCAAGCTCACCCCCAGCTAAAGGTAGAGCTGGTACTAAACGACCGTTACGTAGATATTGTTGAAGATGGCTTTGATCTTGCTATTCGCATCGGCCAACTAGAAGACTCCAACCTGATTGCTAGGCAGGTTACTCGCTTTAAGCAAGTATTAGTGGCTAGCCCTCAGTATCTTAGTCACCAGCCTATCTCATCCCTAGAGCAGTTAGCTAAGCGGCCCTGTATTGTAGATAGTAACCGTCGTGGCGGGAACAAATGGCAGTTCAGCCATCAAGGCAAAGAGCACAGCATTAAGGTGAACGCCATACTAAGCGTAAATAGTGCTTTGGCTGCCGCCGCTGCCGCAGAGCAAGGCCTAGGGGTGTGTTTATCGCCAGAGTTTGCAGTACAGCAGCAGCTCGCCAAGGGAAGCTTAGTTAGCTTGCTAGACGATTACAGCAGTGGCGATGTTGGGGTTTATGTGATTTACCCACATCGCCAATATCTCACTAAAAAAATCAGTGCTTTTATTGCCCATTTAAAGCAGCACTGTTAGCCAGCGGTTTAATGGCTAACCTTGGCACTATAGATTGAGTAGAGCAGCGCCAACGACAAACACACGCCAGCCGGAATAAACAAAGACAAAAATGCCAAGTGGGCATATCCATAAGCCCCCAAGGTGCCGCCTGCGATAAAGCCCAGCACAATCAGCACAAATAATAAGGCGCGCCTTTTATCAAAGGGATCGCCCCTCAGCGCAGATCCCAGCATAATGCCTAAGTCGGTAAATATACCGGTAACATGGGTGGTTCGCACAACCGCACCGCTATAGGTGGTGGCCAGCGCGTTTTGTAGCCCACACGCCGCCGACGCTAAATAGATCCCGTAAAAAGAATCATGGCTTAACAAGTAGCTTGCACCACATAGAAAAGCGGCTTCTAAACACAATATACCGCTGTAGTTACGCCCTAACTTTAGCGCCCCGCCGCGTAATGAATAGCCTGATATGATGGCGCCAATTAAAAAACTCAGCAGCACGCCAAACAAGTGAAATACATCGCTCAAGCTGGAACTTATAGCGCCAGTACCCAGCAAGGTGGCCGTACCCGATAAATGCGAGACAGATTGGTGCTTAAAGCCTAACAAACCCACCGCGTTAACAAAGCCAGCAATCAACGCCAGCAAAAACGTTCCATATTCTACCCAACGGGGCAATTTAGAAATCACAAAGCTTCCTTAAAAGACGAGGTGGCATTAAAGCCATAAGTCAGCCTAGAGTTTATCAAATAAACTCGCCGTGCCGAAGCAAGCATTCATCAAATAGCCCCGCCATCATGGCGTTAAAAGCGTGTACTTAAGCATCGTTATTAATGAAAAACTTTGTTAAATTAGGCGCCTTAAGTTCGCATGCAGATCTAAGGGTGTAAAAGTGGCACAAGGACGTTTATCTGTCATTCAGGGCGCAAGTTTGCTGGTATCGGCATTATTAGGTTCTAGCGTACTGATTATCCCAGCCCTCGCCGCAAGTGCCTCTGGCGTGTATTCCCTATTAGCTTGGCTGCTAATGATTATTGCCATGCTACCCGTGGTGTTTACCTTTGGCGCACTGGGCAAACGCTACCCGCACGAAAGTGGCACCGCCCATTATGTACAACAAGCCTTTGGCGAAGACGCCGCAAAAGCCATTGGCTGGGTGTATTTGTCTATTGCCCCAATTGGCCCACCAGTGGTATTTATTGCTGGCGCTAGCTACTTCGCCCAAATTTTTGGTGGGCTTGGCCTCCCCCTGCTGTATATCGAATTGGCCATGCTAGCTTTAGTATTTGTAATGAACCTAGCCCGCATCGAAACCTCAGCCAGCGTGCAAGCCATACTGAGCCTAGCGCTAATAAGCACCATTTTATGGGTGTGTTTTAAAGTAATAAGCACCACCCCTTTTCCTGTGGAGCAGCTGCAAAGCACCCACTTTTCATTGAGTGCTATTGGCCAATCAATGGCAATCATGTTTTGGTGTTTTGTGGGCATAGAGGCAATTTGCCATGTGGCCAAACAGTTTAAAGATCCAGAGCGTGATTTTGCTAAATCGGTGCTACTTGGCGTGGGCTGCGCCGCGCTGGTTTATGTGCTGGTGAGTTACGCGGTCGTGGTGATGAACGCCTACGGCGATGAGCAACAAAACTTATTGTCTATTACCCATATTGCCGCCTTATCTAGTGGCACCTGGGCGGCCAGCTTGGTAGCAGCTGTAGGGTTTGCAGGCTGTTTTTGTGCGGTAAATTTATATCTAATAAGCTTTGCTAACATGCTCTACAGTACCGCCGAGGCCAAAGGACCAAACCACATCTTAAGAAAACAAAGCAACAATGGCTCGCCTATTGTCGCCACCTGTATCGTAATAAGCGCTATCGCCATGGTATTGCTAGCGCGCGATTACTGGGATTTTTCATTCGCTTATTTATTAGAGTATGCCAACGGCCTGTTTGTGGTGATATACCTCGCCGCCGCCCTTGCTGGGGTAAAACTACTGAAGGGCCGCGCCCGCATTGCTGCGTTATTCTCAGCCCTTTTTTGTAGCCTTATTCTCGTGTTTATTGGTAGCAGTGCGCTGGTATGCATTGGCGTATTTTTGCTGGCTTTATTGGTATTTAAATGGCGAAGGCTAGCACTTATTAGCCACAAAACAGTTGCTTAAACCCGCCCTGTAAAGGTGTGAAAGAGATCCCCTCAAAGGGAGATTAAGGCCTCATAAGTTGCACAATGATCGCCGCAGTTGCTGCTGGTGGCTATCGATATACTCAATATCATTTAAATACGCCACATGATGCTGCTGTTCAATATTCGCAATAAATTGTTGATTACCCTTGTTCGCTTCTTGACGCATAAAATCAACCAAGGCATTCAAACGCTGCTTCATCGCTTCAGGAAGTTGCTCCCGCTGTGCGAGAGACGCGCCATAGCAGTCACAAAACAATTTGGCCCTCATTATTTGTTCTTCAATGCTACCCAGTTTGTCGTTTTCTTGTGTTTTGAAAGGTGACCAACAATACGTCGAGTAGGCTAAATCCCATATCCGTGGTGCAGGATGGGCGGTATCAAAATCAAATACCCCTACCACCTTATTACCCGATAGCGCCACATTGTATGGGGCAAAGTCACCATGACAAATCACCTCATAGGGTTGCTTAGCTTGAAGCATCCAAACTAGCTCAGCGGGGTCATGGTGGATGAGAAATGAGGCAGATGCATCATGAATTTTTCGTAGCAATTTAGCGGCTGACACTACAGCCTCTAAAGAGGCAATGGCCCCCGTTAAAGGGTAGTTATATGTTTTACCTTTAACCAAGCTCAGCTTCTCGTTGGGGCCATCAATACCAATGAATGTTGGAGCCTCGGTGACACCAACATGCTCTAAATGGGCCAACAACTTATGAATAGTAGAACTCCATACATTGAGAGGCCGATAAACCACATCATTGTCTAGATAAATGGCAGACGCCCTGCCACCACTTAGCGCGTTCATGTTTATTCCTTACGACCAAGACCAACCCAGCGGAAAAAAGCGAGCGAGTCACTTGTTCGATATAGCCAATAATGAGGCTAGTGTAGTTCTGGCAACAAATGAGATGCCCACAAACTTTGCTCAAACTTCACGTTAAAAAAACCAAAATGCCCTATGCGTTGTGTTCCTATTTCTTCGGGCGTAATACGATTTACTTGTATTGTTGAGGCCGGATAAAAACTATTCAGAGAGTCGATGTTCTTTTTGGACATCAATTCATCATCGGTAAAAGAGAAAGAATAAATGGGTGTAGAGACTAATCGATATTTATCACGTGTCTTTTGGCCTTCAGCACCCACCATGTAATGAGGGTTCAGACACCATTTACGCCATTGATTAATGACTCCGCTGGGTAAATCCCCTACCTTACGCAATCGTTTGCCAGGAAAGTACCCGTAAATTCGGGTCGTTAATGGAACAACAAAAAACCAAAGCCACCATACACGCCATTTTAACGAAGGCACATTATCAAGCCAGTAACCACTTCCGCTGGCAATACTAAAGGCTTTAGTCACAAGGTGGAGATTAGAGATCATGCCAATAAGCTGCCCACCAAGACTATGCCCAATCCAATAGAGTGGTGTGCCATTTGCCTTGTTCGACATTGCCTCGACCATTGCTGTGCAATCAAAATCCGCCCAATCAGTAATGGTGACTCTTGCATCCCTTAAATGACCCGTTTGAGATAAGCCCGTTCCAGAATAATCAAACGTTGCAACCATATAGCCATGAGTGGTTAACCATGCCGCAAATGGCGCATAAAACGCTTGTGTAACGCCCATTGCCGGCACAATAAGAATGGCACCTTTCATTTCAATATCAGGGAAATAAAAGGTAGAAGACACGGTATGCCCATTCTTAGTGGCTATCTCTCTTTGTTCTGTACGTGCCATTGAATTTTATCTCCGATATGTAAGATATTGATTAAAGTGCAACACATACATATGCCCTAGCGATGGCATCATTTTTGAAATACCAGTGACAGTAGCAGGTGAGCAGAGTAAATGAACATAATTGGTCATTTACACCCAAGAGTGAATAGCCACTTGATACTGCTTGGCCTATTGCTTCAACCAAGCAACATAGGCTTGCATATCTTCATCACTGGCGAAAATAACTTGGCGATTATTGCCTCGCTGAATGGTGTGCTCGGCCACACCGGGATAAGAAACACGAAGTTTTCGAGCCATTTTTTATTACCCAAACCAATCAACTTAACTCAGTGTAGGCAAGTTAAAGTGACTCTGACCCTTTTATTCCTTTATTTGACTTAAATTGCCTTCTCCCCCCTTTATTTGGCTACACTTGCTAGGAGCACCAAACGTAACAAGTTAGGTAGGATATTGAGATACAGTTCAGTTTTTATTGGTTTTATGTTGCTAGTCTTGAGTTATTCAACAACTCTCTTAGCAGAACAGAACTCAGAAACATTAACCATAGCTAGTTTTGTGGTACCGCCCTACATCATCAAACAACCCGATGGTTCCTTGACTGGTATCTTTGTTGAAACCATCAAGGAAGCAGCTAAGCAAAGTGGAGTTCGGGTAGAGTTTTCGCTGAGTAATTGGGCAAGAGCCCAATCAAGAGTAGAACATGGAGAAATTGATGCCATTTGGCCCGTAGTTAAAACCAAAGAGCGCCAAGCTTGGTTGCACTACCCCACTGAGCCCATTAATCAATTCAGGTTTTCCTTGTTCGCCAATGCAGAACGTAATTTTGAGTTTAATGGGGAGCTTGAGTCTTTGTCAGGATTAACGTTAGGCAAACTTAACAATGCTAAAACCCACCCTTTGTTTCACCAAGGTGAGCAACAAGGCGTTTTTTTAGTTAAAGAACGGACCTCATTAACGCTATTATTGCAGGCTGTTTCTCGTAAGCGCTTAGATGGCTTTGTCGCACCTGAAAGGATGGTTGAGTGGCTGATGCGGGAAAGCCGCGTTTACAATGTTGAGCCCCTGCCCACAGCCTTTGGGGTTAATGATATCTACTTAGGCTTGTCAAAACTTAGCCACAAACAAGAGCCATTCACGCAACTCTACCAAGCCGCCAGAAAAATTACGCTCGATGAAACACTATGGATAGAACAGTATTTTCAGCTTGAAGCAAATGATACTGTTCAGCAATAAGTCTCAACCTTAGCGAGTTTACCGTCTTACTCTGTGAGTAATAAAAGGGGGCAGAGTTTGAGGGATCCCCAGACTCTGACCCCTTTTATCCCATATATATCAATAAAAACCCCTGGCTATAAGGCCAAGGGTTTTAGGTATTCACTGCTTTAGCGGGTTGTTACACCCAATCGGTTTACTTAGAACAAGGTGAAAATGTAACCGTGCTTTTACCTTCTGATGCCTGCTTAACGGTATCTGCACACATTGTTTCAGAGAAATACAACGTGTCGTTAAAGTTATAGCCAATCTGCTCGCGAGTGTCGTAATTGGTAAACAAGAAGTCACCGTTTTCATGGTTATAAACAAACTGAGTCCAAGATGCGTAAGTCTCGCCGTTAGTTGGGTCAATCAAATCTTGAGGAACTAAGTTACCCGCGTTGAAGGTACTTAATAGCTTACCGCGAGTTTGTGGCCAAGTTTTACCTTCCTCAAATTTTACGTGTGTCGTGTGGAATAAGCCACGTAAGTTACGGTCTAGCGAGCTAATTGATGTAGGCACTTTTTTAGCCGTTAAGTCAGCTAAATCAACCTTAGCAACATAGTCACGGTGATCTTGTTGTAATGGAGAGTTTGCCATAACACGCAAATCTGATTTTTCATCACCGCGATGCACAACCATCTTTCCGCCTTTGTTTAGCTGTAATAAAGCAATATCGCCAGACTTATCGTGGATAGAGATATGCAAACCATGCTCGGTGCCATGTAAGCCATCTTTCCACGCTATTTGCCATTCGTTGTTATTGAACGCGGTGACAGCTTGTTCAGTCGTAGCATAAGTTTCTGTAATGTATGCAATCACATCAATGAAACTAACCGCTGGCGCACCTGTGTCTTGGTAGTCTTCGATGAAGGCTGCGCTATCAGCCATATAAAGCAATGATGCAGCAAGGCCCTGTGAGTTTATCGCGTCAGAAGTCACTCCGCCAAAAACATCGTATTCCATTTGTGCAACCGCATGATAATTAGTGGTCCACTGCATCGCATGCTTATAGCTAGGTGTTTCAGTGCTGCGCTCAATGCCGACTGGGTTAACTTGAGTGGTATTACCCAGCTGTTGACCCCAGTCAAGTGAACGAACCGTTGACATACCATGTGGTGTATCAAGGGTGATGCGTGAACATGCATTGGCTGTTTGTGCCATGCCAACCATTGAGATTGCTGTAATTGCAACAAGTGCGATTTTATTTAGTTTGAAGTTTTTCATAAGTAGCCCCAATAAGGTTAGTGACAATTAAGAGTGTGTTGCTCTTTGATGTATTCATTATCGATTAAAACTGCTAATCTCAAAGTGGCTAAGAGTAGGTATTAACCCTCTCTCATAAAGGAGTTGACTATGGCTGTGTCACTAGAGCAACTGCACGCATTTGTTGCTACCGTTGAGCAAGGAGGTGTCGCCCAGGCTGCACGTCATATCGGTAAACATGTTTCGACATTACGAGAGCAGGTTAATAATTTAGAAATTGATACTGGACTCACGTTATTTGTGCGCCATCCACGTTCACTAGAAGTCACAGAGCATGGTGAGCAGTTATATAACTTTGCTAAATCGATGCTATCTGAGGCCAGTCATTTTGACGCTAAGGTTGATAGCTTATTGCAGGGGATCCCAGAAAGGCTCACGATCGCCATCGATACTAGCTTAGTAGAGTCTGCATTAGACAATCAGATATCAGCTCTGCTACAAGCCTACCCCTATCTCAGTTTAAAAGTGTTAAATGGTGATACCTTACAGATCAGAGGTTGGATAATGTCGGGTAAAGCTGATATTGGCATCATGCTATCAACGATTAACGTTCCTACTGAAATTACCCACGCCAATGCTTATAGCTTTGAAGTGATTAGAGTTGTGCCAGCCCGTTGGGAACTACCTAACCCGGCGCAACCAAGGGATTTACGCGATAAACTACAATTAAGTTATTCCTTTTTACAGGATATAGGTATGCGTGATGCCGACGTAATCAGTCACCGCTTTATGTTATGTAATAACGCAACTCAATTATTAAGTTTAGTTAAAGCGGGTGTAGGTTGGGCACATTTACCTAAGTTTGTTTGCGAAGATGCGCTTGCAGATGGCGAAGTTGTTATCAATCAAGCTCCCAGTGAACCCTTTTCAAATTGGAATGCAGAACTGGTGTGGAAGAAAGAAAAAGCCATTAACCCTGCCATGCAAATGTTTATCGAAGCGGTACAGGCTTTACCGAGCCATTAGCATAATCGACTTACCATAAGATGGAGGGGCTTGCCCAAGCCATATCAAGCCACCCATTACTAACTTTATAATTTACAGTGATATTATTATAGGTGGCTTATTAGTACTCTTTTACTTCGCTTGATACACGATTACTGTGTTGATAATTCGAGAGATGAGCCTGTGTTCCATGGCACCATCCCCACCACCATTCGTTCTATCAATAAACTTATCAAAAAACACAAAGGCTTGGCTACTCATCTTTGTGTAGTTGTATGAAGCAGGGCCTTGCGGATTTGGGGCATATCGTCAATTAGTTAAGCACGGTATTGAATGTGGTTTACTAGCCAGCGCTATCACAGCTTACCCGCAGAGCTGCCAAAAAAGTCTTGGTTAATTTTGTTATGAAATAGCGATATTTTCATCAGCACGTTTTTTAAATTTTGCTGCTCTAGCTCGGTTAAGCTGTTAATGGCCAGTACGTCGTTCACTTCGCGAAGGTCGGTGTATTCTACTATTTGGTTCATGAAGCGCAGATGCCAAATGTGATCAAAAATATATACCATTTCTTTAAAGCTTTGCGGGTCGATTTCTTTTACCGCCGCCAACTTTTTAAGCCTTACCATGGTGTTTGATTCACGAATATCGTGTTTAAGCGCATAGATGCGACAAAAAATTTCCATTGGCCGCAGGCACGCTTTAAGATTGATTGAGGCTTCACCGTCGTGCCTTTCGGTTTTGATCTGCTTAAAACTATTTAACGGAACCTTGTAAGACAGGCAGTTTTTGGCATAAGTGCTTAAAAATGAGGGATGCTGGCGGATAAGCTGATTAATGTGCTGCTGGATCTGGTCAACCAAGGCTTTTTTGCCATAGGTTGAGCGAATATCAAAAAACACATTTAGCTCTAAAATTGTGCTAGGAGTGGCACTATTGATCCAGCTTTCAAAGTTGTTTTGCCATTCTTCTACGGTTAAACACCAACGGTGATTGGTGGCCATGATTAGCCCTTCACAATAACTGTACCCCGCCTGATTTAACAAACCGCATACTCTTTCAGCCAGATGCAAAAAATAGCGCTGGGTTGACTTGCGTCGCTCTGGTGCTGGGGCTTCAAACACGATGGCGTTATCTTGATCAGAAAACAGCGTCATGTCGTGACGGGCGTTACTGCCAAAAGAAATAAACGAAAAAGGCACCGGCGGCTCGCCTAACTCTTCAATACTGAGATCAATAAATCGGCAAATGGCGGCATCATAAGCGCTGCCAATGGCGCGACGCAGGTTATCTGGCCGAGAACCCGCATCAATCATTTCACGGATAAGCTCTGGCATGTGGTTTAGCGATTCAACCACATGGCCTTGAGTATTACTTTGCGCTATTTGCTCAACAATGCGGCTGGTGAGCAGTTGATAGTCGGTGACTTTTTTCACTAGCCCAACACTCCCGCCATAGATTTTGCGGGTAATAGGGCGAAACGAAATAACATGCCCGCTTTTTTCTGAGAGGAATATTTTTGAGGTACTAAGAATTATATCGAGCTGTTTTCCACTTTTGGTAAGCAGTTGCGCTTCAAACTCACTGGCTTCGGCCTGGTGCTTAAATAGCTGTACTAGGTGCGCTAAAACACGGGCATTTTGCGCACAAACAGGAAACAGCATGTTCCAAATGCTGTCTGCTTTTAGTTCAGAGTCTGAATAGCCCACCATACGGTGTAGCCGATTGTTGGCATAAAGCACTTCGCCATCGGCTTCAAGCATGTAACCTTCATTGGATGATTCAACCAGTGCTCGGTATCTATCTTTAGCTTCATGAAGCGCCACCTCGGCCCGCTTTTTTCTATTTTCAATGGTTCTACTTTGACCAATGATATAGGACATGATGGCCACCAGCCCTAGGGTGATTAGCATAAAGGTGGTGAACAGGGCTTGCTCTAGCTTGTCTATTTCTTTTTGCACGTCATTAAAGTACACCCCAGTACCAATGATCCATTGCCACTGTGCTACCCCATGCACATAACTCAGCTTGGGGGCGGTTTTGTTTGGGTCATCTTTCCACTGCCATAAGTATTCTAGATAGCCTTCTTGCTGGTCTTTTACCAGTTGGGTGAACTCAACAAAAATCAGCTTACCACTTTTGTTTTCACTGTCGGTGTAGCGGGTAAGATCCCTGCCCTTTAGGTCTTGCCTGTAGGGGTGCATGATCATGCGTGGATGCATGTCGGTAATAAAGAAGTAGTCTTTGTTTTGTTCGCCGTAACGCATTGCTTTTACTTCTTCTGCGGCTTTGCTTTGGGCTTGTTCTAGGCTTAGCTCGCCGCTTTCCTGCAATTGAATATATCGCTCTACAATGCTTACCGCCGATGAGGTTAGCTCTTTAATCATCAGTTTTTTTTGGCTCATCATCGACCCTTCTACCTGCGGGACAATCACAAAAACAATGGCGGTAATAAACAGTAAAATAGCCAGCAATGTTGGGATAACAATACGAAAACCAAAGCTGCTAACAAAGCTGTTACCGGGGGTGCTGCGATCCGCCATGCCGTTAAAGTAGTCTTCCATCTCTTGGGCACTGAGGATGGAGCCCATTTCTTCGCTGTGTTGAGCGTCGTGGTACTTAGCGGTGAAGGTACCATTTTCAAAATCCGTTCTGCTGGGTAGGTAGCCGTCGTAATCGTCTTTAATGTGGGTTTCTACTACATTTTTTATTTGCTGACGTGAGTATTTTTCGCCAAATTCTTGATAGGCCTCTTCTAGCGCTTCTTTGCAATGGCGAAAGCGGCGATGGTCGTAAGGGTCGTAACTGGCTATCTTGCCCATGCGCATATAATGGTCAAAGCCATCATGATCAAAAAATCCATCTATCCATTTATGGATTTCTTCGGCTCTTAGGCCAAATAATGTTTCGGTGCGATCAGCATGTTCAGAAATTTTCATATCAGTCGACTATAGGGTTGATTTTACAGAGTAACTTTCAGAGTCATCGCTGTTAGTTTAAGGTGCGCGATATCATAAATACCATCAAAGCCTATACAAAAACAAAGAACAACGACCAATAACCCTATCTAAATCAAAATTAACTCTTTTAAGCTCTTTTACACTCACAAAAATCTAAAGGGATTCTATATTCAGGTGCAAATTGCACCTTTTACCCTTACGGGAAAATCAAACTGCCATGACCCCTCTTTGAACTCTGCTTGTTTAAAGGTGCTCTGTAACGTCTGGGATGTCGTCTCGTGTTTGCCGAAGGTGAGCATACAGAACTTAAGTGGGTGCTACCGCGCAGTGTAAACCCCGTAAATACACACAGGAAGTGCTTAGATGTCTAAAAGTAAACAAAAATTTTACCGCGATATGCGCCGCAAGGCCCAGGAGTTTGACAGTAGGGAGGAGTTTCTTAATCACGATCTAAAAATCATGAGCTTTCGTCGCTGGGGCATTCACTTGCCATTTCGTGACTACAGTATTGAGATAGAAGATTGGGTACCCGCCCTTGCCGCTACCATCGGTAAAGTGGTTATGGTTACCGCCATGGTGGCAGCATTTGCGGCTCAGTTTGGCCTTTCCGCCGAATTTGTTGCTGAAAACGTACGTTACGAGCTGCTCATTGCCGGTGCGCTATTTGTTATCTTGTTTTCGGCCATTTTAAACCCTAACGCCAACCTCGCCGGTACTCACGGGCCAATGATTCCGCTAATTCCGCTAATTGCAGCGGCAGGAGGGCACCCGCTCGCCTTGGGGTTAATGGTGTGTGTGTTCGGCTTATTACTCGCCTTTACCAAGGGGGGCTCTAAGTTAATGACCCTTACCGGGGTGGGTGTTAGAGGGGGCTTACTGATTTACCTAGGCGCTGTTGGCTTGATTGGGCAAATCAATAAAACCGAGAGCTGGGCATCGGCCAGTGATCAGGGGTATATCTCGTTTGCAGTCATTGGCGTTACAGTGTTGATTTACGCCTATTTGGCTAAAGTGAATAAACGCTGGTTGGCGATTCCACTTTGTTCTGCCATTGCAGGTATTGTGGCTTATGTTTTAGGGGCCGATTTTGCCTTTACTACAGAGCCGGGCCTGCCGCACTTTAGCCCTTTTTACTGGTGGGGTGAAGATACCGGTTGGCAACTAGGCTGGCCAACCTTGAGCCATTTTATTGCAGTAACACCATTTGCTTTACTCGCAGTGGCCATGTGGTCACCTGACTATTTGGGTCACCGAGTATTCCAAGAGCTTAACTACCCCAAAGAAGCCAAAGGCGTTTTAATGGACGTAGACGATACCATGATGGGCGCCTCGGTTCGCCAAGGTGTTGGTGCGCTATTAGGTGGCGGTAATCTGGCGTCATCATGGGGAACCTATATGATCCCTGCCGCCATTGCTAAACGCCCGATTCCTGGTGGCGCTTTGCTTACCGGTTTTCTTTGTGTATTGGCATCAGTGCTAGGTTACCCAATGGATTTAGCCATGTGGGAGCCGGTTCTACGTGTTGCGCTAATTGTGGGGGTATTCTTACCTTTATTAGAAGCTGGCATGCAAATGATTCATAAGCATAAAGACTCGTTAAGTGCTGGTATATGTATTTTTGCCTGTGCTTTTGTAAACCCTGTGTTTGGTTGGGCCAGCACCATGCTGCTTGATAACATGGGCTTAATTGGTGACCACGAACGCGCTAAAGAGCTGTCGTTTAAAGACAAATACCTGATCCCAGGTGCGGCATTTGTCATCTGTGTCGGCTCATTGGCAGCGGTTGGCCAGTTGCCGGGTATTCCGGCACTCATCAATCCATAAACGCTTGTAACAACAAAGCCTAGGCCGCTTTACGCGGGCCTAGGCTTTTCTATTCAACCAGGGCTTGTTGTTTGATGGTTTGCAACGCGCAGGCTGGTGTTACTGTATTAGCCTTAAAACGTCGAGCTCAGTGAGTCAGCATACTCATCGTAATACACCGCCATGATGCTGCCGTCGATTAAGGTTTGGGTCCATAGGCTGGTAATACTTTGATCATTGGTATTTTGGTTAAACTCCCAACGGGCACTTTTGTCGCTGATTAGCTCTGGAGTTAGGGCCAACGCGTTGTGGCAAAACAGTGCCAACGATACAACCACTAGAAATTTACGAACCACTGTTGCTAAACCATCCATTGTTTAAATCTACCTCGTTGCTTTCCTTTCTCAATTGACACCACCGTTCAATCAAGATCACTGCTATTCAATACACTTGCCTGCTAGATTAATGATTTTCACCGCCTTCACATTGATTTGCCTACAAAGAACGGCTAAAAATCCTCAGCAAAACATCAATCAACCATAAACAGTGTTTGCTGGTCATTGATACAAAGTGCTTTGGCTTTAGTCTTCTGTAAGCCTTAGAGCAAACCGCGAGTCCCTTACTCCGAGCTGGATGAACTAAAGAACCCTAGTTTGGGGTAAAAGAGGGGGATGCAGTACTAGTGCCCTAACAGTAATTGCGGTATTTTTAACGGCATTACAGATGTTAAGTCATCAAGGAGAGACATTTGCAGGCTTTACTCATTATAGATATGCAAAATGCCTGCTTTGAAGGCGCTAAGCGCTTTGCAGCAGATCAAGTCATCAAGCATATTAACCAACTGGCATGGTCTTTTAGGCAAAAGCAGCTGCCTGTTATTCATATTCAGCACCAAGACGCTGCCGATTTTTTACCAAACAGCCATGGCTGGCAGTTCATCCCGCAAATATGCCTTGAGCACACCGATTTGGTGATCGCCAAAACCTGCTGCGATGCCTTTATCAATACCGACCTCAGCCTACAATTAGCCAAACTAAAGGTAGAGCACATAGCTATTTGCGGCTGCGCTACCGATTTTTGCGTAGACTCGACCATTAAAGGCAGCATTGCCCAAGGCTTAGCCAGCACGGTGATTGCCGATGCCCACACCACCGCCGATAGGCCACACGCCAGCGCCGAGCAGCTGATTAAGCATTTTAATTGGAACTGGCCACAATTAATTGCTCCCAACCCTCCCCTAGTAATGAGCTGCGCAGAGGCGGTCGCTTTACTTTAACGTTTATCGACCGCGTTAAAACCCAATCCGGCTCAAGTTTTCTCGCATCGTATGACCAGATTGCTGCAAAGCGGCGAACGCCTGTTCATCAAGAGAACGTTCAATGAGTCGCTCTGCGCTCATAAGGCCAATAATTAAGCCACTGCCTAGTATCAATTATTAGCAAGCGGGTATAAGCAAAGCCTTGCGAGAAAACCTTGAACTGGGTATGGTCTGCATAAATCGATGACTTATAACCATTATGCCTACTACACTTTATTCCTTTCGTCGTTGCCCCTACGCCATGCGTGCTCGACTAGCCATTGCGGTGAGTAATACCCCTGTACTGCTGCGAGAAATCATCCTGAAACATAAACCCAGTGAGATGCTAGACATTTCACCTAAAGGCACCGTGCCGGTGCTGCAGCTTGAATCAGGCAACGTGATTGATGAGAGCGTTGATATTATGCTGTGGGCCTTACAACAAGCCGACCCGCAAGCTTGGTTAGCGCCAGATTATCCAAGCATGTTGCAATGGATTGAGCAAAACGATAAGCAGTTCAAACCTTTATTAGATAAATACAAATATGCGGTACGTTTTCCAGAGCAAAGCCCCCAAGATTACCGCCAACAAGGTGAAGCATTTCTACAAAAAATTGAACAACAGCTAAGCCAAACACGCTGTTTAATGGGCGAGCAACAAAGCCTTGCCGACATGGCCATTTTGCCGTTTATTCGTCAGTTTGCCTCAGTAGATCTTAGGTGGTTTGAGCAAGCGCCTTACCCTTATTTACAAGCATGGCTAAAACACTTTATTGATTCGGCATTGTTTCGCTCAATCATGCAAAAATACCCAACGTGGTTAGACAGCCAGCAAGAAATACGCTTTCCTTAATAACAGCTATTTTTACAAACATAGTCAATTTGACTGGAGAGCCTATGCCTAATTTCGTTTTTATTGCCGTTAGCTTAGATGGTTTTATCGCTGATAAGGATCAGGGCTTAGACTGGCTAGACAGTGTGCCCAACCCCCAAGGTTTAGATCTCGGTTATCAGCCGTTCATCGACTCAATTGATGCCCTCGTGATGGGCCGACATTCCTTTGAGAAGGTAATGAGTTTTGATTGTGATTGGCCTTACAGCAAACCCGTTATGGTTTTAAGCAATAGCCTTACAAGCCTACCAGAAGGCTTTACTGGCGAAGTAACACTAATAAACGGCGAACTAAAGCAATTAGTCAAACAACTCAACCAACAAGGTTATAACAACTTGTATATTGATGGTGGCCTGACTATTCAGCAATTTTTAGCTAATGACTTAATCGATGAAATGATTCTGACTCGCTTCCCTATATTGCTAGGTGGCGGAGCGCCGCTATTTGGTGATTTACCGATGAGCAAAGCGTTTAAACATCAATCAACCAGCGTGCTGTTAGACCAACTCGTGCAAAGCCACTATATTCGCGAACAATAACTGGTTAAAAAATAAACTACAAATGGTAGGCAATTGATGTTTTAATTAGTGCCAATGGGCTTCACTAATCTTGCTTAGTAAGGACTCAGTTTGGCTATTAAATATTGCTATCGCAGGCTTTATTTTGCTGCACTTATCAGTTTAAGTGCGGTGGTTAACTCTGCCCAAAGTAGTGAAATCATTACCCTTACTAACGGAGAATGGCCTCCCTTTACCTCGCAATCTTTACCGCATCAAGGCTTTTACTCTGAGATAGTTCGCCAAGCCTTTGCTCTTGAAGGCTATCAAGTACAATATGAGTTTTTACCCTGGGCAAGAGCTTACATGTATGTGGAACAGGGCCAAGCCGATGGCTCATTAACGTGGGCTAAAACGCCGGCTAAAGGCCAGCAAGTATTATTTAGTGACCCTGTATTTTGGCACAATAAGGTTATTTTTCATTTAAAAAGCGCCCCTTTTGATTGGCAAACTGTGAGTGATTTCAAGGGGCTTAAAATAGGCGCGAGTGAACAATACACCTATGGCTATGAATTTGATTTAGCGGCAGAGAAAGGTGAAATAGATGTAGAATATGTTTCTTCAGATTTATTAAACCTGAAGAAAATGCTAATAAATCGGATCCGTTTGTTTCCCTCCGACGTGCACGTGGGTCATCAACTGATCAAGCAACACTTCTCGGCAGAACAAGCGGCTTTGTTCACTCACCACCCTAAGCCCATCCAACAAACCTACACCCATGTTATTTTTTCTAAACACCAGCCGTCTCGTAGCGAGCAACTGTTAGCCGCATTTAACCGTGGCTTAAAAAAGCTAAAAGAATCGGGAGCTTATCAAGATATCATTGATCAAGCAGAGTTAATTACTCATGACTTTTCCGCACCTAAAAACAGCAACGCCGCAGCTAATTAGCTGCGGCGTTGAGTAACAACTTATGGCTATACGCTTAGGCCATTAACATTCGCCACCACATACCGGGTAAGGTAGTAAACCCAGCGGTATAGTGTTTTAACTCGCCGTTTTTTATGACCATTAAAGTAGGCGTTACCGAAATGCCCCACTGTGCACCCAGTTTCGATTGCGGGTCGTTCACTACATTAAACTGATAGTTATGATGGTTTAAGTAAGCTTGCATTTTTGCCTGCTCGCCCGAGCGCAGCGCGACAGTGACCACATTAAAATGCTTAGACAACGTGTTTACTGCGGGGCTCACAAAGTTACATACCCCACACCACGAGCCCCAAAAGTACAGGAGCACCGGTTGGTCTTTACTTAAGGCTTGTAAATCTATGTGTTCTCCCGCTACGCTCAGCGCGCTTAACTGCGGCAGCTCGCCCTCTGGCACATCTTGAGAACGCCACAAATCAACGCCAATACTCACCACCGTAACAAAAAACAGCATGGACAATAGCTGTTTTAAGCCGCTCCAAAGTTTACTCTTCATTTGCGGCCTCCAAGCCTTTTAACTCAAGCTCAATCTGTTGCTTAATTTGCTCATAAGGCACTAAACCAGGGATCAAGCTGTCGCTAAATACCAAGCTTGGTGTACCACCAATGTTCAACTGGGTCATTAACTGCAGATTGTCATCTAAGATTTGTTTAGCTTGTGGGTTCTGCTTAGCGGCCGTTAACCATTGTTGATTGCCAGTAAGCTTAGCGACGTTGGCAATTGACTCACTCGTTAAACGGCTTGGGCTAGCCATCAATTTAGTATGCAAGTCCATAAATTTCTGCGGCTGCTCTAACCATATGGTTTGCGCAAATAACGACGCTTCTTCAGAGCTAGGCCCCAAGAGAGGTACCATTTTAATCACCACCCGTAGCTGCGGAAACTCTTCCACTAACTTCGCTAATGAAGGCTCTACCCGCTTACAGTATGGACAGTTAAAATCGGTAAAATAAGCAAGGGTAATTGTCGGGTTATCACTGCCCATCCATGGGTCATTTGAGTTAGTAAACAAGTTATTGGCTTGCTGTTTGATTACTCCGCTTACGCCTAGTTGCTGTTGCAGCTCTTGGTAGGCTTGAAAAGCTATAATGGCGTCACGCAAAATCTCGGGATCTTGCACCATGGCATCTCGGATCAGCACTTTTAGTTCGGCGCGCTGTTGGTCGCTAAAACTGGACGTTTCAGCATGCCCGTAAGGGCTAAACATGCCGATAAGTAACAGACTAAACAGCCAAGGGCGAAAACGATGAACCGTGTATTGAATCGTCGTGTTAATCATTATTTATTCCTGAATGAGACCAGCGGCACCAGCGGCTTGAGCAAAGGCTTGCTCTATCGCTTGGTGGCTTAAGATTACGGGAAGCGTTATGCCCTCTGGGGCAGCGGGGCCGTATACAATATTAAATGGCACGCCAAAGCGCTGATAGCTTTGTAAAAACTCGCTCACCACCGCGGAGGGCTTTGTCCAATCACCTTTAACTAATAGGGTAGACGGCTGCTTTAACAAACTATAAGTAGGATCTTGTAAGGTCACTCCCACTTTGTTGGCTTTACAAGTAATACACCAATCTGCTGTCACATCAACAAACACCACTTTGCCCTGAGCGACTTGCTGCTGAATATTGCTATGCTGAAGCGGCTGCCATACTAGATCGGTAGGTAAAGCCTTAGCCCATTGTTCACTGGTCATTGCGCCTATTAAAGCGATTCCCCCGCCCAATAACACCATAGCGCTTAGGCTTATCAGCAATACTTTAGCGCCGTGTTGCTTGGCTACAAACAAGATGAATAACAGCACCAATACTGCTATCAAACTCAACACTATTGGCATCGCCACAAAATTAGCCAGCAAGCTTACTAGCCATAAACTGGTGGCAAATAACATCAGTGAAAATATCAGTTTCACCAAGCCCATCCATTTACCCGGTTTAGGCAAGACTTGAGCAAGCTTAGGAAATGTAGCCACTAATAACCAAGGCAAGGCCATGCCTATCGCCAATGCGGTAAACACAACCACTAAGCTTGCGCTGTCAGCCCCTAACGCAAAAGCCACTGCGGTACCCAAAAACGGCGCACTACATGGTGTTGCTAACAAGGTAGCAAACATGCCTTGTAGAAAGTGCCCTACATAGCCATTTCCACCGATGCTTGCTAGCCGGGTTTGCCAAGTTGAAGGTAGGCTTATTTCAAACGCGCCCAACATGTTAAAGGCAAACAAGCTGGTCACTAAGACCATAAAGGCAATAAACCAGGGCTGCTGAAACTGCACGCCCCAGCCCACCGCCTGGCCACTAAACTTGAGCAGCAAGACGAAGCCAGCTAATAGCCAAAACGACACAACAATGCCGGCAGCAGAGGCCATAAACTGCCTACGGATTGTCCCTTGCTGTTGATGAGGTGCGGCAATAACCGAGCTAAGTTTCATGCCAAGCACCGGCAATACACAGGGCATAATATTAAGAATTAAGCCGCCCAATAAGGCAAACACCAATAATTTAAGCCAAGATACCGACTCAAGCACTACCGAGCCTGCTCGTACCTCTGCTTGATATTCAAAAGCCTGCTGTTTATCAAAAACCGTTAAGCTCAGTGTTTTATTCAACAGCTGTGGTTCACCTAGCCAATTTTCAGCGCTAAAAAACGCGCTTAAACCATCTGACTGAGGCTCCAAGTTAAGTAACTTGAAGGTGGTGTCGGGGTCACCATCTACCACTACTTGGAGCTGCTGCCACGGCGCATCACTAACAAGGTTTACTTGCAGACGCTGTTGGCTTGCATCCCATATAAACTCGCTAGCACTGCCATCAAGCACTAGTGGTACCGCCACTTTCGCTTTGTTGTAGAAGTACATCGCTTCGCTGTCTACTCGCAGCTTGGTTGGCGTAAAAGCCAGCGAAAACGGGTAATCGGTGAGCACACAAACATTGGTACACGTGGATAAGGTGAGTACGCCTCGCAGCGTGGTGGCTTCGGTTAATGAGTTAAGGGTGAGCAGTAGCGGAAAATCGACATTCTGCTGGTACCCATAGGTTTGCAAGCCGAGTAGTGAGAAGCGCTCTGGCACTGGCCAAAACCACTCGGCAGATTCAAAGTTAGTAGAGCCTTGCCAACTAATGCTGGGGGCGATCCCTCCCTCACCGGGTGAGCGCCAATAGGTTTTCCAGTCATCAGCGAGTTTCACCTGCAGCACTGCTGGTAAACGCTTGCTGTCGGCGTCTAGTTCTCCGGTTAACATTAGCCGCACTTGGGCAGGCGGGTGCTGTGGCGAGCTTAACCATCCGCTACTTTGGCCAAAAGCCAAACTAGATAAACATAAGCTAAATAGCAGCGCTATTCGTAGTAATGTGTTCAATATCATCTCCAAAAATTAAAAAAGTAAACGCGAAAAATGCGTTCGTTTTTACTCTCGAAAATGACACTCTCTAAGATACAGTCGCCGCGGCGGCGGAATACTGGGTTTAACCAATGGTCGGTAGCAAGTAACGCAAAGCACGCTTACCCAACTTATCGACAAAAATAAAACCACCACAAACAGCTGTTCTAGGGTTTGCACATGTTGCTTTAATAAATGTTCGGCAAACTGACAACTCTCATTGCTGTGCAATTGGCTGCTTAGCGGGTCATTGCTAACTAGGTGCGCATTGGGGCAAGCAAAGTTAAGCCCAACATTTTTAGCCACGCACACAGCTAGCAACGCGGCTAATAGCAGTAAACTCACTCGGGCTTTATATTGGCTTTGTTTAAACAACATAATTTGGGTTAACGATGTAATGACTACTTTTTACTGATACCACTGATTGATTACAAGCAAAACCCGTAGATTATTGCGCTTAATGAGATTAGAACAGGAAACCACGCATTAAATTTCCTGCTTATTTAGTGATCGGAGAGATGTTGAATAATGCCATTAGCGATGAGCTTAAACACCTGCCTATACAGACCTTTTTCAGCGCTAGGTTAGCTCATGCAGGTATCAGCGTTAGGCCTGTAAGTATTGAAAGAGGAAGTCACTCGAGCAAGCAGTACTTACTCGAGTGATAAGCACTTAGCTAAACTGCGCCATTTGTTGACGAAGCTCTAAAGACAAGCTTTGCAAATGGGTCGCACTGCTGGCGGTTTGCGCGGCGGTATCCCGGCTATCGTTGGTGAGAGAGCTAATTTGCGATGCATTAGCGGCAATTTCTTGGGACACTTGCGACTGCTGCTCGGTAGTGGCGGCGATGGTTTCAGATTGACTCGCTATCGTTGCCACTTGCTGGGTAATTCCGTTTAGCGCTTCGCCGGTTTTAGCGGCGTGCTCGGTGAAAAACTCGCCGCGTTTTTTACTCTCGCCCATCAAGGTAACGGCATTATTGGTGCTGCTTTGTAGTTTACCGATTATATCTTCAACCTCTTTAACCGACTCTTGAGTGCGCTGAGCGAGGGTTCTTACCTCATCGGCTACCACCGCAAAACCACGCCCTTGCTCGCCAGCTCGCGCTGCTTCAATAGCGGCATTCAGTGCCAATAAGTTAGTTTGATCAGCAATGTCATTGATCATCTTAGTCACATCTTGGATGTTGTTGCTCTCTTTGCCCACTAACTCAATGGCTTCAGCAGAAGAATGCAACTGCTGATTAAGTAAATCGATCTCGCTCACCATTCGCTCAACCAACTCTGCCCCTTGCTGACTATTGGTATCAGCAGCCCTTACGCTATTGGCAATATCTTCTACTTGCTCCGCGACTGACGCCGCCGAAGATGACATTTCTTCAATGGCGGCAGCCACTTGGTCCACCTGAGCCTGCTGGTTATCTAACTGCACCAAACTGCTTTCTGCATCTGAATATACACTGGTAGATTTGCCCTGTAAGTCTTCACTGGTAGCGCGAATATTGCCCACCAATACATTAAGCTTGCTCGCCATTTGATTAACACCCGCGGTAAGGCGCTGCACTTCATTGTTAGATTGGTGGTTACCCTGGGCAATTTTAACGCTGACCTCCCCGGCCCCCATACGCTGCATATTAGCGCTTAACTCTTCAATAGGTTTGGTCATACGGCGAACAAATAGGCTCAGTGCAATCACGACAAAAACCGCCAGAGAGACCGATACCAGCAGAATAATAACCAACAAGTCGTGGCTAGCTTTGGTGACCTCACTAACAAAGGTGCCGCCTAATACCTTCCAGTTCCAGCCGGGTACATCTGCAAATACTAAGTATTTGTCACCCACCGTGCCTTGATACTGATAAGGATATATCAGCCTGCCGCTGCTTTGTTCAAATAGCACGGCAAAAGGTTTATCGCCATTAAAGTCTGTGCGATCGATAATCGAATTTCCCGCTTCAATTTGCGGGTGAAGCAGGTAGTCTCCAAGTAAATTGTTAGGGTTGTTATCTACCACGATGGTGTAACCAGTATCACCCCATTTAATTTGCGAAAGATTACTAAAAATCTCTGTAGTGACGCTGTCGATGGGCACACCAATGAAACTTAAAGCGGCGACTTTACCTTGTTCATTTTTAAGCGGGTAATAATAGGTGAGGTACTCTTTGCCAAACAGTGACACCTTAGCATGATAAGGTTTACCACTGATTAGCGTGCTATATCCTGGGTGATTGGTGCCTAAACGCGTACCAACAGCCCGTTCGCCTTGGTTATCTTTTAGCGAGGTGGCCACCCGCACAAAATCATCACCAGACGCACTAAACAACGTCGCCACTGCGCTAGTATCTTGGGTAAATCGGTCTACGTAGCGGCTATTACCCACGAGTGACGCGCCTCGCACATGCAGGTCTTTTACTTTAAATTGCTGAAAATCTACTTCACGGTTAGCCACTGCCAAGCCATTTACGTAGCCATTACGAAATGAAGCTTCTAAGTCATGCGCCCGCTCTAGGTAAGAAGCAAACTGACCCGCCACCAATGAAGCCACGGCTTGAACCTTAGATTCATGATTTACCATCGCTTGTTCAAACAAGGCTTTTGATGCTTTGTTATAAACCAAACTCGCCATAGCCGCTAAACCCAGCAAAACGACCAGCCCAATGATCAGCTGTAGTTGCAGCGAAATACTTTTATTCCTAAATCCGTTAATCATGTTAACTCCTTTTAACAAACGGGCTGACTAAAAAGTCAACAAGATATCTATAAAAGTAATCTAAATAATTCGATTAGTGAAGTAAACGACCGATTTAGCGGATAGGAGATTTGTTTGTTTTATATCAACAATGGCCCAGCACAGGCACTTTATGGCGGTTTCTTCAATATTTTAGTCCGCGATAAGTGTCACAAAAAGCACTGATAATTTGTTGATGAATTTACGAAAAAAGGTGCAAAGGTAGGCAAAAAAACGTACCAAGCAAGCCTCATTAGGCTTGCTTATTTAACAAGAGATAACACCAACTAACGCCGCTTAGTTTGCCGCGGCTTTAGATATACCAGCTAAGGCGCCAGCCACTTTAGCTAATACCGGCTCACAGCCATTCATTTGATGACGCTTGGCCAAATACTCAGGGTCGTTATAAGAAATCCACACCTTGCCAGCTTCATCTTGCCAGATTAAGGCTTTTTGCGGTAAATCTAGCGCGATCAGCTGTTGGCATTTCATGAGTGGTGAACCTACTTTAGGATTGCCAAAAATCAGCAACTCGGTATCTCTCAGCTCAATATCTACCTTAGCCGCACCTTGCGAATGTTTCACATGATTAAAAACGGTCATGCCTTTTTTCTCAAGGATCTGCAACATACGTTCAGCCGTTTGCGCCACATTATGTTGGCTAGCGACACTGATTACACCATCGCTACTAGCATCTGCTGCGAATACGCTACAACACATAAGCAAAAAAGTTATTGTTCTCAATTTTGCCGCTTGCTCAAATTTCCTCATGCGCTTTCATCCTCATTAATTGGTAAACAACTACAAAACAACCCTTTAGCTGTATTGCAACTCATCAACAAGTCTAGTGCATTATTAAGCTTGCATTTCTACAAGTATGCCTTTAATGCAGGTTGGAGCTAGCAAAACAACAAAAATGAATTTCTATAATTCCCCAATTCATTAGGTATTCGCTCTATTCTCCTGCCCATAACTGCTGGACAATGCAAAGGCCAGCCATAAAGTCACGACTGGAGTGCACGCAATGATCAAATCAAAAACATTTAAACGCACACTACTCGCAGCGGGCATTGGCTTATTAGTGGCGAGCCCGAGCATTTTGGCTAGCACGCTAAGTGCGCAGCTTAGCGCTGCCATTCACCACCACAACATCCCTAATCCGGTTGGTATTTCTAGCACGCTAGAGTCAGTGATTGATAAGCGCCAAGTGGGTGAAGCAATGCCAGCCACGCCTGAATCTACAGAGGAATGGCTAAAGGCTGTAAAGTTCGCGAATAAAGAACCTGCCCAGCTTGCATTAAAAGCGGCTAAAGAGCTCGACGTAAGTGTTGAGAAAAACTCCATTGCAGGCGTAGAGACCTTTGTGGTGACCCCTGCAACCATTAATCCACGCTATGCCGACCACTACTTTATGCATTTGCATAGCGGAGCATTTGTCTTTGGTGGCGAAGAAGCAGCCCTACGTGAAGCAATATGGATGGCAAACGGCCTAGGTGTAAAAGTGATCTCGGTAGATTACCGTAAACCGCCTCTTCATCCCTTTCCGGCAGCCATCGACGATGCAGTTGCAGTATGGAAAGATATCACCAGTAAGCAAGAAGCCAGCAAAACCGTAATATTTGGTACCTCGGCCGGCGGTAATTTAACCCTAACCACCACTTTGCGGCTGAAAGAACAAGGGCTACCTATGCCTGGAGCACTCTTTGCTGGCACTCCCGCTACCGATCTTGCACACACCAGCGATAGTTGGTTAACCCTAGAAGGGCTAGATCCACTAGGTCGCCGCGCAGGTCTGCTTCAAAGTACTTTCGACTTGTACGCCGCTAACAACAACTTGGAAAACCCTTTGATATCTCCCGTGTATGGAGAGCTAAACAACTTTCCACCAACGCTGCTAATTTCAGGCACTCGTGATTTACTGCTTAGCGATACCGTTCGCATGCACCGCGCGCTTCGTGCGGCCGGAGTCAGCGCCGATTTGCATATCTATGACGGGCAGTCTCACGCCGACTACTTACTCGGGCTAGCTCACAATTTGCCCGAATCAGATGATGCGTTAGCCGAACTAAACGCCTTTTTTAATACACACCTTAACTAAATAGCTATCGAGCCCCGTAAGGGGCTCGCCATTACCTGTTACAAAGGACATTGCTTAATATGACACGCTTAATATTGTTTTTTGCTTTAATAGGCCTTTCATTTTCGGCAATGGCAACTGAACAACAGAACCCAACGCAACGTAGTATCGATTTGTCATCACCTCAGCAAACTGTAGACAGTTTTCTCAACAGCTCGAAACAAGTCATTAGCGCTTGGCGAACCGAACAGTTCAACTCACTAGAAGGGCAACTAGCCTTTTATCAAGCCAGTAAAACTCTCGACTTATCCAGCACTGCCAATCGTAATCGCAACGTGGTAGTGATGGAGAAAATCGTACTATTGAGGGAAATACTTAACCGCCTTGAATTAAATGAATCTACAAAATTTACGCCCTTGCCCGTTGATGAGGGCGGGCTAAATTCTCGCTGGCGTATTGGCGGTACTGACCTAGTCATAGAAAAACAACTTGAGGGAGTAAGAGCAGGTCAATATTTATTTTCCGCCTTGTCGGTGAACCGCTTATCACATCAGTACTACTTGATTACCATTAGCGAACAACAAGTCTCCAATCATCACGACCTCTATGAAGAGTTCATTTTGAACCCAGGCCCACTCATATCGCGTAGTGTTATATCGGCCCTCCCTATGTGGAGCCAAGAGCTAGTCGCAGGGCTTCCAGCATGGCAATGGATGATGCTGCTAGGCTTATCGTTAATTAGTATAAAAGTCACCAAACTAAGTATTTTGTTTGGCAAATGGTGGAATGCCCGATTTGATGATACAGAGCGTCATTGGCAATTTGGCAAGCAACTAGCGCTAATCTTTAACATCCTGTGGATGATGCTCTTTAGTAAAATAATAGATGATGGGATTTGGCTATACGGGATAGTGTATCAGCTTAGCTCAAGCTTAATACTTATCGTTCAGTTCGTGTTTATAGCATGGTTTGTGTTGTCAGTTTTTATCTATTTCGCGATAGTCATTTCCACCAAAAAATATCAAGAAACCTCTCCAGACTCTTCACTTATTCTGGTACTGGCAAAAATACTAGGTGGCATTACCATTGTACTGCTTGGCCTCTACGCACTGGAGTTTATGGGGGTATCGATTTCTCCCATATTGGCGGGCTTAGGTGTGGGTGGTTTAGCCATTGCCTTAGCTATTCGTCCATTGCTTGAAAACTTAATCAATGGTTTAACTTTGTACGCCGATGGCGGTATAAAAATCGGCGAGCTATGTCGCTATGGAGACAAAAACCTTTACGGCGTTATCGAAAATATTGGCTTGCGAGCTACTCGAATTAGGACTTTAGAGCGCTCAGTCATTACCATACCTAACTCTGAATTTGCCAACATGGAAATCGATAATTTAGAAAGGCGAGATAAACGGCGTATGGAGCACGTACTTAGACTTCGACCCGAAATAAGTGTAGAGCAACTGCAAGTATTACTGGTGAATTTACGGCGTGATTTTTTGCGTCACCCCAAAGTAGAAGAAGAGCCAACTCGCGTTAGATTTATGGGGCTAGGAAGCTATTCACTTAAAGTCTCGATCGTACTGTACATTCGCTGCCGCGATCACGATGAGTTTATGGCATTACAAGAAGATTTATTATTTATGCTGTACAAAGCTGTTGATCAAGTTGGCGCAAAACTGGCCTTTTCAACTCAGCACCAATATGCCGGTAAGCTTAAAACTATTGAAGCAGAACAAGTTCTTAAAGCACAACAAACCGTGCAAAAGTGGCATGAAGAGGAAAGCTTCCCCTTCCCTAACTTTAGTTACAGCTACCGTTATGAAATTAAAGACACCTCTATCTTTCCTGTCCCCACATCGGCAGTAAGAAAAGACAGCCAATTCAACTAAATATGTAGGCAAAGACGAGTATATGAATTGCTGAAATACATATACTCATTGCCCCATATAGGCAAAATAGAAGTCAAATATTTATCCTTAACTTCTATTTGGAACAACACCATGACAGCTTTCTTGAAACGCGAACACATACTAATTTTTGGGATGCTACTTGTTGTTTTTCTTAAGCTAGGTGGCGACAGCTTTCTTGCAACCACTAGCGGCATTGTCGCTTACTCGTTCACTACACTTGTACTGTTCGGTATTGTATTGGCAGCTATCTTTGCGGTAGTTCGTCACTCAGATGCCTTAGCCATAAAACTAGGTGACCCCTACGGCACCTTATTGCTGACTCTCTCGGTTATTATTCTTGAAGTTGTGATGATTTCATCGGTGATGCTAACCGGAGATGCTAACCCGGTACTCGCCAGAGACACCATGTTTGCGGTGATTATGGCAGTACTTAATGGTTTACTCGGTATTGGCTTAGTATTAGGCGGGCTGCGTTACCATACTCAAACCTTTAGCCGTGAAGGCATTACCTCCTATATGGTGGCCATTATTCCACTGTCGGTATTGTGTTTAATTTTGCCTAACTTTATTCCCACTAACAGCGCGGGTGCAATGCCGCTCATTTTCACCATCGCACTGGTTGTCGTGTCGATAGCCTTGTATGCTGTTTTCCTCTACACCCAAACCAAAAGTCATAGCTACTTCTTTGTAGATGCTAAAAATGAAGACGAACACGAAGCGCACGGCCCATTAAAGAGCAATCTCTATCACTTCTTACTACTAGTGGGTTATCTAGCGGTGATTATCTTACTGGCTAAAAACTTAGCCATGCCTATCGACCACGGCATTAGCAACCTTGGTGCGCCAGCGGCACTAGGTGGTTTAATTGTTGCGCTGTTAGTGCTAGCGCCAGAAGGCCTTGGTGGGGTTAAAGCCATCATGAAAAACCAATTACAGCGTGCCATGAACCTATTTTTTGGTTCAGTGTTGGCCAGCATAGCACTCACCGTGCCAACGGTATTAGTAATTTCAAGCTTGATGGCAGAACCCATTACCCTTGGCTTAGGGGCAATTGATACTACCCTGCTTATTGCCACCTTATTGGCCACTTCTGTGAGTGTGGTTAGCGCTAAAACCAACGTGCTTAATGGCGTTTCTCACTTAATACTGTTCACCATGTACCTAGTACTGATTTTTGTATAAGAAGAGGTGCTAAATGCTTGAATTATTGTCGATGATTTATAACAGCGACTTTGAATCATTACGAGATATTAGCTCAACAAACTGGTTATTGTTTTTGCTGTTCATGATCTTGTTTATTGAATCTAGCTTTGTATTTCTGCCACTACCCGGCGATAGCTTAGTGCTATTTGCTGGAACCCTTATCGGTTTAGGCATACTAGATTTTACCAGCACCTTTGCATTACTGAGTTTAGGAGCGGGTTTGGGAACCTGTATAGCTTACTTACAAGGCCGTTACTTGCAAAAAACCAAGCTAATGAGCCATGCTAAGCGAGCAGTTCCTAGCGATACCATGCAGCGGGCAAACACCTTGTTAAGGCGCTTTGGTTTTATCGCCCTGCTGGTTTCTCGCTTTATTCCTTTTGTACGCGTTGTTACGCCAATGCTAATGGGAGCAGCAGAGTTTAAATCTTCAAAAACTGTATTGATGAGCCTTACCAGTGCCTTAATGTGGGTTTGCCTACTGCTACTAGTAGGCAAGTGGATCACCATTAACCCTTTAGTATATGCTTACCAACATCTACTCACTCGGATTTTTATCCTCAGTAGCCTAGTGCTTATGTTAGTGGCGATTGTGGGTATACTGTATCGCCTAAGCAGCCGAGGTAAGCGGATTAAGTCTTTGTAAAAACTATTGATAGCAAGGGATTGCTTTCCTCTTCTTCCTATTGCACTAGCATTGCTAAGCTGGCTATTCGTGTTTACTATCACCCTATTGCGCTAACATTTTTGTAACCAGCAGGGTAAACATGGATAAACAACTGGCCGATCTTGATTTAAATCTCATAAAATTGCTCAAGGTAGTTGTAGAAACCAAGAATACCCACCAAGCAGCCAAAGTTTTAGGCATTTCTCAGCCCAGTGTCAGCCGAGGTTTAGCCAAGCTAAAAGAAATCTTCGGCGAGCAATTAGTGATAAGAAAAGCCCACGGTATAGAGCCCTCGGAGTTAGCAGAAAAGTTAGCAGAAGCCGCCGATGACATGCTGCTGCCTATCAGTAAAGTGATTCAAACTTACCAAAACTTTAATCCTTTGGAGTTTGATGAAGAGGTAAGCATAGCCCTCACCCCAATTTTGCTAGAAGTATTTGGCTCTGAGATCTATCAGGCTTTAGAAAAGGCTCTGCCTAAAGCACAATTTAAGCTAGTTTTTGTTAACTCAAATAGCTTAAATTACCTGCTCAATGCCAAGCTAGACTGCATTCTGCAAATCGGCGAGCTCAGCTTACCGAAAGAGGTATACTCCCATACTTTAAAAAACGTTAAATTAGCGATTGTAGCAAGAGAAGCTCACCCTGTACTCAGCCAAAGCTCAGAACTTGCCGATATTCACCACCTGCCTATTGTACGTATGGCTCCAGAAAATCAAGGTTCAAAGCACTCAGCTTTACATCAGAATTACGCAGCAAAAGGCTACTCAGCTCAGGTTATCTTAGATACTCATGAAATTGAGTTAATCACCGAAAAACTTAAACGCTCAGACGCCATAACTTTCTCTAGCAGCTTTATCACTTACAATAACCCTAAGCTAAAATGCTATCCACTCCCTAGTAACACTCCTCATAGCCAACGCGAGATATCAATTGTAGGGAACTACTTGCAGACCCGACGCGGCTCGCCACTTAGCCAACTAATCCATCAAATACTTAGCAGCTGTTTTAATAATTTTGAGCAACCCGAGAGCTAAGTATTTTTTCAGCAAACACCGCAGCCAAGCGCTATGAAATGCACATGTGAATTTTTGATATACCGGTGAGCTTTATGACTTAGTCACTAACATTCTCTTCTTTTTATTAAGAGGAGAAACCATGATAAAGCCTGTTGCGGCGGCCCTTGCCTTAACATTTAGCACCACTAGTTTTGCCGAAAGCAGTTCAAGTAATCTATTTCCTGAAGTTACCTTATTTAACGCTGCAAATGGTGAAGACCAAGAGCGTCTATGGTCACAAACTAAGTTAATGTTTGGGCCTGGAGCAGGCGTAATTGGTGCTTTATACCTAATGCCAGAGTCCGTGACCAACTGGGATAAATCAGAAATAGGCCGCGGCAACATGGCGCAGAAATGGTGGGACAATGTAAGACAAGGTCCGGTATGGGACGACGACCATTGGGCAATAAATTACATTGGCCACCCTTACTTTGGCGGGGTGTATTATCAAGTAGCCCGAAAAAGCGGTTATGACCAGTTTAACTCCTTTCTCTATACCACCCTCATGAGCACCTTTTACTGGGAATATGGTATTGAGGCCTTTGCCGAAGTACCATCTATTCAAGATCTAATTGTTACTCCCATCGGTGGCTGGTTATATGGTGAATGGGCCTATCAAACCGAGCAGCGCATTCGCGCCGGTGGCGGTGAAGTAATGGGGTCTACTAGGTTGGGGAACGCCTCCTTGTTTTTACTGGACCCAGTAGAAAGTATTGGTAAGGGGATTAACCGAGTTACCGGGAATGACACCATAAAAACAGGTATTACTTTTAACACCAGCAATCCAGTGCAAACGCCAAGTGAGGTTCGCGCTAAAGAATCCTACTACGGCTTCACCCTACATTTTCATTACTAATTAACACTAGCCATCTAACAGTCACGGACGACTTGAGTTCACTTTTTTCCACCTTCCCTTTGGTAATAAATCCTAAATAAACTCGGCCTCATTGCTTGCCAATACCATTACTTTCTCACTCATTTAAACCAGCTCGCTTTACTTTCAATTAGGCGTACTACAGCTAAGTAATACCCAACAAAAAATGACACCCAAAGGGTGCCGTTAATGAAAGAATCTAAGCCTAGTTAAAACTAGCTTTCTTGAATTAGCTCAATGCTCAACTCATTACCTAGGCTAGGGTCAGGATTGACTAAAGAATGCGTCAGTCTTGGTAACACAATAAAAAGTAACAACATAAAGGCAATAAAATAGCTTTGTTTCATCATTTATCCTCCAATCTTTAGCCAACTCGGCCATTTCTAGTTGGCTCTATAAGCTGATAGTCAGACGCTTGTAAGCCCAATACTTTTGGCAAGGTGGCACCAATGCCTACCGAGGAAAAGGTGCCTATAACAATCCCGCTAAATAAGGCGGTAGCAAAAGCTTGTAGCGGAGCGCCAGCCAATAACCAAATACAAGCAACGGTTAACAAAGTAGTACCCGATGTCACCAAAGTGCGGGTCATTGTCGACGCCAAAGCACGGTTAATTTGGGTATCGAGTTCTATTTTGCTGCTGGCCCGTAAGTACTCTCTTATCCTGTCGCCAATCACTATCGAGTCATTCAGGGAGTAGCCAATCACCGCCAGAACAGCTGCCATTACCGTTAGGTCGAATTCAATCTGTAACCAGGCAAACAAACCTAATACCAGCAATACATCGTGAAAAAGCGCAATCACTGACGCTAAGGCTAGTCGCCACTCAAAGCGGAACGACAAATAGATCATCATCGCCAGCAATGAAGCAAAAATTGCCAAACCGCCCATTTCAAACAACTCACTGCCCACCTGCGGACCAATAATCGAGCTACCAAGCACCTCTACTTGCCAAGCCAAAGGGAGCTGGCGATGCCAATTGGCAGTAACCGCTTCACTCATTTCCAAACCCTGCCGAACAATCCAATGATTTGCGCCAGAACGACTCATTGAATAGCCATCTACCAATAATAGATCTAACTGCTCAGCCATTTGCTGTTGCTCTAGCGGAAACTGAGTCGCCAATTCGGTCACTACACCACCGGTAAAATCGACGCCAAAGTTAATCCCCTTAGTGGCCAAACCCACTATAGAAGCCAGCACCAAAACCACCGACAGGCTCAAAGCCCCTTGGCGAAATGCTGTAAGCGAAAAACGGTTTATCCAAGCTTTCATGATGCAAGCTCCTGTAGTTGTCTTAGCGCAGCTTTTCGGCGCCAAGTAAGTTGTAAATTAACCAAAGAGCGCGACACGTACACGCCGGTAAACATGCTGGTTAACAAGCCAAGGCCGAAGGTAATGGCAAAGCCTTTAATCGGGCCAAAACCTACCGAAAACAAAATTGCTGCAATAATCAGTGAGGTGAAGTTGGCGTCAAAAATAGTGCTAAAGGCATTTTTATAGCCATAATGCACCGCCATTTCTTCACTTAAGCCACGGCGCCTTTCTTCCTTTATCCGTTCAAAAATAAGTACATTAGTATCGGTTGCCATACCAATAGTAAGCACAAGGCCTGCAATGCCCGGCAAAGTGAGTACGGCCCCCGGCACCAAAGAAAGCAAACCGATTAAGCAAACCAAGTTAAGCACTAATGCGATGTTGGCAATTAAGCCCAAGCCTCGATACCACACCAACATAAAGGCCAGCATTAAGCCCATCCCAAGAGCAAGAGCCGCAAAACCATTAGTAATATTCTGCTCACCTAAACTAGGGCCCAATAGCCGCTCTTCTACAATAGAAATAGGTGCCGACAAGCTGCCTGCTTTAAGTAGCAAGGCAAGCTCTTGGGTGGCCTGTACACTGTCCATACCGGTAATTGTAAAGCGCGAGCCTAAATGCGCCTGAATGGTAGCAACGCTAATAACTTTGCTATGCCGCTCCAATACTCCAGCGTGATTTTCTAAGTATTCGGTATAAAGCGTGGCCATTGGCTGGCCAATATTTTGTCGGCTAAAATCAGACATCCGGTTACCACCAACACTGTCTAAGTTAATCAACACTTCTGGCATGCCAAACTCACTAAACTGAGCGCTAGCATTGCTGATACTTTGGCCGGTTAAAATGGGCCTAGTATTGATGCTGATGGGGTCGCCAGAAGCGTTTTGATGGACATCGCCGTTAGCACTAAGTGAATGAAAGCTAATGGTAGCAGTGGCGCCGATAACGCGTTTTGCTTGCGCTGGGTCTTGTACGCCAGGCAGTTCAATTCTTATAAAGTTATGCCCTTGGCGCTGCACTACAGCCTCGGTGATGCCAAGGGCTGCTACGCGATCTCTCAAGGTTTGCAAATTTTGCATCATCAACGCTTGATGAAAATCTTGATTGCCAGCTAGGTTAATGGTGAACAAACCCGCTTGTTGCTGCCTTACTTCATGCTCTGGGAAGTTGCTTTGAAAGGCATTAAGTGCTGCTATTGTCTGCTCAGACACTCTAGGAGGGAAACTTAGTTCAAGTTGCTGCTGCTCATTACTTAACACTCGTGCGCCACGCGCACCTTGTTCTCGTAGTAGCGTATTTAGTTCACCTCGTTGCTGTGCCAAAGACTCATTAATAGCTTGTTGAGTATCAACTTCTAGTAAGAATTGCACACCACCACGTAAATCCAAGCCAAGTTGCAAAGGTGATAAACCTAAGCGCGCTAACCATGCTGGCCCACTAGACTGCATAGCAATAACTACTTCAGCATGCTCTCCGAGATGCTTGCTTAATACTACTTGAGCGTGCTGCTGCTCGCTGGTATTGGCCAGAGTGAGCGTAGCCTGGCTATCACTCACTTCAGCAAAACTTATCTCTATACCTTCCTCATTCAACCACTGGTAAAGCTGAGTACCTACTAGCTCGCTAGGTGCCACTTGCGGATTAGTACTGACTTTAATCACTGGCCGTTCGACATAAATGTTGGGTAAGGCATTTAGCATCAAAAAGCCAAGGCTAATTAAGATGACCAAGTAGTGCCACAACGAGTAGCGATTAAGGGCTCTTGTCTGTTTGCGCATTTAAATCTCAAAGATCAGGAAGTTGATATGCGGCTAATTTATCGCTAACAAGCCGGATTGAAGAGGTATTTCAGTGATTCATTAATGTTGTTTACTATCCTGAATAGTTGCCAGAAAGGTGAACAAAAACGAATCACTCAAATACATCGCCTTATTTGCATAACTAAACAACAATGCCAGCCCTTATCCCCTCTTAACAGCTTAAAAATTGAAGCAACAAAACAGAGAAATTTAAATGCAGGTAGAAACTGTTTTTACCGTAGCTGGCTTAACCATGCTGGCCCTATTACCCATGATAAACCCGCCTATGGCTGCCACATTGTTACTTGGCTTAAGCAAAGGGCATGGCAAGACGTACTTAAGCCAACAAGCCAGGTTGGCCAGTCTATTTTTGTTTATAGCGCTTACTGTCACTTTTTTTATCGGCTCATCAATACTGGAATTATTTAGTATTTCGATGCCTAGTTTACGTTTAGGCGGTGGACTCATTATTGGTGCAATTGGCTTTAAGATGCTATTCCCAGCCCCCCCCATAACAGTAGAACTCTCGACGCAAGATTCTATTGCTTTTGTTCCGCTCACCATTCCCTCTATGTGTGGGCCAGGAACCATGGCGCTAGTGATTAGTGGTGCGTCTGAAATAGCTAGTTTGCCAGAAGATATTGACAAATTTAGCGTCTATTTAGGTAGCGTAGCTGGCTTTATTGGTGTCGCTATTGTGGCATGGGTGGTGTTAAGCATGGCTTATCCAACACTTAAGTTGCTTGGCAAAAATGGCATCGACGCCTTCACACGAATAATGGGTTTTTTACTGGTATGTATGGGTACTCAGTTTTGTGTAAACGGTCTTACCGAAGTTTATCAAACCATGGAGCTGGCACTGTAAGCCATAATCGCCTACCAAATAAAGAGATAGTCAATGAGTATAAAAGTAATTAAAAAAACGGCCGGTGTGTATAAACAAGCTGGTCTTGAGCTAGTCACCAGCTTTAACCCAGACGTAGATGAATTTTTGTGGATAGATATTTCGGGTGAAGTATCTAAGGAGCTGCAACAGCAGTTAGTTCACCTTGGTTGTCATGAGTTGGCGGTTGCCAGCTACTTCCAACAAAAACAAACAGCCAGAGCCGAAGCATTTCCAGACAGTACCTTAATCTTGTTTAAAGAAGCAATTAGCCTAGCCGATGACTATGAACTACGCGCACAAAACATTGGTATAATTTGTAAAAGACAAATAATTGTTAGCCTACACCCGCAGCCCTCGCAAGCCATTGAAATACTGCAAGCTAGCTTAAGCCAAGAGAACAGCAAAACTACCGAGCACTTGGCAGTAGCGCTGATGCAAAACGTAGTGAAAAACTACTTACATAGATTATTAGATTTTGACCAAGAAATCGAACGAGTAGAAGATGAACTGTTCGCCGGTGATAAAGTTAACAGCCTGAAAAAGCTGCTTAATTATCGATACCATTTCCGCAAACTTAATCGCGTTTTAGAGTTTAATCAAAATGTTGTTGATCGCCTAAGCTCCGATGAACTGGCGTACTTTTCGACAAAATCAACCAAAGACCAACATGAATGGCTAAAACTATATGAGCGTAGTAAGCGCATATATGGTTTGTCTAAAATGTATTACGAACTGTGTGGCGACTTATTAGACGGACATATTTCCATTAGCACTCACGACCTAAACAACACCATGAAAGTACTCACCATGATTACCGCCATCTTTGTTCCCTTAGGTTTTATCGCTGGGATCTACGGCATGAACTTTGAGAACATGCCTGAGCTCGCGTTCACCTATGGTTACTACTTCACCTTAAGTGGCATGGCAGTGATTGCCGCATCATTCTTTGCCATTTTTAAAGTGAAGAAATGGATCTAAGGCGGTACTTGGTCAACAAAGTGCAGCTTAAGTCACTTGGTTTAGGTTATTCACCATAAGCTTTGCTAGCTTCTCAAATTCCTCAATTTGCTGATCGCTCAGGTTTTGACACATTTGGCTTTGCACTTTGCTTTGGGTCTCTTTAATTAAGCTTGCCAGCGCTTGTCCCTCGTTGGTGAGAGACAAAAGCTGGCTGCGTTTGTCTTCTGGGTTGGCGGTTTTTCTCAGCCAATCTTTTTCAATCATTTCTTTTAGCAAACGGGCGATTTGCGCTTTATCGCGAGAAAAGTGATTAACAATGTCGTTAGCCGTGCAATGGTGACTCGCGGCAATAAAACTTAAACAACTCACATGCATTGCATTTAAGCCTAGTTGTTGGGCTTTTAAGCCAGAGCGCATAGCGATTCGATATGCTTGAACCAGAGCAAAAACCGAATCAGAAATTGATTGCTGTTTCATAAGACCTCAAATAATAGTTGACTAAGTCTACCTTTAAAAATATAGTTGATTTTATCAACCTATTAAACAATGTACAAGTCATTAGGAGTAACGATGAAGCCAAAAATGTATCCCGTTCAGGTATCACAGCTTATCCCACTCTCTCCTCACCTACTGCGGATTGTAGTGAAAGGCAGCAGTCTTAAACGCTTTCCTGAATCTAAGGAAGGGGCACATGTGAAGGTGATATTGCCAAACAGCGATAATTCAAAACCTAAAATGCGCTCCTACACCATTCGTTGGTTTAACTCGGCGAGCCAAGAGCTTGCTTTAGATTTTGTAATAAATCGGCACAGCGGGCCAGCAACTAACTGGGCGAGCCAAGCAAAGCTAGGTGAGCACTTAAGCATTGCTGGTCCTGGGCAACTAAAGCTGAGCCAGTTTAATCATCACAGTTATCTGCTACTGGGGGATATTACCTCGGTAAACGCCATTAATGGCTATGTGCCAAGGCTTGCCCCCAAAGCCGACATTAGAGTAATAATCGCCGTTCCCACTCGTGCCGACATTATAGAACTAGACTATCACGCTGCGGAGAACACCCACTGGTATATTGAAGATGAAGCAAGTATTAGCTTTGCAGAGCAAGTGCAAACAATCGCCGCAGGAATGGCTAGCGATAGTCATATATTTATGGGCTTAGAAGCCTCACAGATCCGCTCTTTACGGCCAATGTTGCAGCAACACCTAGGTTTTGATCGCCTAAATACCTTTGCAGTAGGTTATTGGAAACAAGGCGTAGATGCTGATCGCTTTGGCGCACAAAAAAAAGCGGCTCCTTTGTAGCCGCTTCCTTTTACTCTATTGAAGTTATTCACTGAGCCTGTAAATCAATGACTAGCGCTTAGGGCGATTTACAGCTTTCTTCTAAGGTACTTGGCAAGCGGTAGATACGTGATGAATCAACGTCGAGCCCATCCCCCACTATCAGCCAGCCACTTTCAACAGTCACTAACTTCCATTGTATTTGTTGCCAGCTTAACCAGCGTGGTGGCAGCGTAAGTGCTTGCTTGGCATCTTCTGGCAAGGTTTGGGCGAGTTGTAATTCCAACTGCTCAAATGAGTAAGCGCTTAGCGCCTGCTCCACACACTGCAGAACAGCATCGCTTGCGGCAATAGCAACAGCATCAGACATCTCATCACTCGGCAAAGATGAAAATGTAGCTGGCAGCTCCTCAAGAGCATAATGCTGCTCAGCAGACTTAGCAGCAAGCTCAGTTTGCCTTTGTATTGTTTCAGCCTGCATAGTTGGTTGTTGCATTGCCTTCTGTTTGGCTAACTGTCTTCGCTCTTGCTCAAAAGCTTGGGTATCCACCTCTCGCTTACGTAATAGCTTTTCAGCTAGCTCTTGCTTTTGCTGCTCAAGCTCTTCGACCGCGAGTTCATCACGCTGTATGGGCGGACTCATTAACTGCACATTACTTTGATAGCTCATTTCACTGGGCGGCACCATCGTTTCACTAAACAGCCACCAGCCTAACACGCCCACACACGCCAATGATGCTGCATTAGCCCACCAAGGAGCGCTCGCCCAAGAGTAAGAACGCTTGGTTTTGTGGTTTTCATCTAGGATGTGCTCGGCCTGTTGTTTTGCCAAGCGTTGAATGCGTTTATCTAGCAGTGCTGAGGGCTCAAACTTGGCCGTCGCCTGTTGATAGGCTTGATCAAGTTGCTGTTCGCTAGGCTGTTCATCATTTGAATGATGCTTGTTAGGGTCATCAACCATGGTGTTTCTCCAAGCAATCGCGTAGCTGTTGGTAAGCAACTCGAATACGACTTTTTATAGCATCAAAGGAGGCATCTAATACTTGGCTCATTTCGGCTACCGCTAAGCCAGACTGCTTCAACATAAATACGTCTTGCTGTTTGGCTGGCAATAACGATACACAGCCTAAGATGGCTTGCTGATCGACAGCTTGTTGATGCTCTAGTTCAGGCGTAGATCGGGAATGCAGCTGGTCAACATCTTGTTCAGGATGATCTTCATGGCGGTCTTTTGAGCGCCAATAATCAGCCACTCTTCGCCGTGCAATCGTATACAAATAGCCACGAAAATGCCGAGTGGTTGAAGCCGAGTTATCTCGATTTTTTTCACTTGGAAGCTGATAAGCACTCGCTTGGCTGATGATAGACTCCCACACCTCTTGAAATACTTCATTACATGCAGCTTCTGGCATTTTCTGGCAGATAAACGCAAACAAGGGTTGTCGATAACGCTGATACAAACGGTCAAACGCGGCACTGTCACCACGTTGACCGTAATCAAGCATCAGTTGTTCATCACTGACTAAGCTCATGAGTTTGGTTATCAATCCTTGCTGGTAAGGTGACCGGTAATGGTTGCACCGCATACTCAGGCTCTGGCAATTGAACAGGCAAGGCCGAGTTAGATTGCTGAGCTAAGGTATTCGTTAATCTGGCTAACTTAACAAACTCTGCACGATAACCAAACTGATCTTGGCCTTTTCCTGCGTTTGCCCAATCAATAATTGAGGAATAAGACAGATCATCTAATTGTTCGTTACCACGAAGCTTTTGGCCAAAAGCCGCTACTGCGATGGCAAAGCTATCATCAGTGTTAATGTTCGCCAAACTAACAAAATCGTTGTTATGCACACGCTGAGTATATTTAGCCGAGGCCTCCGACTGGGCTTTTTTATAGCGCACTCGTACTTCTACTAAGGCTTCATTTACTGGCCGCTGAGCCATTTTGTTTTGTTTAGCTTGTTGAAATACCAGAGGGTCAATCAAACCGGGCTTACCTACCGGGGTAATTTCATAAATGGCGGTGACACTGTGCCCAGCGCCCATATCGCCAGCATCTTTCTTGTCGTTATTGAAATCGGCACGCGCCAATTGGCGATTCTCATAGCCTAACAGGCGATATTCTGACACCATACTCGGGTTAAACTCTACCTGAAATTTCACATCATGAGCCACGGTATGCAAGCTGCTGCCAAGTTGGTCAACCAGTAGTTTTTGCGCTTCGTGCAGGGTATCAATGTAACCCGCTACACCATTACCGTTGTCTGCTAGCTGCTCCATTAAGTGGTCGTTATAGTTACCTTGGCCAAACCCTATCGTAGAGAACTGCACGCCTGCTTTACGCTTTTGACTAATCCGGTGTTTTAGCGCGTCTATGTCGGTAATGCCTACATTCATGTCACCGTCTGACATTAAGTAAACGTGGTTAATCCCGCCCTCAATGAAGCCTTGCTGCGCTTGGTTATAAGCTAACTCAATGCCTGCAGAACCATGAGTAGAGCCGCCAGCCCGCAAATTGTTGATGGCATTTTCAATGCTATGTTTGTCGCTCACTTTTGTGGCTGGCAAGGCAATGCCTGTTCCGCTGGCATAGGTCACAATGGCGACACTGTCATTTGCTTTTAGCTGATTAAGCATTAACAACATTGATTGCTTCAATAATGGCAGTTTCTCTTGTGACTGCATCGAACCTGATACATCCACCAAAAACACTACATTAGCCGCCGGGCGAATGTTCATGTCCGGTTGATACGCACTCACACCAATTCTAATCAACTGATTATTGCTGTTCCAGGGTGAAGCCGTAAGTAGAGTATTCACCGCAATCGGCTTATCGGCGTTTAAGCTATCTCCAACTTGGCTAGCGTAATCGTAAGAGAAGTAGTTAATGAGCTCTTCTACTCGCACCGCATCTTTGGGTGGCAGCCGGCCATTATTTATAAAGCGACGCATATTGGCATAACTGGCGGTATCTACATCGGCACTAAAAGTAGACACCGGCTGCTCTGCGACCGACACCACCGATAAGTCACTCAGCTTTTGGTAATTTTCAGTATTAGTCGCTTGATGATAATAGGCATCGTTATTGTGATATTGGCTCACCGCCATTTGCGACATTTTGGCGACTTTCGCATTGCTTCGATGGGCTGCCACTGCACTTTCTTGCTCAAGCCTTGCGATAGGATGCACCGCTTGAATTGACGCATCTTGCTGAGGGCGCTGCACTGGGCGCGTTTGCTTATGCGGCTGCTCGGCTTGGGTTTGCTCACTGGTACCGGTGTAGCCACAAGCGACCAATGTAGAAAGCGCTAAGCCTATAGCTACCGAGCGAGCAATCGGTGAATAAACAAAACCAGAAGCAATATAAGTCGAATTTTTCATTATTGAATACCTTGTTTAAGTCAATCTCAACGAGGTAATCGCAGCCAATCAAAAAACGAGGCTAAAAAAATGTCATTATTTTTAACTTTTTTTAAAACGAAGGCCTAAAGCGCTTTAAAAGCGCGATGGCTAGCGCTGTAATCGGGTAATTCCCCAATGCTGACTACTTTTCTCAGTTAACTGCCAACCCGCTTTGCACAAGTAGTGGCGAATATGAAAATTGAGATAGCCATGGCTAAACAACATCACCTTGTTATGCGTTTCCGCTAAACTCACGAGCTGATGCGCCGCTTCTTGCGCTCTGTATTTCGCCTCGCTATAAGACTCAAACGGACCTTTAAAGCCTAGCGTCCACAGCAGACGATTTAGATACAGCCAATGAGACGCGGTTAGCACCAAAGGGAGCTTATAACGTGGAATTTCCATTTCACGGTATATTTTTGAGGTTTCTGTAGGCCGCTGATTCAAAAAGATCAGGGTTGACTCCATCGCCCTTTTTAAGTCACTTGAAACAACATAGTAGTCAGAGTAATCACTAAGTCGCTGCGCTTCGGGAAAGCTATCGCTAGCGATCCCAGAGTGATGGTAACGCCGCACCCAACGAACAAAGCCACTGGCATTTACACGCGGATAAACGGCGGCCGAAGGTCTCCCATGTCGAACCAAGAGTATTTCCATAAATACCATTTCCACTAGTCATCTAAATACGTCTACTGGTTAAGCTAAAGGCCAACTAAGAGATGCGCTTTGTGGCCCAAATTGACATACCGCTAAGCCCGAATTTCAGGCTCAGCGGTAGTAATACAAAAAAGTGTATCTTGCAAAAAAAATCAGCCCGCATCTAGCGGGCTGATTTAATCATTCTCAAACACTAATGCAGTTAGCGTAAAGATTTAAACTTTGGTTAACCAAGCGTGGCTGTCTGCCGCTTTGCCCCACTGTATATCATTTAAGGCTTGGCGTAGTTTCAAGGTAGTTTCACCGGCTTCACCATTGCCAACGGTATACTCTTCACCGTTGTGAATTAACGTACCTACTGGAGTCAGTACCGCGGCGGTACCCGATAGAGCCGCTTCACAACCTGGTTTAGCAGCACGCTCTAGTAGCTCTGTTACCGTAAGTTGGCGCTCGCTTACGGTTAAACCTAGGTCACGTGCCAAAGTAAGAATAGAGTCGCGGGTTACACCGTGTAAAAAGCTACTGTCTAACGCTTTGGTGATCACTTCGTCGCCATCAATCAAAATAAAGTTAGCCGCGCCGGTTTCTTGTACATCGCCACCTGGGCAGAACAATACTTGGTCGGCATCTACTTCGGTACGAGCCTTGCTAATGGGCCCGAGTGCGCTGGCGTAATTACCGCCTGATTTAACCATGCCCATATGCGGAGAACAGCGCATGCCATTCTCTTCTAATAATAAACGCAAAGGTTTGGCACCCGCGGCAAAGTAATCACCGACTGGCGATAACAATACATACAGCAATGCTGAGTTAGTCGCAGCGGCCGCTTTACCAATCGCAGGCTCAGTACCAATAAAGGTAGGTCGAATGTACATAGAACCAGGAGCAGCGGGTACTTGGTCAGCAAATTTGTTTACCAGTTCGGTAACCATTTGCTCAAGTAACTCGGGTTTGAAAGCTGGCAAACTCAGTAGGTCAGCCGATTGCGCCATACGTTTTATGTTGGCGTCCATACGGAAGATACACACGCTACCATCTTCATGGCGAAAAGCCTTAAGCCCTTCAAAACAAGTGCTCGAGTAATGAAGTACGTGAGCGCCGGGGTGCAAGCTAATGCTGTCTGACGAAACAATTTCGCTGTCAGTCCATTGTTGGTCTTCATATTTAGCTATTGCCATTTGTGGCATAAAAACCGTGCCAAATGCTGCCATGTTGTGTTCCTACTTATGTTGAGGCCTTATAAAGCCCTTTTCTTTATATTGATTGTGGGTATAGCGAAGTAGAAAACTGGAGGTGTTGAACGAGTTCACGCTTTATAAAACCGAGATGCTTGAACGACCAATGCCAATTTTTCCATAAACTGGATCCGCTGAATGGTAAAAGAGTATGTGGTCTTATGCCACTGCGATCAAGCTTAAGAAACCCTCAATCTGCAAATATTCTGTAATAAATTTGGCTAAAGCAACACTTTAACAGGACTAGAGGCTAATTTTCAGGGAAGGATGGTGAGCTTTAAAGGCAAAAAACCATCCAATAGAGATGCACTCATTGGTATTACTCAGGGCAAGAGCCGTAGTGCGGGGTTAATTGTCTGGATATGCATTACCAGTCATGCTTTTTAGGATCTGTTTGCGCCAAAAACGCTTGTGAAAGCTGTTTAAGCAAGTCTTCTTCTGCTAAGCCTTGGCCTCTAATTGCCATAAGCTGCATAGACGCTTTCGACCTACTGTGAGCATCAAATAACTGAGCCATTTGCTTATCTCTTTCATTAACAAGTCGATAAAGCGCTAGATACTTATTGTGAGCGCTCTCTCCAGATTTGTTAATCTGCTCACTGCATTCTAAAAGCGAATCATCGCAGAACTTCTCTATGGCTTTATCTTTAATAAGCTTGAAGATTTTCCAGTCTGCTTCATTCATAACACAATTCCCAAAGATGCGTAACGCCCAAATAACAAGCAAAAAATTGTTGGCTAAAATGGCAACGAAGGAGCAAAAGCCAACTGTTTTTTGTCCTTTTAAACGACGAGCTAGCCGAAAGGCGAACAGTATAAGTATAATGGCAGGGCTTAACATGAGGATGAAAACACACAAAAAATAACAACTTAGCACTACGCCAAACGGGTAAGGGCTTAACGCCGTTCCCCCCGTCTTAGCTAAACTCGCCTTGCGAAAACTAACAAGGCCTTGGCCCCGCCAACATCAACACCGTTATTTACTATAGAAAGGAGCATCGGGCTTGTTCAACACCCAAATAAGGTGTCGGCTGCGCGACACCTATTCTTATTCGTTATGCGTGACTTGACTAATTTGAACTTTATACCATAATCACCATACTATTTGGTATTTTAAGGTTAAGACAATGGCTAAAAACACAAGTATTACTTTAGGTGATCATTTTGAAGGCTTTATTAGCTCACAAATTCAATCCGGAAGATACGGCTCAACCAGTGAGGTTATTCGATCTGCGTTACGTTTATTGGAAACACAAGAAACAAAATTGCATACATTACGTAACTCTCTTATTGAAGGAGAAGAAAGCGGAGTCGCTGATTACGATTTAGATTCATTTATTAATGAACTTGATAACGAAAATTCAAAATGAAGCCATTTACATTAACGATTTCAGCAAAAAACGATCTTAAGGATGTAGCTATATTTACGGCTCGTCGTTGGGGAAAAGAGCAGCGAAATATTTACCTTAAACAGTTTGATGATTCTTTTTGGTTGTTAGCGGAAAATCCCGATATAGGTAAAGGCTGTGATGAAATTAGAAATGGTTATCGAAAATTTCTCCAAGGTAGCCACGTAATATTTTACAAACAAACAGGTAGCCAACAAATACAGATAATGAGAATTCTGCACAAAAGTATGGACATCTCCCCTATTTTTGGCGCATAACGCCGCGTTCTAGCGAATCCCCTCATAATTCCTTGGAAATTCAATATAGTAGACGCGAACCCCGTTTTCTCACCATCATCACTATGCCACATGCTATTTAAGCTACATCGACTTGATTAGACACCTTATTGGCGCGCATTAATGAATACAATCAACAAAGTCGTTTACACCTTAAATGAGCCTGACACTAGCTGTGCCATAAGCACCTCTGCCTTGAATAGTGCCATCTTAGGGTTAACCGATAAATGTCTAGTGCCCCTGACACTCCAAAGGACTGGATAGCCCAGGCAGCGATAAGATCGCACTAAGAGAGCCTCTATATGTGTTTGCTGTAAACGATGATTTGACAGCTAACTGACAGACGAAGTAGATGAATTTGTTGATTGATTTTAGTTTGACTGCAAGAGCAGTCAAATAAGTTAGGCTCGCCTATTGACTACCCGGAGGCTCAAATGTGTTATACGTATTTTACCTTTTAAGCCACCACTCACTCTCTATATCCTTACCAGCAATCCAGCGATACAATTTACGAAATGTTGGCACCGCATATTCGGTTTTAATTTCGAGATCACAAGAAGTACATGTTGAGATGACAAACATAGCTCTGATTAAAGGTCTCTGACGAGATTCAAAATATTCAAAAGGCTCTTCGCTAAATTTAACTCTATGCGACGAACAACTACAGGAGCTACATTTAGATTCTCCCTCGTTATTTTTAAGGTGATTCATAGCAAATTCATGAGCATCTAGCTCCCAACTTGTTGCCGTTGAGCTTGCCCCACAAAATTCACAATACTTTTCATTTGCTGAGTTACCTTGACCACAAGCTAAACAGCCCCATCTATAGCCTGACATTTTCACCTATACGTATAACGCCGGTAGCAAAGGCGAGCGTTTTTCGCGAGTCCAGCCCGCGTTTTATGCGGGCGATTTTGCCTACCCTTGTTATATTTATGTATACAGTATCTGCGCAGCCAACGGCATCAGCGCAACTGCAGCGACTAATGAACCAATTATTACAGCTACTGAAATTAGCGCTTTTTTCCAAGATGCCATACTATCCCACTTAGCAGCCATAGGCGTAATAAAGGTTCCAAACTTAAGCTCAACTACGCCAATAATGGCATATGCCAGAAGTAACAAGCCAATACCATAGATTAGTGCATTCTCCATGCCGGTAAATGCTGAGACTGACAAAATTAGTATTGCCGGTATACCTGCTGAAATCACTTTGGTTTTTGCTGGCTTCTGAGAGAGAGGAACTGGTGGCGGTAGCGCGCGCCTTTTTAAATTACCACCAACGACCACCATAACACCGCCAATTATGAAGAGCGGGATGCTAGCTGGCGGACCAACAATCAAAGCAGTAATAACAAGTACCCAGCCAATGATGAGCACTTTTTTCCATTTAGGGTAGCTTTCTACGATATCATTCATAAAATATAACGCCGCAGCCACGGGCAAAGGCTAGCGGCTTGCCGCGCTGTGGCCTTTGTCCCCGAGGAGCGAAGCGACGAGTTAGTGAGCTTCATTGTTAGGCATTTTCCGCCAACGCACGCAATTTTTCAGTGAGCTGAAATGGCGCACTAATACCTGAACTATTGATTTTCACGCATTGCCCAGAAGGCATCATGAACAACCCTGTGTTCTCTGACCATCCCTGTATGGAGCCAACCATTACGGCCTCATTCGGTGCTTTGTAGTTGACTCGCCATGCTCGATTCGCTGTCGTAATCGACTGAGGCTGAAGCTGCCCTCTCGATAGCCCTTTACCTTCGAACAAACTCACGGGAATGCCAAATAGCGTAAGCTTCTTGAAGAAGCATCCGTTTGTGCTTTTCAGAAGGGAAACAAGTGCGGGGGGAAATTCCGCTTTAGCTTCGAGGCAAGCCCACTCGATCATTTCATCGGTGGCCGGAGGATAGATTGCGGCAGTGCCGTGATCTACGTGCCAGTTACTAGCGCCGAGATTGCACTCTATTCCGTTGGATTCAAACTCTTCGATGATGTTCATTTAATTTGATGCCTAACGCCCGCAGCTGCGGACGGACTGGAGCGCAGCGGAAAGACGTTCCGACAGCCTGCGCTTGTTAGATTTGATTGACATACACTGCCTCCCGATGGAATTCTAAATACGGAAGGCAGCCTGCTTCTACTTTGTAAAGCTTCATTGAACTTGTGATTCCTAGCTGACTGATATCCCGCTCGCCTAACAGTGGCGAGATAATTAGGCTCCCATCATCTGTAAAGCTTATATAGCCACGATCAAATAGTTTATCCAAAGTTGGACTTAAAAGTAGTCCGTTAAAGGGATCAATACGCTCTGAATCAGTAGACTTGCTCCAAGGTTTAATAAAAAATAACAGGACATCCAATTTATCTTGTTTTGATTAACAATAACCCTTAAGCAAAAGTTTTTGGGTGCTTGTTAGATTTTTTGAGGCGTAAAGCAACTAAAGAAACATGCGATAAGGTCATTGGGCTTTAAGTGGCAAAATGCAGCCACCGCTAAGCCCTCAATTGAGCTGAAGAGATGCGTTGGTAGGTTTTATGTGGGCTACGCTAGCTGTCGCAGAGTTGTAATTTACTATGAGTGGCGTACCAGCGCCGGCCTGTTTGGCTAGCATGTTGTTGCAGATGTTTATTTGAGCCAGCCGCGCTAATAAAGTGGCGGTTAAAGTCTTTCACCACACTTAGCCAGTCTTTCTGATTAATGTTAAGCCGTGTCATTATTGGTAATATATTGGCGGGTATTGCCCCGCGTTTATCGGCGCGTACACAACGGCCTGTCCAGTCTACTAACTCTAGATATTCATAAAGGTTAAAGGGTAAACCGGGGCTGGGGTCACCATGGGCTTTATAACCGGAAAAAGGTAACACCGTTGAGGGTTGTAGGTTTTCTTCTGATTTAGCGGTTTTTAGCGCCTGCATGCGCAGTTGCACACTGGTAAAGTCAGACTCTTCTGGGGTATCAGCCATTTGGGCTCTGACTGGGTTTAAATCTACATAGGCCATACAAGCCAGTACGGCGGCTTCATCTAATAAGGCTTGAGATTTAAAACGGCCTTCCCAAAATCGGCCCTTGCATTGTTCTTCTTTATTCGCTTGGCGAGCTATGTGCTCGTTTAGGCAGCGCATAAACCAAGAGATATCAAATAAGCGTTTACGCCAGTCTTCCAGTTTTTCTATAGACTTAGGGTAGTTTTCATCTTTGGCTTGTGGGTCACTAAGGTATTGCTCTACCACATTGTGGCCTGCAAACAATTGCTTCCATCGGGTATTTATCTCGCGATAACTCCACTGCTCTGCCTGCTTTTGGTTTACTCGTAATACCAAGTGGTAGTGATTGCTCATTACTGCATAGGCACAAACCTCAACCGAGAACACTTGGGCTAGTTGAGTAAACTTATCCACTATCCATTGTTTTCGATGCTCAAAGCTTGCCCCTGTTTCCCGGTCTTCCCCACACAAATAGGCGCGTCGAACACAGCGACAAATGCAGTGATAATAAGGCGTGCTGTCTAAACAAATTTGTTGGTCACGAGCGCGAGTCATAGCTATTCCCCTTCTAGTGAAATTAAGCCTAGAAGAGAGAAATTAAATCGTCAAATTCATGGGTGTCCATTATTTCTTGCTAAAAAACTCACCTTTCAGCACTACATCAACATTGTTACCGAGCGCTATGAGCGGCTGCAACATCTTGAGCACGAGCTACAAATGATTGCCCAAGACTGGTGTTGGTATCCACTGGTGCAATATTTAACGGTACTCAGAGGCATACGGTTTTTATCGGCCATTACTTTAGTCGCCGAACTGGGAGATATGCGCCGCTTTGCTAACCCGCGTTCACTGATGAACTTTGTCGGTTTAACCCCATCAGAGTACTCCAGTGGGAACCGACAAAAGCAAGGTGGAATTACCAAGTGTGGTAATACTCATGCTCGGCGAATACTAATAGAAGCCGCCTGGGCCTATCGCTTTGCCCCCAAAGTCTCCCGCGAGTTACAGATTAGACAACAAGACCAATCACTGAATTTACAGCAGCGTTCATGGGAGGCTCAGCTTCGATTATGCCGACGCTTTGCCCAACTCAAACATCGTGGCAAAGAACACAACAAAGTGGTGACCGCAGTAGCCAGAGAGCTATTGGGTTACATCTGGGACATTGCCCAACGCTTTGACCCACAAAGCCAACATATAGGGTAGAAATAGAAACAAGCTAACAGGTTAAAACAACTTGAATGAGTAAGACCGGCGGCAGCGGTGAGAGCAACCCTCGAGGGCGTTAAGCGATGTAAACTCGCGCACATAGACTGAGGCAAGGCTGCTAAATAAACTACAGGCGCAAACAATACATAACGAAGAGTTGCGATAACCAACTCGCCCTCTCTTTTATATCAGCAAGGTCAACCGCCGACACTTACTTGCCAAAGGTCTCTCATTCAGGTTTTCTATGCCGGTATTAATCGGTAGGAATAGACTCGTGCGTGTTGACAGTGGGGATCATATCAACGCCCGCATCACGGGCAATTGAATGTTGGACTGCTTTTTTGCAGTCTTTGCTTTTCGCAAAAAACCGGCCGACGTTTAATTGTCGCTGTGCATGCGATTGTTAGTTGCCGTTTATTTAACATTACCGTTGAACTTTAATAATGACTGTTTATATATTAAATAATTTCCAAAAGTCATTGCAGCAAGCGGGATTAAAGGTATTACCCAATAAAGCACATGCCCAAATAAAACCCCTGTAGAGAAATCATATTCAGAAAAAATTGTACCCATAAAAATGAATATCGCTAAAAGTAAAACTGTTAACAACATTGCTACCAAAAAAAGTACAATTCCAGTGAATTTATTCAAAACTATTTACATCCTCAGTTTCAGTAATGATTGGCAACTAACGCCGCGCTCTGCGGCAAATTTGGAGCTCAGCGTAAAATTTGTCCGACAGCAGCGCCTTGTTAGCATTAGGCGGCTTGAAGCTGGTTAATTAATCGAAATGTACCATTTTTTAAGGGCAGTGAAACCTTCCCTGAGCGGTCATAGCCATATTTCATTAAGTGATACATCAACGATAATATAGAGTTACTTAAACTATATAAAAGTGAAATATCATTACCATTAATACTCAAATCAAAGCTGCTAGGATTTTTCATCCATTCTGAGTTTCTCAGAACTGCTTCTTGATCATGTATTGCACCTTTGTAGGGGTACCATACGCCATGAGTGTGTTGATAATTAACCTTATTTCTAACTTGAGAAGGCCAATTACCTTTAGCTGCACCAGATTTATGTATTGCCGCTTTGATATTTGATATTAATGTTATCGCTTCTGATTTATGCGCCCCTAAACCTGTCGTATTAGAAACATTATCAATCAACCATATTAGCAACCCTGAAAATGATGACCATGTATCAGCATGGGAATCTTTTAATTTCTTAAATTTCATTTCGTTATTAGAAATTGAAGAAAAATAAAAGCCATTTTCTATACTTGTAACGCCACCATCAAGCTGAGTTGTCTTCGCTATTTCCAATACTTTGTCAACATGGTCATTTTCCAACTGGCTACAAGCTTGACCAAAAATACGCAATATAGCGTGTACTGAAAAAAAAGCCGCATAATACATTTGAACTGAAGCCCAACTTGTACTTTTAGGTAATTGGCTAACTTTTCCTATGCTCCACATTGATTCTATAGCCGCTTGAGCAAACCTATTGCTGTCATTTGCTAATGATATGTGGAGAATTTCTTTTTGCTGAAATCGAAGTTCAAATTCAACAGCTCTATTTCTTGCAGAAGGTACTAATGTATTCGAAAGAAGATAGTGGCCATTCGCAACCCAAGCCTTTAAATCCGACTCGGTTGAAGAGTTTACTTCAAATATTTCATTCATAGAAAGTTGGTGAAGTATTTTAATTTCAGGCGTCATCTATAGAGTAAACTCCTGCTTTAATGACTCTTCTAGGTGATCGACAATAGGTTTATATGCATTCGTAGGATTTTCAATCTTGGCAGGCTTTATCCGTTGACCAGTAATTTGAGTAAATTCATAGTAATTATCAACAGAATAGATTGCTCCAAATCTATCTTTTACTCTTGCTGTAATTATCGGAAAGAAACCTGAGATCGCTTTAAATACTGTTGTATTAAACGCTTGCTCTTCTAAATGATGGGGGACTAAAACACCTTCATTAAAAGCCACTAAATAGGAATTAAATATTTCATATATTTCATCAGGGCTTTTGTTACCAAATACTTTCACCAATGGCTTAACAGCTGTATTAAAAACAGACCGGGTTATTTTTCCCTTCACTCTTTTCGATGCTGACAGCCTATTGTATAGCGCACTGTCATTTTCATTTAAAAATATGTCAAACAGCTCCCTAAGGTATTGTTCTGTATCGCTCTCATACTCTGCCATTTTTTTTATGTCTAGCAGTAGCTCTGTAGGAACCCCTTTTTGCTTAGAGTTAATATCAATAAACAATCTAGACTCATCACGTTTGGAAAGATTTTCGTAAACGACAACTGGGATTCTAAGCGCGGTTTCCGCAAGCTTAAAACCATAAACTCGATGCTGACCATCAATAATTAAAAATGCTTTACTAATTTTATCAAAACTAACCGATTTCTTTTTGGAATCGTATATAAAACCACTGTCTTCTTGGGCTGAAAGTACAATTGAACTAGGAATTGTACCTAAGCCAGAATCAATATAACTCGCTATTTCTGAGGCTCTTTTTTTATCTAACTCACGTTGAAACCCCTCGATAGGATTTTCATCACGATTCACGACAAAACATGTCTCTGCAAGTACATCACTTGGCATGGTAAAAGAATAAAACCTATGCTCTCCTTGCCGTACAAGGCTCACACTGCCAAAGCTTTCTCTATCTGTCATCGTTTTTCCTTTGGTTATAATTGCAACTTGCTAATTTAGAATGCTAACAGCTTATTAATAGGAAAAATTCCTTGTTTAAACAAGGAATTTTTCCTCTTATCATACATTTGATAAAAACAAGGTTATCACCTTTCCTAAGCTGTATCAGCCACCTAGCTCGAAAAATAACAAAAACATCAGCATGAAAGTATGCAATCACTTGCAGAAAGTAGGAATTGCAACAACACTGTATAAAAAAGGCTCTTCACCGAATGTAGTGGAAACACTTTCAACAAACATTAATGAGCGAGATAATAAGTAAACGTTCATTAATACCTCGCTACTATGCAAGACACCACGCTTTATCAATCTATTCTTGGATTAACTCATCCTTGGACTGTTTCATCGGTTGAACTCAATGAGTCTACCCAAACTATCACCGTACGCGTTGACTATGACCGAGCTTCATTAACGGCTTGCCCCTCTTGCGGTAAGGCTGTTCGTCGCCACGATACTCGGCGGCGGGTTTGGCGACATTTAGATACCTGTCAGTTTGAAACACGCATTGAAGCTGAAGTACCTCGAGCTGATTGCCCAGAGCATGGAGTGCAAACACTTCAAGTGCCTTGGGCCACGAGTAAGAGCCGCTACACAGAGCTGTTTGAGGCTCGCGTTATAGACATGCTTAAAGTCAGTTCCTTATACGAAGTGAGTAAAACCTATCGGCTTAGTTGGGGAGCCATTGACCGCATTATGGCACGAGCCGTTCAACGCGGCCAGGCCGCCAGGACCTCCATCAACTACCAAGACCTACTGGTGGATGAAACGGCATTTAAGAAAGGCCATGACTATGTGACGGTATTATCTAATCGTGATGGCCAGGTGATATCGGTTGAGGATGGACGAACAGGCCAGAGTTTATCAGCTTGCTTTAAGGCATTGCCCCCTGAATCAAAAGTGGATACGCGCTCTATATCAATGGACATGAGTAGAGCGTATATAAGCGCAGCCTATGACTATTTTGGTGAGCGGGCTAAGCAGATGATAGCCATAGACCATTTTCATATCGCAAAGGTCCTTACTAAAGCGGTTAATGAAGTGAGAAAAAGCGAACTCATGGAGTTGCCCCACCACTTAAAAAGAGAATGCCACCAAACACGATATGGATGGTTAAAACGAAACAGCCACCTGCATGGGACATTGAGAGAAAGAGTGAATGCGCTGGCCAAAATGATGCAAAACACAGGGTTGAGCTGGATATTTAAAGAGCAAGCAAGAGCCATTTGGTATGGCCATGCAGCTAACGCCAAGGCAGCTTGGAATGATTGGTTAGCACTCATAGAGGTCAGTCAAATCAGGCCCATGATGACAGCAGCAGAAACCGTGAAAACGCACTTAAACGGCATCATCAATGCGATGCGTTATAAGGTATCAAATGGCTTGGCGGAAGCGATAAATGGAAACATTCAGCGCCTAAAAATACGCGCAATGGGCTTTAGAAACAAAGAGCGCTTTAAGCGAGCCATTCTATTTCACTTTGGAGGGCTTGATATGACTTTCCACCAAGAACGGTGAAGAGCCATAAAAAACAGTAACAAGGATTGCTATGAGCTCGCCCTATCTCAGCTATATAGAAGAAAAAATGCGAACTAAGCGCTTTAGGGAATCCACTATTCGTAGCTACCGACAGTGGATAAAACGCTTTATTTTATTTCATCACAAAAAACACCCTAGCGACTTACATAATCATGAAGTTGAGCAATTCCTCAGCCACTTAGCCAATCAAAGGAACTTGGCTCCGCAAAGCCAAGCAGTGGCACTAAACGCTTTGGTCTTTCTTTATAAAGAGCTTGTTAATAAGCCTTTATCACTTCAATTAGACTTTCGCCATAGCAAGCGTCAAGCCAAACTGCCTGTTGTACTCACTCGCCACGAGGTTACCGCATTAATAGATGCGCTTTCCCCACCACACGTATTAATGGCTCAACTCATGTATGGTAGCGGCCTGCGAAAAACCGAAATGTTACGTTTACGTATTAAAGATATTGATTTTGACTATTTCGGTATTGAAGTATGGGACGCCAAAGGAGGTAAGCATAGGCGTGTGACACTGGCAAAGTCACTGGTTGCGGCAATACAAAAGCAAATTACTGTTGCCTATCAGTACTATCAGAGTGACAAGCTAAAAAACGAATATGCCGGCGTATATTTACCTTATGCTCTTGCTAAGAAGTACCCGGCGGCCCCACACGACTTTGCTTGGCATTATTTGTTTCCTTCGCACTCTTTAAGTAGAGATCCCAACGATGGCTGCATTCGCCGCCATCATCTAGACCCAAGCGGTATTCAAAAAGCGCTTAAGGCTGCCAGAATAAAAACTCACATTCGTAAACCCATCACTTGCCATACCCTGCGCCACTCTTTTGCTACGCATTTATTGCAACGAGGTACAGATATTCGCACCATTCAAGCCCAGCTAGGTCACAGTGATATTAGAACCACTCAGATTTATACCCATGTACTTAATATGGGGGCCGATGGCGTGGCTAGCCCACTAGACATGGTTTAAGACAAATTATGCAAAGCTGGTGAAAACTCTATATCTGAATGTTGTACTAAGGTAGGCGTGGTTAAGCTTAGGCCTTGCTCAATGCTAACTTGCACAAAACGTTGTGCTCCCGGGTAAGGTTTTAGCTGCGACACATCCCAAATGATTGAGGCCTTACCTTTAATCCAAAAACTACAGCCGGTTTCAAAGTCTGGTATGTACAAACCCACTCTTGGGTCGGCCACTATATTGCCGAGGGTGTTGAATAAATTGTTACCCGAAAAATCGGGGAACACTAGGCTTGGCATTTTACCGTTACTTCCCTTATGCACATGGATAAAGCCCGGTTTACCGCCACGGTGAGAGATATCCACGCCATCGCTATCTCCACGATTTAACGCAGCAGCTCTAGAGGCGATAAAAAAGGTGTCGCAATGCCTTAACACCTGCTCAAGCACTACATCACTTACTGCCAGCTCGCGAAAGTCTGCAGCCTTTGGCACAAAAGCTTGGTTAAAAACACTTGGCTTTAACTCGCGCTTTTGAATGTACTTGGGACAATTGCCAAAGCTTTGCTGTACCTCAAAACGCAGTGCTTGTTCACTTGTATAAGCCACTAAACCATTTACTCGATTACGCCGCCGAGTAGTCAGTTCCAAGCCCAACAAGCCTATGCTATCACCCACCGACAACTGAGCGACTTGCGCGTATTCGATAAGTGCTCTGGCTTCTATAGATAAGGTGGTGGAATTGGGCGAGCTTACAAAACCTTGCTCGCCCAAAATAGGGGTGGCCCAGGGGTGGCCTTGGTTGTCTAGCACGCCGGCATACAACAAGGGCTGCTGGCTAAAAAACGTGCGGTGCTGCTCGGGCATGTAGGCGCGAATCGCTTTATCGCCGATGGCTTTGGCAATATCCGCTACACCTACCCGTTGCTGCACGCTTAGTTCACCTTGATGAAAAACAGCCATAAACACCTCCCTTGTTGCCGTGAGCTTTTGCTATAAACCCAAATCACTTAAGCTTGGGTGATCGTCAGGCCTACGCCCTTGCGGCCAATGAAATAAGCGTTCTTCTTCACTAATCGCCAAATCGTTAATGCTGGCATGACGGCTTTGCATCAACCCCTTATCATCAAATTGCCAGTTTTCATTACCATAAGAACGAAACCACTGGCCAGCTTGGTTTTGCCACTCATAAGCAAAGCGCACTGCAATGCGATTATCGGTGTAAGCCCACAGTTCCTTGATCAAGCGATATTGTTGTTCTTTATTCCACTTTGCTTGCAGAAAAGCCTGGATCTTGTCACGACCATTTACAAACTGGTCACGGTTACGCCATTGGCTATCTAGGGTATAGGCCAACGCGACTTTTTCGGGGTTACGAGAGTTCCAACCATCTTCAGCCATGCGTACTTTTTGCGCGGCCGTCTCTGCGTTAAATGGCGGCAGTGGTAATCGAGCTTCTGTCATGAGTATTCCTTAAGGGATTAAAGCGCTTCAACTTTTAGTGGTGTAGCCTGCATAGCCACAAAACCGTCTAGCTGCTCTACGTTGTTCAACCAACGAAGAATATTATTGTAACTATCCAATTCAACTTTGCCCTCGGGTGCGTGGGCAATGTAGGAGTAACAAGCCACGTCGGCAATGGTGGCACGCTCGCCGACCATCCACTGTTTTCCTTCAAGCAATACATCGATGACCGCCAACATGCTGTGGCTAGCGTCAATCGTCGCGGCTTGGTCAAACTTAGCGCCAAACACGGTAATTAAGCGAGCACGCGCTGGGCCTTCAGCCAAATTACGGGCAGCTAAGGCTAACCACTGTTGAATTTGCGCCTGTAGATCTCGAGATTGCGGGTTCCAGCTGGGGTCATAGTTATTGGCCAAGTGCGTAATAATAGCGATGGAGTCGCGAATCACTAAGCCATCGTCTTCTAATACGGGGACTTGGGTGAAAGGGTTTATCGCGCGAAACGCTGGCTGCTTATGCTCGCCTTGGGCTAAATTCACTATAACCTTGTCATAAGGGAGCTGTAATAAACCTAGCATTAAGCGGGCACGGTGGGCGTGACCCGATAGTTCGAAATCGTAAAGTGTTAACATGAGATGTCCTTGCTAATGATTAAGTAATCCGTTTAACAGCCCTGTTATTGAATCCCTTGGAATAAGTATACAGGTCTGTCTACCTAATAATCAATTTAGGAGACAAGTCTGTCTACGTCAACATTTAATTATCGATAATGGCTTAATGAAGGTTTAGATTGAAAATAACCACTTGTTTATTAAAAAGAAAATAACTTTTCAATTAAAAAGGAGGAAACAATGTTTGCGAGCAAAGGAGACAGAGCGGTATACTTTGTGAGAACTAATAGGAAAAGTTATGGCTAGCAGTAAACGCGATCACCTTATCGACACCGCACAACAGTTGTTTTACCAACACGGTTTTCGAGCCACTGGCATCGACACTATTTTGGCGACATCGGGCGTGGCAAAAAAAACCTTGTACAATCACTTTGCCTCGAAAGAAGCGCTGATTGTTGCCTGCCTTAATCGCCGTGATCAGCAGCTTTTAGCATTACTCGCCAATAACATTGAACGCTTAGCACCCGCACAAGACTGCCCACCAGCACTTACTCGCATCATGGCGTTTTTTGATGCCTTGGCAGATTGGATAAATTCAGATGCGTTTTTTGGCTGCATGTTTATTAATGCTTCGGCAGAATACCCGCGCCACGACGACCCGGTTCACTTAGCCTGCACGGAGCACAAAAACTTGGTGATAAAACTCATAGAGCAACAGTTGGTTAAGCTAAAGTTAAGCGATAGCCACGCCACCGCCAAGCAACTGGCCATTTTGGCCGACGGCGCGATTGTAGGTGCGCATACCACAAACGATTACGACTCGGCGATGCATGCTAAAGCTGTGGCACAAGTGTTACTCGCGCCCTTTGCAAAGGCAGCCTAACGGCCGCTTTAAGCCAAAGTGCAAAGGCGACGATGCCAACCAGGCTATAGAGGGCTTATGACACCGTTCGCACCTTAACCAGCTGTCTATTTGTCTATTTGTCTATTTGTCTATTTGTCTATTTGTCTATTTGTAATAGTATTAGTCTCTAAATAATGAGTCCTAAGCACTTTAAAATACAGACAAAAAGCCAGCGTTAACTAAGTGCTCTCAAGCGTAAAAGGGTTAACTCAACATCACTTAGCCCTTTAGCTAAAGCTGACCTAGTTATCATTTCTGAACTTTCACGCTTCTCTCTCTCAATCATCGATTGCATAAATATAAGCAGTCTTATATTATGCTCGGCAATATAATCATACAATAGTATTTTAGGAGTTAGGTATGTCAAAACCAGTCATCGGTTTCATCGGCCTTGGCCTTATGGGCGGCAACATGGTTGAAAACTTACAAAAGAAAGGCTACGAGCCGATTGTAATGGATCTCGACAAAGAAGCCGTTGCGGCTGTTGTTGCTCGTGGCGCAACCGAAGCTTCTTCACCTGCTGAATTGGCAGCAGCCAGTGACATTATTATGCTTTGTCTTACCACTTCAGCTGTTGTTGAAAAGCTAGTATATGGCGACAACGGTATTTTAGCGGGTATTAAAGAAGGCGCGGTATTGGTTGATTTTGGCACCTCTATCCCAGCATCTACTCGCAAAATCGGTGCAGACCTTGCAGCGAAAGGCGCAGGCATGATCGACGCGCCACTAGGCCGTACTCCTGCACACGCTAAAGATGGCTTACTAAACATCATGGCTTCTGGCGACCAAGCTACCTTCGACAAGGTGAAGCCAGTTCTTGATCAGCAAGGCGAGAATGTATTCTATTTGGGCGCTCTGGGTGCCGGTCACACCACTAAGTTGATTAACAACTTCATGGGTATGACTACCGTTTGTGCTATGTCACAAGCCTTTGCCGTAGCTGAACTTGCAGGCGTAGATCGTCAACAACTGTTCAACATTATGTCTACTGGCCCGTCTAACTCACCGTTCATGCAGTTTTGTAAAAACTACGCAGTAGACGGCGTAAGTGACCTAGGTTTCTCAATTGCTAATGCCAATAAAGATTTAGGCTACTTCTTACAAATGGTTGAAGACCTAGGTACTCAATCTAAGATTGCTGAAGGCTCTTCATCTAACCTTAGCGCTGCACTTGATGCTGGCTTAGGTAACGGTAATGTGCCTGAAATCTTCGACTACTTCCTTAAATTAGAGAAGTAACTCGAGTACTGCCTTACTGTGGTGTTTAGGCTGATCAACCAGCCTCACTGCAGTAGGGTGGCGTTTCAACAGCACTCACTTAATCTTTATAAGTAACGTGCTCGTCGGAAAACGCTTTTATGTTTAGGTAGAAACCCTTACTTAGCGGTATTTCACCTTTATGTGTACCAAGTACGGCCACTTCATTAGCATTGTGTCGTCCCATTTTATGATGCATTCTAGAAACTCGACCTTAGCTTTAAACTCTGCACTTTTGTTTGTGATCAGCTCTTTCCATATACCACTCAAATCAGCATTGGCAGACTCAAAACTGGTCGCCACAGATAATGATAAATACTGGTGCCATTGACGCCCTGTTCCCCGATAGGTGTGTATTGGTTTTTTCTGCTCGGCAGCGCTAAAAACCTTCAATTCAAACGACGCCACTTTTTGCTTTAACCATTGCTCCATTAACACCTTCTATTTATTAGCATGTTCAAAACACTACACTGTCTAAGGTACCTTCATAATAAACCAGCTAGCGTTAATGTGTAGGCTCATTTTTATAAGGCCGACGCAATAATCTAGGTACTGTTAGACAACCCTCTTTACCATTAAGTAATGGCCACTAAACTCTGCTGCAGTTGTTGAGCGCTAGCCATATATTATCTACAATGGCGCACTTTTTATAAATTCAGGCCAGCAACATGACCGACACGAACTCGCAACCCGCTTTACCGGATCGCCTCTCAGGTAATCCCCGCAGCCCACATCATGTGGCAGAAATTTTCGAACACGACATTGGTATTCGCTTGAACGGTAAAGAGCGCACCGATGTAGAAGAATATTGTATCAGTGAAGGTTGGGTTAAGATCCCTTCACCTAAAGCCTTAGACCGTCGCGGTCAACCGCTTTTGATAACCTTAAAAGGCACGGTTGAAGCCTATTACTGCTAAGTACTGTAGTGCTTCTGGCTTCCTCTTAGAGCCTAACTGAGCATAGTAAAGTATCAGCAAGCGAAGCAAAAAAGCCTTGGTTATTTTTGCTTCGCGCTAGATGTCTTCTTTTCCCCATCTTCGCGCTATTACAGGCTAACACCGGGTTGGTGATGTTCTTTTTTACTAAAAGACTCTTACGCAGCGCTCCCTAACTACTGCGCTTTGATGCTCTAGGGGCAACCATTACTTGGGGCGCATTTTGTATAAATTGCCACTGTCGCCAGTGAAGATAATATTTCCCAGTGGGTCAACCGTTAATGCTCTAATACGCTCGCCCAAGCCTTCTAACAAACGTTCTTCTCCCACTGGCATGCCTTGCGGGTTCATGATGATGCGGTTAAGGTGCTGCAGCTTTAAGGCGCCACTGAATAAATCTCCCTGCCAAGCCGGAAAAGCAGTCCCTGAATATCGGAGCAACGAACCGGGGGCAATAGACGGAACATACACTTTGTGTGGCGAGTTTATGCCCGGCATGGTTTCAGCGTCACCCACCTTTATCGGCCCCCAATACTCCTTACCGTGCGAGGTAAGCGGCCAGCCGTAATTGGCCCCAGCTTCAATTAAATTAAGCTCGTCGCCACCACGTGGTCCATGCTCTATTGCCCACAAGCGATTGAGCTTGGGGTCAAACGCTAAGCCTTGCGGGTTGCGATGGCCATAACTATAAATGGCGTCGGCTACTTTGCTGTTACCCACAAATGGATTATTACTAGGCACGCTACCGTCTAGATTTAAACGCAATATCGTCGCGGCATGATTCTGAGTATTTTGGCCGTTATCTCTATCACCTCGGTCGCCAACAGAGAAATAGACATGTTGCTGGGCATCAAACGCTATGCGGCTACCATAATGACGGTTAGTAGAGCTAGCAGAGTCAGTGACCAATACATCCTGCCAAGAATTCATTTTCGCTTGGCCAAGTTCATTTAGCTGAATGTTTGCTTTGGCGAGGGTGGTGACCCCACTGCCGTCTTGTGGTTTGCTGTAGGTAAAGTAAAACCAGTTATCAGGGCCCTTAACCACATCTAACAAGCCGCCCTGACCTTGCGCCCAAATGTCAGGTAAACCTGAAATAGTTTGCCACGCTTGCTGGCCTGATTGAATGTTATTGAGGTCAACACTGAGTAACTCACCGTGACGTAAGGTAACCAGTAAAGTGGACGCGTTTAGCCACGCCACAGCCCATGGTGCACCGGGTAATTGAGCGAGCTTATCTACTTGCAGCGTGTAGTGCTTGCTAGTGAATAGTTGCGATTGTTGATTAGCCGAAGTGGACCCAGTTACAACCCATAAGCAACACAGCGCAACTTTACATAAAAGGCTAAAAATAGATGAGTTTTGCATTGCACACTTCCCATAACAATTGTGTTAGCTAAGCCGTTGAACTTATCGCTTAGCTATAGATCTAACGCAAAACAGAAATAGAGACAATGCCTTATTAACTACTCACAAAAAAACCGACTAAGGTCGGCTTTTTTACTGCTGCATTACTGATTTAAGTGTTTACAAAAACACACTTGGTATTTCGTTCGGGTAACGCTCTTGGGCAGGTTGGTTGTAATCAATATCGGTGACACCCAACAAGTTAAGCGTTTGATATAGCGTTTTAGCCACATGACCAAAGGCAATACCAGCGTGGTGCGGGTAGCGTTTTTCTACTAATACATGGCGGTAGAAACGCTGCATTTCAGGGATACCAAAGGCAGCAATTGCGCCAAATGATTGTGGGTCGATATCGAGAATATCGCCTTGCGCAACATAAGCACGTAGCTTGGTATCAGCGGTCGATTGCAAGCGGAATAGCGTTACTTCACCGGGTTTAATTTGGCCTTCTAAAGTACCGCGAGTAATGTCAGGCTCTTTACCTGGCTCCATTAAACTGTGCATGATTTTTTGGAAACGCAGTTGCGAGTTCTTCATGCAGCTTGGTGCGGTGTTGCCACAGTGAAAGCCCATGAATAAATCTTTAGCGGTATAGTTACCCATCACTGACGCGTTTGCCTCAACCATGTCTTGCGGCACAGTGTTGTTAATGTCTAACAAGGTGGCAGGGTGATTGGTGGCACAAGTGATCATGTACTCAGACAATGCCCCATAAATGTCCACTTCACAGGCAACAGGGATCCCGCGTTGGGCTAAACGTGCGTTAACGTAACACGGCACAAAACCAAAGAATTTTTCGAACGACGGCCAGCACTTGTTAGCAAATACGCCAAAGGTAGACGCGCCCATATTGGCCGTGTGAAAATCCAGCAACGCTGCTTCATACTGTGCCAGTTTAGGTAACAAATCTGGGTAGGGGTTGTTATCGCCCAGCTCGGTTTCCATTTCAGCAACAATTTTGGGGATATCAGCATGGCCTTCAGCAGCTTGGTAAATATCTAACAGGTCTAGCTCGCTGTTTTCCATGATTTCTACGCCTAGATCAAACAGCGCTTTAATCGGTGCGTTACAAGCGACAAAATCTTGTGGACGAGGGCCAAAAGAAAAAATCTTAAGCCCTTTTAAACCCAAAATAGTACGTGCAACCGGCACAAAATCACCAATCATGTTAGCAACGTCTGTTGCTGTGCCTACTGGGTACTCAGGAATATGTACCGCTAGATTACGTAAACCGGCACTGTACGAGGCGTTTAACACACCACAATAGGCATCACCACGCGCATCTTTAAGACCTGCGGTTGCTTCTTCTGCCGCCGCTGCAAACATGGTTGGGCCAGCAAAGCGCTGCGCCATAATGCTTAATGGGCCTTCCGGGCCAAAGTTACCTAAATAGATAACCAGCGAGTTAATACCTAATTTCTCCGCTTCGGCCAGGGCTGTCACAACATCATTTTCATTCTCGATAATGGTTTGTAGTTGATACACTTCAATGTCTTTTTCAACACAAGCTGCAGCCACCGCTTTACGGCGCTGTTCAGACAACGACAGTGGGAAACAGTCACGGCTAACCGCAACAATACCTAATTTTACTTGTGGGATATTAATCATCACTCGCTCCACGGGTGCTTAGGTCTTTAGACCTTGGTTTTTTAATATCTACAGTGTGCGCGAGAAGTCAGTAACAGGTGAATTGACCCCGATCAACAAAGATCTGGCTTGTGTGTTTGCTACATGGAAAAACCAATATTCGTTAGCATGAAAAACAGTTAACTAAAGCCAATTACGAAATTCATGAAAGGCTAATGAAATATAAAGCTGTGATTCTGCTGTGTGCCAGCTAAAGGCTAAATTGTCGCGCTGACCAATTCACCGCGACAATTTACAGGGCTATGTTTAACGCCTAGGCTTGATGAGCAGATTATTTTGAGCTTCAAGCCAGCTATATTTTGAGCACTATTTTGCCCAAGTATTTTTTCTCTAAGAAGGTAGCTTGCGCCAGCGCAATGTCTTCTAAAGGAAAGGTATGAGCGAGTAAAGGACGTACTTGTTGTTGCTCAATAAGCCGTACCAAATTACCAAATACTTGCGGCTCAATGACAGTACAGCCAAAAAAACTCAGGTCTTTTAAGTAAAGTGTTCTTACATCTAGCTCTACCATGGCTCCGCCAATCGCGCCCGATACCGCATAACGGCCTTTAGAACGAAGCACCTCTAGTAACTGCGGAAATTGCTTGCCAGCGACTAAATCAATCACAACATCGACGCTGTTGGCTGGCACACTCTCACTGAGCTTGTTTTCTCTAAGCAATACTTCATCTACACCTAGCTCACTAATCATTTGCTGTTTGTCTTGGCTAGTGACCGCCAATACATAAGCACCGCGAGCTTTAGCCAATTGAATAGCCGCTGAACCTACCCCACCCGATGCGCCAGTAATAAGCACTCGCTCGCCGGCTTTAACCGCTGATCGAGTGAGTAGATTTTCGGCGGTTGAATACGAGCACGGAAACGAGGCCAGCTCAGTATCAGACAAGTCACTGGTTACCTTGTAGGCATGGCGCGATGCTACCTTGGTATATTCAGCAAAGCCGCCATCACACTCTGAGCCAAAATACCAAGCTTGCTCTAGTTGGCTGCCGTTTACTTCGGTTAAACACGGTTCAATCAGTACCCGTTCGCCGATCCTATTGTTGTTTACCCGTTCACCTACCGCTGCAATATAACCGCAGACATCAGCCCCTTGAATACGCGGAAAACAAAGTGCTTCACTAGACCAACTAGCATCATCAGCGGCATCACTTTTTGAATACCAGCCAATACGGGTATTAATGTCGGTATTGTTTACTCCGGCGGCAGCGACTTTTACCAGTACATCGCCAGCCCCTAAAGGAGGTATCGGAATATCCCTCGCGATTCGTAATTTATCAATATCGCCATGGCCGGTTAGCTGCACGCCACGCATAGTGGTAGGGAGAGACGTCATCGCTGTTTACCTAAAAGTTGTTGCACGGTGAGTTGAGCGCTTTGGGTACTTTGTTTGCCAATAATAGGCCAAGACATCGCGACCCCTTCGTGTAACACAAATAGCTGTAAGGCTAATTGTTCGCAACCACTTAACTCAAGCAATAGAGTCTGTATTTCTTGCTTATGCTGTTTAACCGCATCAATAATTTGCTGATTTTTGGGGTAAGCGGCCAGCGCGCTCATAGACATACAACCATGCGGCGCATCCACACTCATCCACGTTTCAAGCTGCTTAAAAATAGTCATAATAGCGGAAGGCCCCGCCTCTGCCTGCTCAGGTATTAGCAAGCCCATATAACGACGATGGCGGTGCTGCAGCGCAGCAATTACCATCGCCTCTTTTGAAGGGTAATAACGATAAAGTGTTCTTAAACTCACGCCAGAGGCGGCTCTAAGCTTGGCAACGTTTGGCTCGGTAAAGCCAAACATGCTGAAAGCTTTTTCTAAACGCGCAGATATTTGCTGTTGAATCATTAACTTCACCCAGGTAGAACGTTTACTCTACCCGCATTGTAGAATAAACATTCTACCTAGGTCAATCGGACAGTTCCTGTCTGCTACATATAGTAAAAATCAGGCTGTTAATTGTCATGACAAGCACAATTGACTGAGAGGGAGTGATAAGCAAAGAAGCACGAAACCTGAACAACCCCATTACCTAGTGGTAATATTATTGTCCTGTAAATGCCTAAGCGGTTTTTTAGGCGAGAAAAAGTCACAAGCAACTCGTGTCGCGATAGTAGGTTGTTCCCACGCGCCACACAGATCTTTTTGATTGGCTGCTGTTCGGGTGAATTGGCGGCACTGCCCACATTTACTCATGCTCTATTCCTTGAGACTCAAAACTCTCAAGAGACTACTTAAATAACCAAGCTAGCATTTGATATAAATCAGAATATTTTTAAATGGTATTCACTTTTTAGCAGGGCAACACCGCAATAAAGCTAACTCGCCCCTGTAAAAGATCACCGCAAATGATGAGATGTGAGTGATTTAGCCAACAACTAAGTAACGAATAATTCCGTACACATACAAAATAGAAAAGATGATATTAATGTATTTAAGCTGCCGCTCGGTATGCAGCCAAGCACAATAAATCCATATCAAACAAAATGGCAGGCTTACAAATATTGTAAGTGGATACCAGTCTTGTACCGCTGCAACTGTGCTAATTATACCTAATACCAACGCCAACCATTTTAACTCTTGTTCATAATTGGCAAGACTTTTCCCAGTCATTTGTAAGGGTTCCTTTTTAAACTAATTACTTAATAATGTCTTTGCTCATTGCTATGTGACACGAGTGACTTCAGGCGCACTGCTTATGGGCACCCATACCTCTGCCTTGGCCTTAATATCTCGTAGATTTAAATACAACATCGGTAAAACCACAGCAGCGAGCACGAGGTTGGATAAAGGTACTGACACCCAAATCCCTTCTATCCCCATAAATTGTGGCAACAACCATAAAAACGGAAGCTGTATGAGCATGTTACCTAAGGATACAAACAATGCTTTTTTCGCTTCACCCACCGCCATAAAATACACCGAACTAATAAACAAAAACCCGTCTAAAAATATGCCTGCTAGATGCCAACGTAACCCCGTTCTACTTGCTTGCAATAGCGCTTCATCATCGCTCATAAACAAGCAGATGAACCAATCGGGAAACAGGTTTAGCAAGGCGACCATAGCAACACCCGACCCCACGGTAACCGTAAAGGCTAACTTAACCGTTTGGCCAATTTTGTGGACTTGCTTTGCACCTAAGTAATAACTCACTGGAGGTTGTAGGCCCGTCGCTAGCCCCTCGGCAAAAAAGTAATAAATACTTGCTAGGTAACCGACGATGGCAAAAGCCGCAAGGTGAGTTGCCGAGCCATAAGTCATGAATAACTTATTGTGCAAGGCCATAACAAAGCCAAAGTAAGCAAACATGATTAAGCTTGATGAACCTAGCTGTAACATACGTACAGCACTAGCATACTCAAACCGACTGCCCTTTAACGGCGTATTGGCACGAGCCGAAAAGAAATAATACACACAGCATAAGCTCGTTGTTGCCTGTGCAATTAAGGTGGCAATAGCCGCGCCGCGTAAGCCCAAAGACCAATGCGCAAGAAACACATAATCCAAAACAATGTTTAACAACGCTCCCAACACAATAAATAGCGTGGCTAGATTAGGTTTGTCATCGTTTCTTAGCAATAATGGCAAGGCGCTAGCCGCGATAGATACCACAGCACCTGCTGACATCACCCTTAAATATTGATGCGCCATCAGTTGAGTCTCATCAGCGGCACCTTGCAAAGTGATTAAAGTTGGCCCAGAAAACTGCAGCAACAAGCTGAGTAACACGCCAAATAACACCACCAGTAGTAAGGCTGAAGCCAAACTACATTTGCTCGCAGTGATATTTTTCTCACCTCGATACATAGACAGTAGGCTGCCACCCCCCATGCCAATCATTAAACCTACGCCTATCACTATCGCCAAAATAGGCATAGACATATTAATGCCAGCAAGCCCCTCAGTGCCGATATAGCGGCCAACAAAAATCCCATCAATAACTTGATATAAACCACTCACTAGCATTGCTGCTACCGACGGAATAGCGAAACGCCAAAAAGTGGCACTAACTGATTGTTCGCTAGAGATTGAAATAGATTGCGACATACCATTCACTCAGAATTAAGAACGACAATTATATTTGATTTTGAGATACTTAATAATTAGCTTGTATCCGCATACCGGATAGATAATAAGTAGGGATGGCCATGAATTGGAGTATTGATCAGCTACAAGCCTTTGTCAGCGCAGCCCAATTGGGCTCATTTTCAGCCGCGGCTCGCAAACTAGGCAAAGCGCAATCACGGGTGAGTACTGCTATTGCTAACTTAGAGGCAGATTTAGGCTTCGAGCTTTATGACCGAAGTGCCAAGCTGCCAGTGCTTACGCCTCTTGGCCAACAAATGCTGCCGGAAGCGCAGCTAGTACTAGAACAATGTCACCGACTACAATCACGTGCTTTAACCGCTGCGAATAAAGAGCCCATCTCCTTAAAAATTGCCATTGATGAAGCTATCCCCATTGAAGCCATTCACTCAATGTTTATGCGAATAGGCGAACAGTTCCCCTATTTACAACTTACTGTAACCAACGGCACTCAAGACGATATTTCAGCGGCGATAGAAAATAAACAACTAGATATTGGTTTAATGCTTAGCCAAAAAGCCCTACCCGATAATGTAATGTTTAGCTCTTTAGGTTACGTTGAGTTGGTGCTGATTGTTGGCATGCAGCACCCTTTAACCAAGTTAACGTCAATTAGTTATCAGCATTTGCAAAAGTATCGACAACTTGTTCAATGCAACCGTGAAGGCCTTGGCAGCTCTACACCAATAAGCCCAAGCCACTGGTACGTAGATAGTTTCTATTTAATCAGTGAATTAGTCGCAAAAAACCAAGGCTGGGCAATCGTACCGCAACATATTGCCCAAAATGACTGGATTGAAGGCGCCATTCAAGTGGTTCACTGTGATTCGTTATTGGCTAATATGAAGTTTGAAATAGGCATAGTAAAGCGCTGCGATAGCCCAGATAGCAAACTTAGCACCTGGTTAGTCGCTGAGCTGCTTAAACTAATCAGTAATGATAGCTAATGGCATATCAGCCCCCGCTGCCACTCAATGACCAACTTAAAGAGCGTGACTTAAGCGCTTGCGGTAACTCATGTGTTACTAGTATGAATTACCGCGTCTAACTCAACCTTTTGTGCTGTTGCCTTGCTAAGAGCTCACAGATATTGACCTAAACCAGTCACGCCAATATTTGCGCTAAGTGAGCACTATTTGTTTGCCCCCCAAGCCCCTTGTAAAGCCGCCGTTTTCACATAATCGACAAAAGACCTTGGTGCTCGGCCAAGTGCTTGCTCTACGCCCTGGCATAAATGGCTATTTCTACCGTCCATCACTTCAGTAAACAACTCGCTCATAAGCCACAACATATCTTCTGGAAATTGCTGTTGTTTTAAGGCTCCAACAAATTGCTGCACGGTTAATTCGGTGAATTCAATGGGGCTTTGCTTAGCCTTAGCAATCAGCGCCACACATTCTCGTAAACTCAACAACTCTGGCCCGGTCACTTCAAATAAACGATTGTGTAATGCAGGAGTGCTTAAACACGCGACTGCCACTTCTGCAATATCATCAACATCAACAAAAGGCTCTAACACGTCAGCTCGCGGCAAGGCAACGTGGCCACTGTTCACAGACTCGATTAGAAAGCCTTCGCTAAAATTTTGGGCAAACCAACTGGCGCGCACAACATTCCAGCTTAAGCCGCTATCAATTAGCTGCTGCTCTGCGCGTTGAGCGCCTTCTTCACCACGCCCCGATAGTAATACAATGTGGCGAATGCCTGCTTGCTTGGCCAGCTTGATAAATTCACTGATCGCGGCTTGGGCGGCGGGTACGGCCAAATCAGGTTGGTAGGTCACGTAAGCTGAGTCACAGCCTTGCATAGCCTTTAGCCAAGTCTCAGGGTTGAGCCAGTCAAAAGAAAGTTAGCTTGAACGTGATACCCCACGTGTCGCCATACCTGCATTTTTTAATAACGTGTTTACTCGGCTACCGGTTTTACCGTTTGCGCCAACAATTAAGGTGGTAGATGTAGTCATTAGTTTGCTCCTAGCAATAGTTAACAAAAGTGGGTGCTTATCCACGAGCTTAGTATTGGCGAAATAAACTGGATGTTTAATACCACTTTGACTACAATTTTTAACTATTCGTCTATATCGGCCGTATACGCCTATGATTGACCCACAATGTGTTACTCAGCCCCACTTTCCCGAGGCCAACGATCCCTTAGGGGAGATTTTGCATCAACTTCGAGTAGACGGTAGCTTATATTGTCGCTCTCGCCTTTTTGGTCGTTGGTCTTTAGCGATGCCGGTATTACCCGGAAAAATGATGTTTCATATCGTTAATAAAGGCCAATGCTGGTTAAGCCTTGATGATGAAGCACCGGTATTACTCACCCAGGGCAGCTTAGTGCTGGTGCCGCATGGTCATGGCCATAGCATGAGTAGCGAGCTAGGTTTAGCGGCTACCCCACTGTTTGAGGCGGGCGTTAAACGAGTTAGCGAGCGCTATGAAACACTAGAGATTAGCGGCGAAGGTGAAAGCACAGAAGTCACCTGTGGGGTAGTAGGTTTTGACCAGGTAGCGGCACTGCAACTGATTCAACAACTGCCGCCTTTGTTGATCTTAGACGAACTAGAAAGCACTAAGCAAACCTGGCTAAATAGCAGCTTGGCGCTGATCACCTCTGAAGCTCAACAACTCAAACCGGGTGGCGAAACCATTATTACCCACCTTGCCGATATTTTGGTGATTCAGTTAATTCGCCACTGGTTAGAGCACTCGCCTCAAGCGAACCAAGGCTGGCTTGGCGCATTGCGCGATAAACAGATTGGCCTTGCCCTGCAGGCGATTCACCACCAGCCAGACAAAGCCTGGACAGTAGACACCCTCGCGCAACAATGTGGTATGTCGCGTTCTGGCTTTTCAGCAAGGTTTAGCCAACTAATGGGAAATAGCGTTAAGAATTACCTTACACAATGGCGTATGCAGTTGGCCCAGCAAAAACTAAAACACCAACGCGTCCCCTTAATTGAGTTAGCCGACGCTCTGGGTTATCAATCTGAAGCTGCTTTTTCACGCGCCTTTAAACGGGTAATAGGCGTACCTCCCGGCAAAGTAGCGCTGAATTAACAGCGCTCGTTTATGCCGCGCAGGTATGCTACGAATACTTAATATAAGCAGTCTCATCTTTCAATTCGTAGGTTCTGGGGTATACTGCGCAAAATTTAACTCACTAATACATGGCCTTATTTGAAATCGCTATGTCAATAATGGAACTTTTCCTTTGAAAAAAATTATCGCAGCCATCGCCCTAAGCACCCTAGTATCGGCCCCTGTTTTGGCAAGCTCTCCCGTTATGTTCTCAACCATTAATGGTTACAACGCCCCTAAATCGGATGCAGTAGAAGGCGTTCGTTTGTCGGTTCTTCATGGACAAGTAGATGAAGTGAAAGGGGTAGATTTTTCAGTGCTAGGCATGTCTGAAACTAAACGTACTACCGGCATTAACTTTGGTTTATTTTTTGGCGGCGCGAAAGTAACAGAAGAGATGAAAGGTGCTTCTTTAGGTTTATTTAACTGGAACACCGGCACTACAACAGGTATTAACTTGGCCGCAGTAAACATTACTAATGACGTGAATGGCTTAAACTGGAGTGCAGTAAACTACTCAGAAGGCTACACCAAAGCTGATCTAGGCTTCGCCAGTATTTCAGATAAATCTAACTTCCAGTTAGGTGTATTTAACATGACGAAAGAAATTGATGGTGTGCAAATTGGTTTAATTAATTGCGCAGATAACGGCTTTTTCAAATGTTTCCCTATCTTTAACTTTGCTAAATAAGCTCAGTTAGATATATAGAGTAAAACACTATGAGCGTGGCTTAATAGCCAAGACCATTAACCACGCTCATTGCTAAGTGTTTAAATATAGCCCGCCTACATCAGCGGCAATCAATGGATGAGCAACACCAAGACATAGCGCAGCAAACGCCCATCTGAAGCCTCATCATGACTTGGCGAATCATCATAAATAACACTGCCCCCCCCGATACACACATCTGATCCAACCACTTTTCCCCAGCGCTCTGCTACAGTTAATGACAAGCCAAACAATAATAAGGCACAAAGCATGAGTACTTTTGTAAGAGGGATTCTATGTAGCTGTTTATTACTGATTGCCCCTTCTATTTATGCCGCATTTATCACCACCAATGAAGCCGCGCTAGACGATATCTACTCTCAAGCTAGTTTTGGCAACAGAATTATTGATATAAGAATTGGCACAGCCACTGAGTTAGTTTTTCCTGAACTATTAGATATCACCACGGGTGCTGAAGTTAGCCAACTATTTAACCAACATTTAGGGCCTGCCAATGTGGTTAACTTCTTTTATATCGACACCATTAGCGCCTGTGGCAACAATACTTCTAGAAGTATCGTTGGTTGTGGTGAGTATTTTGGCAATGATTTTGTGGTGGAGTCTTCATTTGCGGCGGGGCGTTATGGAGGGGAGTTATTGGCACATGAACTGGGTCATAACTTAGGTTTACCTCACTTAGCGGGTAGCTATTTAATGAACCCAGGTTTGAATAATCGCACGCTAATTACCGAACCCGAAGTAACACGGATTTTCCGTAGTCCACTGGTACAAAGTGACGATAGCAGTTTTTGGATAGACATAACCCCTGTATTAATCGTGGCCGAAGCCAGCCGTGTGAGTGAGCCCGTGTCAGCCGGTTTGTTTATGTTGATATTGCTGCTGGTAACGTGGCGCAAACAACAGCTTAGCGCCTTTGCTTAGGTGACACATTAAGTTAAACGCTTAATAATTGTAAGCGTATTAATCTCTCATAAAAACTTGCGGGTCTGGTTATCAACAACAATACTCAATGACTTGTATCTATTGAAGCACTTAATAAACAGACCTACTTGCAACAACCATCGCTTAGCGTAATGAAGGCTAGCATTCGCGCTTATTCAAACCCATTTATCCCCCAACCACCAAGGAAGGCACAATGCGACGATTAATAGTATCTTTTGTCAGTGCGCTAGCATGGGCGCTGGCGCTACCAGTATTAGCGGCAACCGAAGCAAAACCTGCTTCCGATTTCACCAAGAAAGCCAATGCGGCCGTACTAGAAGCCCTACCTTTTAATGACACCGAAGACTTTGAAAACGCTCAACGTGGCTTTATCGCCCAACCAGATACGCTCACCATTAAATCTGCCGACGGCACGGTAGTGTGGGATTTGGAACAATACAAACAATTTATTAGTGTTGATAAAGCCGCCCCCGACACAGTTAATCCCAGCCTTTGGCGAAACGCCCAACTGGTGATCCAATACGGCTTATTTGAAGTTACCCCGAATATTTACCAAGTACGCTCTTACGATTTATCTAACATCACCTTTGTAAAAGGCGATACCGGCTGGATAGTATTTGACCCCCTTATCTCGCCCGAAACGGCCAAAGCAGCACTAGATTTAGTTAACCAAAAACTGGGCGAACGCCCAGTAGTCGCGATTATTTATAGCCATAGCCACATTGACCACTACGGCGGTGCCACAGGCTTAACCACCAAAGAAGAGGTCGCAGCAGGTAAGGTTCAAATCTTAGCGCCCGAACACTTTACCGAACACGCGGTATCAGAAAATGTGATTGCCGGTAATGCCATGGGTCGCCGCGCGGTTTACATGTATGGCGCGCTGCTACCACGCAATGCCAAGGGCGGCGTAAATGGCGGCTTAGGTATGACCACCTCTACCGGGTTAGCGGGTTTATTGCTGCCTACCCACGAGGTCACCAAAACCGGTGAAGAGATCACCATTGATGGAGTAACCATGGAGTTTCAAATGACTCCTGGCACCGAGGCTCCAGCAGAAATGAATACTTGGTTTGGTGAATGGAATGCCCTCTGGATGGCTGAAAACACCACCAATACCATGCACAACATTTTAACCTTACGTGGCGCCCAAGTGCGTGATGCGCTTAAGTGGTCAAGCTTCCTAAACGAAACCATCGAGCGCTGGGGAGATACGGTTGAAGTTAAGTTTCAAAGCCACCACTGGCCGCTGTGGGGCAACGACAACATTGTGCCTTATTTCAAAAAACAGCGAGATATTTACAAATTTACCCACGATCAATCGGTTCGTTTAATGAACCAAGGTTACAACGGTGAAGAAATTTCCGAAATGCTCACCCTGCCCCCAGAGCTTGAAAACAACTGGCCAACTCGCGGTTACTACGGCACCTTACGCCACAATAGCCGCGCGGTGTACCAACGCTACATGGGCTGGTACAACGGCAATCCATCTGATCTGAATAACTTACCCCAAGAGATGGTGGCTAAAAAATACGTTGAATTTATGGGGGGGGATGCGCAGGTATTAGAAAAAGCTCAGGGATCTTTTGATAAAGGAGAATACCGCTGGGTTGCAGAAGTGATGAAACACGCAGTATTTGCCAACCCTGAAAGCCAAGCCGCCAAAGAACTATTAGCCGACGCTTACGAGCAGCTTGGTTACCAAGCTGAATCGGGCCCGTGGCGCTCTGTTTACTTGCAAGGAGCTTATGAGTTGCGCAACGGTGTGCCGAGTGCGGGCGGCACCCAAACTGCCACCCCAGACACCATCAGAGCAATGACTCCAGATATGCTGTTTGATTATTTAGCGGTGCGCTTAATTGCCGACAAAGCGGCTGGCAAGCAGTTCACCATTAATATCGACTTTACCGATATCGATAGCCACCACAGCTTAACCGTAGAAAACGCAGTGCTTAACCACACCCAAAAACAAGCGGCTAAAGCCGATGTGAGCCTGAGTTTAAGCATGCAAACTATGAACAATATTCAGCTTAAACAGCTTAGCTTTGACGACGCCATCGCCAATGGTGATATCAAACTAAACGGCGACAAAGCGGTGTTTGATGGCTTCTTGGCCATGCTAGATGAGTTCAACTTCTGGTTTAATATTGTTACGCCTTAAGCTTTACTCGCTCTCTTACGAACTAAGGTTAAAAATATAAGACCAGCGCACTGCTGGCCTTATTTTTCTCATAACCTGCTACCCTAATTGCCCCGATTAGCCATCAATTATTACGAGCTAGTGTTATCTGGATAACCCGCTCTAAACATCGTTTATGTAGCAGAAAGTTTACGTGCCAAGCATTGTTCTTCTCGCTTAGCGCTACGCTCTAGCATCACTGAACTAAAATTAGTTACCACTCCAATTATCGTTACAGCAACAATAATAGGCGGAAACGGAGTTAACTAATGCCAACTGAACTAAACGTAATCGCGCCTTACACTGGCGGCTGGGACTCTCAAAATGAATACGATGGTATTGAGGCGCGCTTAGTACGTAATGCCCCAAGCTCTTGGGAAGTCATTTTAGGTTATGACAATCTGGCAGATTTAATTACCAAAATTAATCAACTGCTCACCATAGACCCAGACCACCCCTGCTTAAAAACGCTAGAAATAACTGCCCACGGTAACCCTATCTCTATCAATGATATGTCGCGTGTTGATGTGAATACATGGGCAGCCCAGCTCAAGACCCTCAATTGGTGTGACGAGGCCAGTATTTACTTATCGGGTTGCAATAGCGGGCTCCCCAGAACAACCCGACTCACCAACCCCGCGCAAGTCGGTCCCATTGCTAAGCAACTCGCCAATGCCTTGCCCTACAATGCCAGCAGCTTTGCCCACAAAATAAAAGTGTACGGCTCTAAAGGTTATCTCAGCGGGACTCATGTTGAGGGCAATGAAGACATTGTAGATAGCTTTACCGAATACAACTTTAGCTGGTCACTTCCACCGTGGAGCAAAACAAGGTGGACTAAGTATCCTGGAGGCACTAACGCCACAGGCAATGCCTGTTGGGCTAGTTTTAAAAATGGTAACTGGTGAGCACTATGGCTATAACTATTAAAGAGTTTAATACCCCAAATCAAATCACCTTGGATTCGTTTCAACAAGCCTTGTTTGAAGACGAGTTAAAGCGAGTTAGAGGGACTTTTATCACCCAATGGATAAGTAATTTGGTTGCTACAAGGACTCGCCGTGTTAGACCAATAATGGTACAACCCGACTGTGAAATCATGGTTAATCACAATGGTCAAATAACCAAGTATTTCCTTCATGGTGAATATGTTCTTTACCAAGAAGGAAGCCCGGTAAACTATCAGTTTTACATGGGCGTATTGCTTCAGCAGTGGCTAGGTATGCCTTAGCCAAACAGCTTAGCATTCACATTTTGCTACTCGCGCATTCCCCCCAATCGCTATGACTTAAGCGAGTGGCGTGGCTCTTCAAGTGATGGAACCTTCAACTTAGTTTAGCCAAGGCTTGTTATTCTGGGCAATGGCTCCCATTGCTATAGAATAAGACCACTGATTGAAGCTGGGCTGCCTAACTCGCAGTGTAAGACTCAATGGCAACCATCTCCCTAATGTATCTGGGCAATATAAAGGCGTAGCCATGCAAACCCGAACCACCGCAAGTGCAAGCACTCAAACAAGCGATACTAACGCCACAGCAAAAGGCAAAAACCTGCGTATTTTGTTTGAATTAGTCCGATTTATTCGCCCTTACAAGGGCCGAGTAGCAGCGGCACTGCTGGCGCTAATTTTTACCGCGTCGCTCACCCTGTCGGTGGGGTACGGGGTGCGTATATTAATTGATGAAGGCTTTGCCCAACAATCGCTACAACAGTTGGGAAGTGCGATTAAGTTTATTCTTGCGCTAACGGTGTTTATTTCCATCGGCACATTTTTTCGGTTTTACTTAGTGTCTTCGGTGGGTGAACGCGTGAGTGCCGATATACGGCTGGCGGTGTTTAACCACGTAATTACCTTGCACCCCAGCTATTTTGAAACCAACGGCAGTGGCGACATTATGTCTCGCATCACTACCGATACCACCTTGCTACAAAGCATTATTGGCTCTTCATTTTCTATGGCGATGCGCAGTGCATTAATGTGTATCGGTGCCATCATCATGCTGTTTGCCACCAACATAAAACTCACCCTTATAGTATTAGCCTCGGTGCCGTTTATTCTAGTGCCTATATTAATATACGGACGCCGGGTTAGAGCGCTGTCACGCCAAAGCCAAGATTCTATGGCCGATGTAGGGAGCTACGCAGGCGAAGCTATAGAGCACATAAAAACCGTACAAAGTTACAGTAACGAAGCGCAAGAACGCACGTTGTTCTCTAACGAAGTAGAAAAGGCCTTTGAGATAGGTCGCCAGCGGGTAAAACAACGGGCCATTTTAATCTCAGGCGTGATTGTTATTGTATTCAGTGCTATTGCCGGAATGCTTTGGGTAGGTGGTAGCGATGTAATCAACGGGGTAATGTCTGCCGGTGATTTAGCCGCGTTTGTCTTCTATGCCATTATGGTGGCATCGTCTCTGGCGACTATTTCAGAAGTATTAGGCGAATTGCAACGCGCCGCCGGGGCAACCGAAAGGCTCATTGAAATACTTCAAGTAGACAGCCATATTGTAGCGCCTAGCCAAAACATTACCTCAACCGCTGGGCTAGTGGCCGAAGTTGCGTTTAATAATGTGTCTTTCCACTACCCCTCTCGGCCAGACCAAGCGGCCACCGAGCAGCTAAGTTTAACCGCCGAACAAGGTAAAGTCGTCGCACTGGTTGGCCCCTCTGGCGCAGGAAAAACAACCCTGTTTGAACTACTGCAACGCTTTTACGACCCTCAATCCGGTATGGTGACACTGGGTGGGGTAGATATTCGTCAGCTAGACCCAACAGCGCTTCGCCAACAAATGGCATTGGTGCCACAGCAGCCAGCACTTTTTAGCAGTGATGTTTACCACAATATTCGTTATGGCACCCCCCAAGCCAGCGACCAACAAGTGATTGAGGCCGCCAAAAAAGCACATGCCCATGAGTTTATAATGAACTTACCCGAGGGTTACAACAGCCACCTTGGAGAACGAGGAGTAAGGCTTTCTGGTGGCCAACGCCAGCGGATTGCTATCGCCAGAGCCATACTAAAAGATCCCAGTATATTACTACTCGATGAAGCCACCAGCGCATTAGACAGCGAGAGTGAACACCATGTGCAGCAAGCCTTACAAGAGTTAATGCGTAACCGTACCACCTTAATTATTGCTCACCGCCTTTCCACCATTCAGCATGCCGACCAAATTGCGGTATTGGATCAAGGCCGTTTAGTCGACACAGGCGACCACTTGTCGTTAATGAAAAGCTGCGACTTATACCAACGCTTGGTAGAGCTGCAATTTAAGCATAATCAATAAAGGCTTAAGAGGGCTTAAGTTTAGGAAGCTATCAGTTACAGCGAACGGAGCCAACCGTGCATTGCTCTGGCTAAAATAAGTACTCGAAGTATTCTGGATTTTGCCTAAACATTAGCGCCAGCAAGGCCAAATACAACACAAAACCTAACCAACCGCTGCGAGTTAACGCTTGTTTATTTAACGTAGTTAAGCGGTAACCGCTTATCATCGCGCTAATTAGGCGGCGTTTTTTGAGGGTAAAACCGAGTATGACCAACACATGTATAGCAACCAATATCAGCAACAGTTCAACGTTAGCATGATGAATAGATCTGATTTTATTCGCCATGGTTTCAGATATATATTGATATAACGGGCCCTCAGCCAATACGTCGTCACTAATAAACAGGCCACTAATAGCTTGTAGTAGCAATCCCCCCATCAAGGCAATAATCATATACCCACCCAGCGCAGAGTGACCTAAGTGTTCCGCCGGTTTACCGCGAAGTTCTTGCTTACACTCGGCGAACACCTGCTTAGGGTGAGAGACAAATTGACTAAAACGGGCATTGCTACTGCCTATTAACCCCCAAATAATCCGCGTGACCAGCAAACAGAGAAAAATTAGCCCTAAGGCCATATGCCATTCTGTTTCAGCTTGCTCTGCGCTCCACCAAAGCCCCCCCAACAACAGCACTTGCAGCCAATGATAAAAACGCACAAAGCCGTCCCATACTTTTACTTTATGCACCTTACTCATGGCTGCTCCATACTCAGTGAATACTCAAGGCCTATTAGCGGTAACGCGCTAGGCTTTATTTGTCACAGTCTAAACGAAATTTTTTGTGGCTGTCTTTGGTATGTTGCTTAATACGCTTAAGGGCCGCTTTTATCTCTTTTTTATTGTTAGCTTGCTGCAGCTGTACAAAGTAGCCATTGAGCTGCTCTATCCCATCTAAATACGCTGTATGTTGCATATGGGTTTGATGATCCATTCCTGCCATGTTTTCCATTTGGCTATGGTCCATGTCGCTCATGTCATGTCCCATAGCGGAGTGGTCCATATCACTCATATCGCTCATGTCATGCCCCATCGCGGAATGGTCCATATCACTCATGTCGCTCATGTCATGTCCCATGGCGGAGTGGTCCATATCACTCTTGTCGCTCATGTCATGCCCCATGGCGGAGTGGTCCATATCATCGCCTTTTAGCTTCATTGGGATCTGCTGCTTGGCTTTTGCTACAGAGCTAAGTAATTTTTCGATTTGCTGTTGCATCAGTGTTTGATCATCTGCTTTTACTGCATCTACATAGGCTTTTAAGTCGTCTTTCATATCTTTCATTACACTGCCCAGTTCGCTGTCTTGACAGTGCTTAGAATGTGCTAAGACCGGTACCGAGAAGATAAGGCTTAAAGAAACGGGTATCGCTAATAATAGTTTTTTCATGGCATTTTCCTTATTGGGCAAGGCGTTTGCGTATGCCCTTAATGTATAGAGTTAATAGTTAATTGAGCATTAATTTACGCAGGCTGAATCGTTTCCAGAGGTAGTACACCGCTGGCAATACCAGTAAGGTGAGTACCAGCGCAGAGGCCATCCCCCCTATCATTGGGGCGGCAATACGTTGCATCACTTCAGAGCCCGTACCTTCACCCTTCATAATGGGTATTAAACCGATGATCACCGTGGCGACTGTCATCATTACCGGTCGCACTCGTAATCCGGCACCATTGATAATGGCCTCGCGCAATTGCTGCTTGGTGATTTGAGCATGCTCTTCTAAGGTGGCTAGCAATGATTGGTTTAGGTAAACTAACATGATCACACCAATTTCTACCGCCACGCCGGCGAGGGCGATAAAGCCAACACCTACCGCGATAGAGAAGTTGTATCCTAATAAATACATTAACCAAATACCGCCGATCATCGCCAAGGGTAAGGTGCCGAGTATTAATAACACTTCACCTACCCGTCGAAACGCCATATACAACAGCAATACAATAATTGCCAAGGTAGCAGGAATCACCAACCGCAAGGTTTCAGCTGCGCGCTCCATATATTCATATTGACCCGACCAACTAATTGAATACCCGGCTGGAAGCACCAATTGTTCAGCGACTGCTTGTTGTGCTTCGGCTACGTAAGAGCCTAAATCACGGCCATCAATATCAACAAAAATCCAACCATTGGGGCGGGCATTTTCAGTTTTTATCATCGGGGGGCCATCTTCCACATAAACGCGGGCAACATCGTTAAGGGTTAAGCGCAGGCCATTCGCCGACACCAGTGGCAATAATTTCATTTGCTCTACGCTGTCGCGATAGCGCTGCGGGTAACGAATATTGACCGGGTAACGCTCTAGGCCTTCAATGGTTTGAGTAACATTCATCCCTCCTACGGCGGTCGTAACAACAGCTTGTACTTCAGCAATGTTTAAGCCATAGCGGGCGGCGCGTTGTCGGTCTATATCTACTTTCACGTAACGTCCTCCTGCGACTCGCTCAGCATAAGCGGAGGCCGTGCCGGGAACCTGTTGTAAAATAAGCTCTATCTGCTTGCCGATATTTTCAATCACTGCCAGTTTCTCGCCAGCAACTTTGATACCAATCGGTGTTTTAATCCCGGTCGCAAGCATATCGATACGGGTTTTAATCGGCATTACCCAAGCGTTGGTTAAACCCGGAAATTGTACTAAAGCATCAAGCTCTTGACGCAGGCTTTCGCTAGTAACTCCTGCACGCCATTGGGCCTTGTCTTTTAAAGTGATAAAGGTTTCTATCATGGTGAGAGGTGCAGGGTCAGTGGCCGTTTCAGCGCGCCCTACTTTGCCCCAAACTCGTTCCACCTCAGGTAGCGTTTTAATCAGCTTATTGGTTTGCTGGAGTAATTCGCGCGCTTTACCAATGCTTATACCGGGGTAAGTGGTTGGCATGTACATTAAGTCCCCTTCGTCTAAGGGAGGGATAAATTCGCTACCAATTTTATTTACTGGATATAAACCCACACCAACTAAAGCCACGGCGATGACCACCACTAATACGGGTGCTTTTAAGCTCAAACTCAGTAAGGGCTTATAGCTAGCGATCAGTAAACGGTTTAAAGGGTTTTTATTTTCGGCAATCACCTTACCGCGAATAAAGTAGCCCATTAATACCGGCACTAACGTAATCGCTAATCCCGCAGAAGCGGCCATGGCATAGGTTTTGGTATAGGCCAGTGGCGAGAACATCTTCCCTTCTTGCCCCTCTAGCACAAACACAGGTACAAAGCTGAAAGTGATAATAAGGAGTGAGAAAAACAGCGCAGGGCCCACTTCTGTTGCTGCCTTGCCAATCACTTGCCAACGGTTTTTATTGGTAAGCGGGGTGCGTTCCATGTGTTTGTGCACATTTTCTATCATCACAATTGCGCCATCTACCATTGCGCCAATGGCAATGGCAATACCGCCTAAAGACATAATGTTGGCGTTAATCCCCTGCCAGCGCATCACAATAAAGGCGATGATAATACCCACCGGCAAGCTGAGTAATACCACTAAAGAACTACGTATATGGAACAAAAACGCAGCACAAACCAATACCACTACAATAAACTCTTCGAGAAGCTTCTCTTGCAGGTTGTCGACCGCACGCTCAATTAAACCTGAGCGATCATAGGTGGTGACAATCTCAACACCTTCTGGCAATGAGCGTTGCAGCTCACTGAGCTTTTGTTTCACTGCCGCAATAACGTCGCGAGCATTTTCGCCAAAGCGCATCACCACAACACCACCCACCACCTCGCCTTCGCCGTCTAGCTCGGTGAGCCCTCGGCGCATTTGTGGGCCAAGCTGGATATGCGCCACTTCGCCCAGTAGTATTGGCGTGCCGTTAGCGTTTAGCTTTAAGGGCAAATTGGCTAAATCTTCAATAGAAGAAATGTAGCCACTGGTGCGCACCATGTATTCAGCTTCACCCATTTCAATAACACTGGCACCGGCTTCTTGGTTACCTTGCTTTATCGCCTGGGTGATCGCTGAGAGCGGCAGTTGATAAGTGCGTAACTTGTCTGGGTCTATTTGCACTTGATACTGCTTAATCATGCCGCCAACGGTCGCCACTTCAGATACGCCCGGTACAGTTTGCAGTTCGTACTTTAAGAACCAATCTTGCAAGCTCCTTAATTGGCTTAAATCATGATTGCCACTACGATCGGTTAAGGCGTAAGAAAAGATCCACCCCACACCTGTAGCATCTGGCCCTAGCGCAGGTTTAGCGCTGGCTGGTAAGTTAGGGGTAACTTGGGATAAATACTCCAATACCCGCGAGCGCGCCCAGTAAATATCGGTACCGTCTTCAAAAATAATGTACACGTAAGAATCGCCAAAGAAGGAGTAGCCGCGCACCGTTTTGGCATTGGGTACCGACAACATCGCAGTCGTTAGCGGATAAGTGACTTGATCTTCAACCACCTGAGGGGCTTGCCCCGGATAGCTGGTTTTAATAATGACCTGCACATCTGACAGATCAGGAATGGCATCAATGGGGGTATTTTTAATGGCAAATCCCCCATAAATAACCACCACTAAGGTGAGCAATAGCACCATCGCTCGATTGGCTATAGACCATTCAATGACGCGTCTAATCATTGCGCGTCTCCCGCATCACTGAGATCGTCACTCTCTAAATCTAACCAATCAAATTCATCGTCGTTGTTGGAATCGCTGGCCGTTGCGGTTTCTTCAGCGCCGCTTGCAGCGTGGTTCATACTGCTATGATCCATTTGGCTGTGATCGTCAGAGCTATTCATATCCTGCATCTCATTTTCAGCGAGTTCAACCATTTCTAAAGCCACAATTGGATATTGATTACCTTGCTTTTCGACTTCAACACTAAGGCCTTGACCAACCTGCAGTTGGCTAGGGATGATTGCGGGGTCTATGGGGAAATCCATCACCATCGCGGGCCAATTCCACTCTGGGATTGGCGGATGAGAAAGCGTTAAAGCTTGCGCTTTAATCGCTACAACTTTAGCAACTACGGTAATGCTAGTAGGCTGCCTATCGGGCGGCCCCATTCGGCTAAAATCAGCACGTAAACTGGATTCTGAATCCAGTAAGAAATGAGCACTAGTAACCACTTTATCGCCTTTGCGTAAGCCTGCCAGTATCTCTACCTTGCCACCACTTTCTCGGCCTAGCTTCACCTTAACTGATTGGTATTTTCCATCACCGCGCGCCATCACTACCCGGCTAAAGTCACCACCATGTATCACCGCCTCACGGGGTATTAATAAGCTGTAGTCGCCATCTTCTGCCTGTAGAGTAACTTGCGCGTACATGTTGGGTTTTAGGCGTTCATCGTGATTGGCAAACTTGATGCGTACTTGTAGAGTACGCGTACTAGCATCTAATACTGGGTAAATATAATCGACTTGGCCTTGCCACTGCTCACCAGCAAAGCTGCCGGCTTGCATAACGGCTTTATCGCCTACCCTCACCAGATTAGCTTGAGACTCATACAGTTCAGCAATAAGCCAAATATCGTGTAAAGTGCCAGCTTCAATAAGTTGGGTTGCCGGCGAAATAAACGCGCCTTCACGCACGCCAAGCTTTGATACATAGCCGGTGTCTGGTGCATACAAGTCGATAAACTGGCTCACTTTCTTGGTTTTTTCTAGTTGTTTTATTTGCGCTTGGCTGACCCCCAACACTTGTAAGCGCTGTTTAGTGGCATGAATAAGGTTTTTATTGCCTAAACGAAAAGCGTTGAGTAAATCATCTTGCGCCTTGAGTAACTCTGGCGAATACAGCGACAACAGTTTTTGGCCTTTCGTTACCCGTTCACCTTCTGCTTTTACATACAACTTCTCCACCCAGCCTGAGATACGGCTGTTCATTTGCCACAGTGTGTCTTGATTAAAGCTCAAGCTACCTACAGCCTTAACTTGAGGGCTGAATTTTTCTAAGCTGACAACTTGGGTGCGAACCCCAAGGTTGTTTTCTACGCGAGGAGATATGCTTACCATCCCTGGCGCGTCGGAGCTTGAAGACTCTTCGTAAACCGGCACTAAGTCCATGCCCATGGGTGATAAACCGGGTTTGTCTCGGCGATAATTGGGGTCCATAGGTGCCACCCAATACAATGGCTGTGCTTGGTCATCGGTTTGACTTAGCGACGGTTCTGAATCATGCACGCCACCGAGTAGCTTTGATTGGCTAAGGCTGTACCCCCCCGCAAGTCCAAGCGACAAACAGAGAATACCTAATACAAATTTGTTCATGAATATTCCTATTTCGCTTGGTAATAACGCACGTCGGCCAAGGCCTTGTACTTGATACTGGTTAATTGCTGATACTCTAGGCTTAAAGCTAATTCATCCATAAACGCTTTAATCACTTGTTCAAAGTTAAGGGTATTTGACTGGTAGCCTTGTAGTACTGCAGCGGTATTTTGCTTGGCTTGTTCCAATAGCGTGGTTTGATAACGTTGGATACGTGAATGGGTATTACTGTAACGGGCGACCGCACCATTGAGCATGCCGTTCATGGTGGTCATGAGTATGTCTTTTTCTGCTCTTTTAATGCCCTTACCGCGCTGTGCTGCAATCACCCCTTGGTCCTGGCGTTTATCAGTGAACAAAGGCACATCCATAGTGACAAACCCACTGAGCAAATCGCTGCGACGTGAGCCATCCATTTCAGTAGCACGGCGATGTCCATAGCCCACTTCCACTTTAAACGCCGGTTTATAGGCTTGGTTGGCAATGGCTATTTGATTCTCGGCGACGTCAATACTCTTTTGTGCGGCCTGTACTTTAGGATGTAAACCCAGCAAAGAGTAATGCTCGATAGTGCCATTCATCGCGTAACTGACACTGTCGTCCCAATGAGGTAGCTGCTCTGAAAACGCATCGAAGGCTTGGGCACCTAACCAAGAGGCTAAACGGCCGCGCAAAGCTTGTTCTTGCTGATAAAAAGCGGCAATTTGTTCATCAAATTTATTAAGTTGTAGCTCTGCTTGAATCAGATCTTGGCTTTGTTTGTAACCTAACTCAAATTGGCTTCGTACATGTTCAACATTCTGTTTGAACAAACGTTGATTTTGCTTAATCAATTGCTGGGCTTGATGAGCAAAACGTATCTCAAACCAAATATTGCGGATGTTACGACTAAGCTCCAGCTGGCGATTTTGGGCGAGCTGTATGCTCTGTTCACTACGTTGATTAAAGCTATTAGCGTTGAGGCTTAGGGTATCTCCTCGGCTAAATTGTTGGGCAAGACCTAGACTAACTTGAGTCATGGGATCTTGATCTAGAGCGAAGCTATCGATAGGCAAGTTACCCAAGCCAAGCTTTAACATGGGGTCGGCCAACTGCGATTGAGCAATGGCTTGCGCTGCAAACTGTTGCTGTTGCTGCTGAAACATTTCGGCGGCGGGATCAAGCCGCAATGCTATTTGCTCAGCGTCTTGTAGACGCAGTGATTGTGCTGATGCATCGATTACAAATAGCATCAACAACCCTGCAATATAACGGGGTATCATAAAAATTCCTTACTAGTGATTTACGGATTTATTTTGTATAAATCAACTAATAAGCGGAGGTCGGTAAAGCGACTCTTGGTGTTTAGTAGGGAAAAAACGAAGATAGCTAAAAGCGGGAGCATCGTTGGCGAACGCAGGTAGCGGAAAGTGGGTAGTTAAACCAAAAGGGGTGGCACTACAGGCGGATAATTCGCATTGGATTTTACATTGCTCGGCGGCGGCATTGTTGTCGCAAACATCAACCGCCACGCGAGCATGGTCCATTGATTGATGGTCTTGAGTTTGCTGTTTAGCGCTAGCTGCCGAATGACAATCGTGGGCAGTATTGATTGCGCTGTGGTGCATCATCATAGTAGACATGAATGCCTCTCCCATCGCCATGGTTGGCGTAGAGATAAGATTGGCAATCAATAAACTAATCAGAAAAAATATGCGCAAAATAACTAACTGATGCAAGATTTGCATTGATAGTAAAGTGTTTAAGGTACACGAGCAAGCCTTTCCACCATTCAGCATCCCCACCAAATTGCGGTATTGGATCAAAGCCGTTTAGTCGACACCGGCGATCACTTGTCGTTAATGAAAAGCTGCGACTTATACCAACGCTTGGTAGAGCTACAATTTAAGCATAATCAATAATGGATAACGCATTTATTCCCCAAAGCTTGTTAGGCCCTCTTAAGAACAACATAGTCAAACACAGCTTTTTCCATACCAAAACTAATGGTTTTATTAAGTGCTTCTGCATTGCTTTCTAGAGGAATACTTATTAACTTATCATGGGTGTCTTGTCATCCTCCTGATGTGTTTATTCGAATAACTTATCATAAGTGTCTTGTTATCCGTTCAGAGTGCGCTACTGGATTTTAGGTGCGCCGGTTGAGTTGATGAGAGATGGCTGTCCCTTCACGTCTCCATTAGATCAAACCACGGAGTGCGCGTCTACTTTTATGATTTTCCTCGGGATTATGAGGGGATTCGCTAGACAAAGGCGTTATGTGAATGCGTTCAGGTACAGTAGATTGCTTAACAAATCAAATTGGATAATATGTTAACTACGAATAGAACAATTAGCGGAATCCCACTACTGCTTGTTTATAGAGATTCAATCGAGCAATCAAAAGAGCGAGGAACCGTTCTTTTTCTTCATGGCTTCTCTGCCAGTAAAGATGTTCAGAAACCAGATCTGGACATGTTAGCCGAAGAAGGTTTCTTGCTTATTGGGATTGATAGTTGGGGGCATGGTGATCGCCAACACCCTGACTTTAATAACTACTTTGCTTATGACAGTGGTTATTTTGACCAGCGCTTTATTGAAGTAGTCAAAAAGACAGCTATTGAGATCCCTTCACTTATTGATGAATTAGATGAACAAAATCTAATTATCCCTTCTAAGCTTGGCCTCGTTGGAATTTCAATGGGTGCGTTTATTAGTTATAAAGTCATAGTTGAGGAAACAAGAATAAAATGTGCGGCATTGTTTATTGGTAGTCCTAACTGGGGTGACTCTCCCGAAAGCCCACACTTGTTTTCCGAAGACATTCATCCCACTGCACTGCTAACCCTTGTTGCAGGTAAGGATGCAACCGTTCCTCCAGCGAGCGCAAAAGCACTTCATCATCAATTAGTACCTCATTATGCTGACTCACCAAATAAGCTAAAACTGGTGGAGTACCCCGAGTCTGATCATATGATGGAAGAGGAGGATTGGTTGGATGCTATGGATAATGCAAAACAATGGCTAAATCAATTCATTTAGTATCAAGAGTCTGGCAGTGAAAAGCGGGCCTTATTAAGTACTGTGTGCGATATTCACATAACCAACAAATCAAAGGGACGCCCAAGCCTCGCTGCGCTCGGGCAATTTTGGGCGCCCGTTATTTGAGGCGTTAACTCCGATCCAACCGTACTTAATCTAATCCGAGTCGCCTGTATTTGAACTAACAACGTAACGCTCTTTTGTCCACTTCCAAGTTGGCAACAAGCTTTGCTTACCGCAGAACTTGTTGCCAAACTAAAGTTGCGAGCATAACACTCATATTTACTAGGTATGCGCAGTGATATGATGCTACTAAGCCTTACACGCTCACTTCATCCACTAAGTACAATATCGATTGATACACCACCCCACTGTGATGCGACAAACCAATTTCGCAGGTTCGGCTATTGCTGTAACCACGGGTGCAGCCCTCTGGCACTTGGGCTTTTAGGGGCGCTAAGGCGGCTTTATTTAGCTCTGGGGTGGTAAAGCCTTTATCGCCAGCCCAACCGCAGCAGTATATGTGCTCAGGTAATATGGCTTGCTCAGCACAATGTTTAGCAATATCGAGCAGCGGATCGTGCATGTCCATGCGGCGCGAACTACAGGTAAGGTGAAGCATTACAGGTTCACTAAGCTTGGCTATCTCTAGCTTGTTAAGTGCGTGTTGGTGAATAAAACCTATTGGCTCATATATATCGAGGGGCTGGCTAAACTGCTCTTTGCTGCGTTTAGCGCAGGGGCTAGTGTCCATTAACACTGGCCAGCGGCCCTGTTCGCTCAGTTGCCAAATAAGCGTTTCTAGCTGCTGTGATTTGTCGGCAGCAATCTCTAACATGCCTTTGCTGTGATAGGGCATGCCACAACATAAATCATCGCCCTTATCGGCCATTATCACTTCAAAGCCGGCTTTTTCTAACACGCTGCAGGTCACCTCTACCAGTGGCCGAGGGTCGATAGCGCCGGCTTGCGGCCCCATAGTTCGCGCCGCACAAGACGGTATATATACCACTTTTTGTTTATGAAAACGGGCTTGTGGTGGCTGGTATTTGGCGCGTGTAGGATAAGCGGGATTCCAAGTGGGCACCTTGCCTGCCGATATGTTGGTAATACCTTTACTGATTGCGCTTACCGCGCCCGACCCCAGTACTTTTTGCCCCAGCTCGGCGGTGCCTAAACCTAGACGGGTCATGGTTGCTACACTGGAAAAATGTTCGGCTGTCCAACGGGCGATGTTTTGGTACTTCGCATATTGTTGCTCGCGTAATTGCCGCACTAAGTCACCGGTATTAATGCCCACCGGGCAACGGTCGGCACATAAACCTACCGCAGCACAGGTATCTATGCCTAGATATTTAAAGTCTTTTTCTAACTCAGCCAGGCGCGGGGCATCACTGCCACTGCGGCGCAATTCACTTAACTCGCGATACAATACTATACGTTGCCGCGGGCTAAGACTTAAGCTACGAGAGGGGCAAACGGGTTCACAAAAGCCACATTCAATACACTTATCTACCAACTCATTGGCGGCTGGCATGGGTTTTAAATTGGCTAAATGCACTTGGCTATCGCTATTGAGGATAACCCCAGGGTTCAGCAAATTTTGGGGGTCGAACAGCTGCTTAATTTGTTGCATTAAGGCTAAACCTTCGGCGCCCCACTCTAGCTCTACAAACGGTGCCATATTGCGCCCCGTACCATGTTCCGCCTTTAGCGAACCTTGGTATTTAACCGCCACCAACTGGCTTACAGCATCCATAAAGCGGCCATAACGCGCCACTTCTGCCGGGTCATCAAAGCCTTGTGTGAATACAAAATGTAAGTTGCCCGCCAAGGCATGGCCAAAGATAATCGCCTCGGTGTAGCCGTGCTCAATGAATAGTTGTTGCAACTCGCAGACCCCATTAGCTAAGCGCGCTACCGGAAAGGCAACATCTTCAATAATCACCGTTGTGCCAGTTTCGCGCACCGCCCCTACTGCTGGGAACATGCCTTTACGAATCGCCCACAACGCGGCGGTTTCATTGGATTTAGTGGTAAATGCTACCTCACCGATGCGAGAGAAACTCTGCAAGCTGCCCATCACTTGCTCACAAAGCTGGTTGAGTTCATCGGTTTGGCTACTGCGCGTTTCCACTAACAAAGCGCATGCATGTTTATCTAAACTGGCTATAAAGTCTGGCATGCCCGGCTTATTGGCTACCGACGCTAACGCGAGGCCATCCATTAACTCCACTGCCGCAACGGGTTGGTCGGCTAACACCTGCACCGCTTTACAGGCAGTATCGCTGTCGGCAAATACCAGCAGCGTTGACGCCTTGTGTGGATGCTCGATAACGGTGTTATAGGTAAGCTCAGCAATAAAAGCCAACGTGCCTTCAGAGCCTATCATTAGGTGCTGCAAAATATCGAAAGGGTCGCTAAAGTCCACCAACGCGTTAAGGCTGTAACCAGTGGTATTTTTCAAGCGGTATTTATGGCGGATTTTGTCGGCTAAAGCTTGGTTTTGTTGGGTGTTTTTCGCCAGCGCTAACAACCCTTCTAGCAAGCCAGCGTGGCTGCGCTTAAAGGCTGCTACGCTATGTGGGTCGCCAGTATTTAATACCGAACCATCAGAAAACACCACCGTGATAGAAGCCATAGTGTGATATGAATTTTGCGCCGTGCCACAGCACATACCCGAGGCATTATTGGCGGCAATACCGCCGATTTTACAGGCATTGATGGAGGCCGGATCGGGGCCGATTTTGCGTTGAAACGGTGCTAAGTAACGGTTGGCATCTGCGCCGATGACGCCAGGCTGTAGGCTGATTTTTTCGCCATTATCCAATATTTCATGCTGGCGCCAATCATCACTGAGTAAAATCAGTACTGAATCGCTGATTGCCTGCCCCGACAAACTGGTACCTGCGGCGCGAAAGGTATAAGGCAAGGCTAGTTGGGCGCAATTGGCCATGACCACTTGTAACTGCTCTAGGTGATTCACCTTAACCACCAACTTTGGAATAAGCCGATAAAAACTGGCGTCGGTGCCATAAGCCAGCGTTTGCGCAGCGCTGGTGATCAGCTGCGTGGGCTCAAAGTGCTCGGCTAGGCGCTCAAACAGTTGTTGGTAAGATCCTTCTAATACAGGGCTAGTTGTTTGAGTCATGGTTTATTCCTGAATCTATTTATAAAAAGTTGCTGGCCGGGAAGATGTTCCTCGGCCAGCAAAACTAAAGTGAATACCTTACAAAGCACTGCTTGCTTCACAGGGCTATTCGCTGATTACCACAATAATAATTAGCTGACTGGGGCCATGGGCTCCGTAGGCTAAGGTTTGTTGAATATCAGCCGTTTTTGATGGCCCTGAAATAAGCAGCACATTGCTGGGTAAACCTTGTGACCATTGTTGCTGCTCAATTAATTGCGGGAAGTTATCAATAATTTGACTGGCTTTAATCACCGCCACATGACAGGGCGCAATTAACGACAAGCTGCGGGGTTCGGCTTCACTCGGTTTAAGTACCACCGTACCAGTATCGGCAATGGCCGCGTCGCAGCCGGTTAACGTTACGCTAGTTTGGTTAAACAGGGCTTGTTTGTGCCACTCAAAGCTTTGCGTAAACGGGCTAAGCGGCACTCGCCCGGCCAGTGCGAGTTCAAACAGCTCTGCCCATTCTCCGCCGCTGCCACGCATGGCGGTTTTCCAGTTATGTTGCTCGGCTAACTCAATTAAACAAGCACTAAGCTGACTGCTGCTGGTAATGCTAAGTACATCGGCGTGCGCCGCCTCTAAACACTGACTAAAGCGCTGTAGCCGCTGTTCAGTTGATTGAGCTTGCCACGGTTGATGGCTACCTGTAGAGGCCTGAGGCGCTAAGGCACTCACCCCTTTTAAGCGCGCCATAATATGGCTTTTAGCCATAGAATCCGTCATCACCATTAATTTGATCCCTTATTGCTGGCACTGCTTTGGTCTGCTGATTGACTGATAGGCTGTTTGTTAGCCTGTTGTTGACGCTGTTTCATTGCTTGATGGAAGCTCTGCTCGGCCAAGGCAGGTTTGCCTCGGCAACGTGTCCACGCCCCCATTGGTATGGGGATAAACTTAGCTAAGCTTAAAACAAGCGAGGTACAAACGTTGTAAATGGCCGAGTGAGTGCTTAACCATGCCCAAGCGCGCCAGGCAGTATGCTCAACAACACTGGCGGCACTGGCTTGGCCTTTGAGTGAAGGCTGGCCAGCTTCGGTGGGTAATTTGGCATCGCGGCGTAAGCGCTGCAATAAACTGGGGATGGGAATGTTCACCGGGCATACTTCTTCACAAGCCCCACATAAGCTAGAGGCGGTGACTAAGTCACTGGTATTGGCTAAACCTTGCAAGTGTGGCGAGATAATTTTACCAATGGGGCCAGGATACGTGGTGCCGTAGGCATGCCCCCCAACCCGCGTATATACTGGGCAGTGATTCATACACGCTCCGCAGCGAATACACTGCAGGGTTTTACGTAGGGCCTCGTCGGCGTAAGCTTGCGAACGACCATTATCAAGCAACACCAAATGCACTTGTTGGGGGCCGTCTCGCTCTGGTGCGCGGCGAGGCCCAGAGATCATATTAAAGTACGTGGTAATATGTTGGCCGGTCGCGGAACGGGTAAGTATGCTAAATAACGGCGGCACGTCACTGAGAAACTCCACCACTTTTTCGATACCCGTTACCGCAATATGCAACGGCGGCACGGTGGTGGTCATTCGGCCATTGCCTTCGTTTTCAACCAAACACAAAGTGCCCGTTTCGGCCACCGCAAAATTAACCCCAGAAATGCCCACATCGGCTTGTTGAAACTTGCTGCGCAATACTTCGCGGCCAGTTTGAATCAGCTTGTCGACTGATAAGGTGTAGTTAAAGTCTTTAATATGTTGCTGAAATATATCGGCCACTTGCTGCTTGTTCTTGTGAATCGCCGGCATAATGATATGCGAGGGAGTTTCTTCTGCTAGCTGTACAATGTACTCGCCCATGTCACTTTCAACACATTCAATGCCTAAGCTTTCAAGATGCTGATTCAAAGCGATCTCTTCAGTCACCATCGACTTGCCTTTCACCACTTTTTGGCCACCCGCTTGCTGAATTAAGCCCGCAATGAGTTGTTGGGCTTGAGCGGCGTCTTCAGCCCAATGCACCTTAATCCCGTTGGCCTCACAGTGACGCTCTAACTGTTCCAATAACTCGGGTAGTTTAGCTAAGCAACGCTGGCGAATATTCTCGGCATGTAAGCGCAGCTGGGCAAGTTCATCGGGATCGTTAAAGGCATCTTTACGCTTTTGTTGGAGGTAGTCCATTGCGCCACGAAAGTTATCGCGCAACTGTTGATCGGCTAAGGCTTCGCGAGCTTGGCTTTTAAACTGCTTGGCTTGATAGTGTTGAACGCTCATTGCTCGCCCCTTTCATCAGCGGTGCGTTGCCACAAAAAGCTGGCTAAATGCTTACCTTGAAACGAAGCGGCTTCGCCACGATAAGCCAAGTGGCCGTTAATATTGGCCAAGCAGCCCCAGTCGGCACTGACCAGTTGCTTGGCCGATGATTGGCTCAAGTGAGTGGCCTTGTCTTCAACCATAGCTTGGCTGATATCGGCATGGCGCAGCGCAAAGCTGCCACCAAAACCACAACATTCGGTTTCGTAGGCGGCGTTTTTAATTTCCACATTATTGAGCTGCGCAAGCAAAGCCTGTGAGCTGACATGAATACCCATTTCTCGGCGACCGCTGCAAGAGGTATGTAATACCACCGAGGTAGGCTCGCCTTTATCTTGTAAAGTGGCTCGGCACACCCTTAGTAAAAACTCACTAAACTCATACACCCGCTCGCTAAACGCTTGAGCCCGAGCATGCAGCCTAGGGTCATCGGCAAATAGAGAGGGGTAGTGTTTAAACATCATGCCGGCGCAAGAGCCCGACATCACCACAATAGGGTGATCCTCAGGGAACAAGGCTATTTGGCTTAGCGCCACGGTTTTTGCTTGGTCTTGATAGCCTGAAGTATAGGCGGGTTGGCCACAGCAACTTTGTTTTTCGACCCAGATGATTTCTATGCCTTCGCGCTCAATTAACTCAACAGCCGCCATACCGCCATCAGGGTCGAGAACGTCTAATAAACAGGTGGCATAAAAATACACCTTGTTGGGTTTACTTGGATAGATCCGTAATCCTGTTTGGGTCATTCCTTACCTCTGGCTCTTGAGCGATTAATTGCTACAGCGCTATGCTTTAGTCTGTTCATTCTAGTCAAGTGGCGTAAAGCTGGAATCAGACCTTAGTGCATAGCGTGAAACCCAGCACACCCTTGATGTAAAAATTAAACTTTTATTTAACATTTAGCTTACACCTTGGTAATTTATCCATATATAGAAATAAAGAAATAGATTATTTCCAAAAGATGCCAAATGTAGATGACCTGATTTTATTTGCTGATGTGGTTGAACAAGGCTCCTTTAGTCGCGTCGCAGAACAACGCGAACTCACGAACTCGGTAGTGAGTAAACGGGTTGCCCGCTTAGAGAAAGAGCTAGCAGTACAACTTTTATACCGCACCACCCGAAAACTCTCGTTAACCGAGGCTGGCCAAGCCCTATTTGCTCAAGCCAAAAATATTTCACTGAGCGCCCAAGAAGCCTTTGCAGAAGTAGTTGAATACGGAGAAAGCTTAAGTGGCAAAATCAGGATCAGCGTACCCACTATTTCAGGCGAACTATTATTGGCCGAAGCCCTAGCAGGCTTTAGTGAGGCTCACCCAGAAATTAGCATTGAAATGTCGATGGATAACCGCTTTGTCGATTTACTTGAAGACGGTTTTGATATGGCTATCCGTACCGGTAGCCTGCCCGACTCATCACTGATTGCTCGCCATATCATCGACTCACATTGGGTCGTCGTCGCCAGTCCTCGCTATTTACTTAAGCGAGGAACACCTTGGACAGCAGAAGAGCTACCGAAACATTGCTGTTTAAGTTATAGCTACCAAGAGGGGGGCGCCGAAGAGTGGTTATTTCACGAGCAAAACAAAACTCAAGCCGTTCGCGTCAATAGCGGTTTTAGCACCAATAATGCGCGGGCTTTGCGTAAAGCAGCCATTGCCGGTCACGGTATTATTTACGTGCCTCGTTGCTTAGTGCATGAAGATTTGGCCGCCGGACGCTTACAAGAAGTATTAGTAGGCCAAGCCGCGAAAGTACTAGGTATTTATGCTGTTTACCCCTTCACCCGCCAACAACCTAAGAAAATAAAGCTACTGATTGAGCACATTCGTAGCCAGTATTTGCGCATCGCTGAATATTTTTAGTGCTTGAAGATTTGGCCGCCTAGCGCTGACAAGAAATATTAGTAGGCCAAGCCGCTAAAGCACTAGGTATTTATGCGGTTTACTCCTTCGCCCGCCAACAACCGAAGAAAATAAAGCTACTGATTGAGCACATTCGTAGCCAGTATTTGCGCATCGCTGAATATTTTTAGTGCTTGAATATTTGGCCGCCGGGCGCTTACAAGAAGTAGTAGTAGGCCAGCCGCTAAAGCACTAGGTATTTATGCGGTTTACTCCTTCGCCCGCCAACAACCGAAGAAAATAAAGCGACTGATTGAGCACATTCGTAGCCAGTATTTGCACATCGCTGAATATTTTTAGCGCTTGAAGATTTGGCCGCCTAGCGCTTACAAGAAGTATTAGTAGTCCAGCCGCTAAAGCACTAGGTATTTATGCGGTTTACTCCTTCGCCCGCCAACAACCGAAGAAAATAAAGCGACTGATTGAGCACATTCGTAGCCAGTATTTGCGCATCGCCGAATATTTTTAGTAGTTGAAAAGCGGTAAGATTATTGAAAATAATTACATCCTCAGACCAATAGACTTCTATACTTACAAAAAACCGTTGAATTGATGATTTCAGTGAAACAATATTTATCACTAGCCAACTTAGCATTATTGTTTTTCAGCTGTAGCCTTAACGCTGCCGCTACATTCAAGGTCGGCTCGATAGATCTAGATATGGACAACAGCGAAGAAGAGCCATGGTTAGACTATCTGCATGAAGCTGCGGCCAACTTAGATATTACGCTACAAGTAATAGAGTTGCCCGAAGCCCGCGCCCATCATTTGGCGATAATGGGAGAACTAGATGCAGAGGCTTTTCCTTACGATATCCCCTCACGCGAATCTCCACAGATGATAAAAGTAAATGTGCCTATAGAAACCGCAAAGTTATGGGTGTGGGTACATATTAACCAACAATGTATTAGCGACCCCGCTCAACTTAAAAACCTGCAACCCGTGGGTACCCATGGCATTCCTTATTTCGACATTTTTTATCAACTCTCAGAGGTAGGTTACAGTAAAGTGCCGTCTACTGAATTGATGGTAGAAATGCTCAGCCGAGGCAGAGCTGACTATTTTGCAGCGACCCACGACGCGGTGCATTTTTTATTATCAGAAGAGCAACGTTTACTCATAAAACACTGCCTCGATGCCCCCTATATAGAGATTCAAAGTCACCTCTACTTACATAAAAAGCATCAAGCCATCGTTAGTTTATTTGAACAAGAATTAAATCGAGTGATTAGCCTACACCCCGAACACGATGATTAACCGCGCCCCAACTTTCATATCTTGCCTCATGATTAAAAGGGCTAGAGCCTAGGCGAAACTGCTGGTAGTGTTAGCCTTTCACTCGCTAACATCGCGCAGGAGCTTAGATTTGAGCCGTTCTTCTTTCCAACAATTTCACTGGCAGTCTGCCCAGTTTGGCTACGCTAGTAACGACATTGATGCGTTTTACAGCTTACTCGGTCAGCAAATGCAACGTTTAGGTATGCTAAAACACACTCTCGGTCATATAGAGGCTTACCCTCTCGATTTATACCAATCGCCTGAACCACAAGCAACATTGCCTAATATTTTAATTAGTGCGGGCTTCCATGGCGAAGAAGCTGCCGGCCCTTGGGGTATGCTGAAGTTTCTGTCGGCGTTAAACAGTGAGGTATTTAAACAAGTAAATTTAAGCCTATTGCCATTGGTTAACCCTACCGGTTTTAAAGCTGGTCATCGTTTTAACCAGTATGGTGAAAACCCTAACCGAGGTTTTGAATTTGAAGCAGGGAAAGCTTTCGCAGGCGAAGGCACCTCTGCAGAAGGCGTGTTGTTGCTGGCGCAACAAGATTTACTGAAACAACTCAGTGGCGATGGTATTTTAACTTGCCATGAAGATGTCTTGCAGCACTGTTGTTACGTGTATTCTTTTGAGCCCCAACAAGCAGCCGCTACTTTTAGTTATGGCCTGCGCGACAGCTTAGCCAAATACTTTAAGTTAGCCGCCGACAATAGCATTGATGGTTGCCCACTAGAGGATGGCTTGATTCATAACCACTACGATACTTCGTTTGAATCTTGCTTAGTGAGATTAGGAGCCAAGCAAGGGGCCTGCAGTGAAACCCCAGCTTTAGAGGACTTTGACCAACGCATCAATGCGAACTGTGCGGTGATGCAACAATTTGTAGCATTGAGCTATTAGCCGTATCTAGCTACTTGGCTAACATTTTAGTTAAGTAGCTAAGCCTTAGTTGGCTTCGTCCTGGTCTTTATTTTGTAGATCTAAGTGCATTTCAATCACTCCGTCTTCTAGCTCAAACTTCACCCTAAAACCAAGGTGTTTAGCTAAACCTGCCATGCCACGGTTTTGGATCATGGTAATGCCACTTAAGGTTTGCGTACCCATCGACTGATAGTAACGGATGAGCTTTTGCAGCAGCTGTTTGCCCAAGCCTTGGCCTTGCAAGTCACTTCTTACCACCATAGCAAATTCGGCTTCTAGATTATCAGGGTCGATACTGGCCCGCACCACCCCTAAGATAGCGCGGTCATCTTCGGCTAGCTCGTCTACCGCGATAAAGGCCATTTCTCGTGCATAATCAATTTGAGTCAATAAGGCCATTTCTTCATGGGTCATTTGGCCGCGAGCCCCAAAATAGCGTTTATAACGGTCTTCTTCGGTAAGTGATGAATCAAAGGCCAAATGGTTAGGTTCATCTTCAGGTAAAATCGGCCTGAGTAATACCCTGTTACCACTTTTAGTCTGACAGTATTCTTCTAGTTCTTTGGGATAAGGGCGGATAGCCAATCGCTGTGCACCTCGAGCATCCACCGCTTGCAGCCGCATATTTACATCCAGTAAAGTGATATTGTCGCCCGCCGCTAAAACTGGGTTTAAATCAAGCCTCGCGATCTCTGGGCAATCAATGATTAAATTGGATATGCGGGTTAACATGCTGCAAAGCGCTTCCATTTTTAGGCCATTGGGTAGCCTGCGGTCTCTAATTTTTTGGGCTTTAAGTGCTGATATTACCAAGTAACGCGCTAAGCCCATATTGAGTGGCGGTAGCGCCACCGCTGCATCTTTAGTTTCATCCCACTCAGATCCCCCCTCACCTAAAAAGATGGCAGGGCCAAATACCGGGTCGTTAATTACCGCGACTCGCAACTCTTGCGCCCCGGCGGTCAGCGCCATGCGCTGCAAAATCATCCCTTCGACCTTAGCTTGTGGGTACGCTTGCTGTACCCGCGCTAACATTGATTCAGCGGCAATAACCAACTCTTGCTGATTATTAATATTTAGACTGACACCATGCACATCCGATTTATGCAAAATATCAGGAGACTGAACCTTTAATGCGACTGGGTAACCAATCTGGTTAACGCAAGAAATGGCCTCTTCAACGTCATGCACTAACCAAGTGTCAATCGTTTGCAAACCATAGGCTTGTAACAAGGGCTTGGCTTCGTGGGTTTCTAATACGTAAGTGTGTCGTTCCAGCGCTTGCTGCAAGATGAGTTTAGCATTTTGATCAACCGCGGCTTCATCGGTAGTGCTTGGCGTTTCAGACAATAGCTTTTGATTGCGGCGAAATTCAACCATGTGCATAAACGCACCCACCGCGCCTTCAGGCGTTCGGTAAGTTGGAATACCCGCTTTGGTGAAAGCGACACGCCCGGGGTAAGCGGTTGCCTCCCCCATCCAGTTAGTGAGGATATTAAGACGCCTGGCTTTACTGTCATGCTTTATCACCTCGATTAAGGCGTTGGCGGTATCCTCGGCACCCGCTAATGCTGAGGGAGCATGCATCAGTAACAGCGCGTCTGCCTCGCCACTGGAAGCGACAATATCTAAGGCTTTAGCGTAACGGCTTGGGTCGGCGTCCCCGACTATATCTAAGGGGTTTTGCCCAGACCAAGTCGAAGGCAATACTTCGGCAAGTTGCGCCAAGGTTTGCGGCGAAAAGGTGGCCAGCTTGCCACCTCGCTCCATCAGCGCATCAACCGCTAATACTGCTGGACCACCACCGTTGCTAATAATGGCTAAGCGCTCCCCACGCAATGGATTTGCATAGGTGAGAGTTTCCACCGCGGCGAACAATTCATGTAAGTCTTTTACCCGCAGCATACCGGCACGTTTGAAAGCAGCGTCATACACCGCATCATTACCGACAAGGCCGCCAGTATGTAGTGATGCAGCTTGCGCCCCTAAGCTACTGCGCCCTGACTTAATCACCAAAATGGCTTTATTGCGCGAGGCTGCTCTGGCTGCCGACATAAAGCGCTGAGTATCTTTTACCGAATCAATGTAAAGCATGATTACCTGGGTTTTAGCATCCCGCGATAAGTAATCTAACAGTTCACCGAAATCGATATCTAGAGCATCCCCTAGAGAAATAAATGACGAGAATCCAATGCCTTTATTATTAGCCCAGTCTAATACGGTAGTGCACACTGCGGCAGACTGAGACACAAAAGCAATTTTACCCGGCTGTGCGTCGGCATGAGCAAAAGAGGCATTAAGGCCAATCTGGGGTAATATTAGCCCTAAGCTATTGGGGCCTAGAATTCGCATGCCATAGCGTTGCACAATCTGAGTGAGCTGCTCAACAATAGGCTGCCCTTTATCATCTAACTCGTCGTCTAACCCACCCGCGGTAATGACCGCAGTTTTACAACCAAATTGGCCTAACTTCTCAACCACCTCTGGTAATCGTTTAGCATTAACACACACTACCGCGAGATCGGGACGCTGAGGAAGCTTCTCAATGCTGGGGTAAGCCAATACCCCTAACACGGCTTTATATTTTGGCGTTACAGGCATAACTGGCCCGTTAAAACCCGCGCTCATTAAATTTTTCATGACCACGTTGCCGGGACGCAAAGGCCGATTTGACGCACCAATAACAGCAATGGATTTTGGAGAAAAGAGGTCGTGCAGCTTTCGTTGGCTCATTAGAGAATTCTCAGTCGCTTATTTAGCCCAGATAGAATTAGTGTAACGTCAAAAATAGTAGACTAAACCACTAATAGTTCACAGAATTTGTAGCAAATTTATCCACCAGCCTAGTAAAAATGAATCATTCGCCTGTAATCTTCACTAAAGCTTGGACCAGCATACATTATCAACACAAATAGAAGGCTGCTTTGCAACATAACAACTACAATAAACATAAACCTCATCTAGTTTTTTTAAGTTGAACCGCTTTTTCATACAAAGCTCTGGACAAAAAGCGTTTTTTTATTCATATCTTAAAAATACTCAGCATACTTTAAGGAAGAAGGCATGGCCTTAAGCTCTATTCAAGCCATTAACCATATGACTAAAAATCCGGTTACGGTTAAACCCAGCACCTCATTATTTGATGCCATTGATATTATGCTGACAGCAAAAGTATCTGGAGCAACCGTGCTAAATGATCAACGAGAAGTCGTAGGTGTCATCTCTGAAATCGATTGTTTACAAGCTATCTTGAAAGGGACTTACCATGGCGAAATTGGTGGCATGGTAAAAGAGTTCATGACCGAAGAAGTGGACAGCGTTGGTCCTGAGATGGATATTTTGGCAGTAGCCGAAAAGCTGATTAACGACAAACGCCGCAGGATGCCAGTGGTGCAAAATGGCAAATTTATCGGCCAATACAGTATCCGTAGTATTTTAAATGCCGTAAAAGAATTCAATTTACGCTAAATAGCAAGCCAGTAAAATGGGCAGCTCGCTGCCCATTGCAGTTTAATGAGGTTGGTTCACCACCATTTGAGGTTGCAGGGCTTCAATTTCTGCAATAATCCCCGCGGTGTTCTCACTGTCTGGAATCATCAAGTCTAGCTCAGCGGTAAATACATTTTCACCGGCATCAGGCACACTCATTCGATGGCATTCTAGCTTAGTGACATTGACACCATGTTCAACCAATAGACGAGTGATATCATTAATTAAACCAGGGCGATCTTCTGCGCCAATCACTAATTTCACTTCAGCTGATTTCACTAAATGTGCCGGTTTGCAATCATGGAAGCTCAATTGTAAATCAGGCAGATTGGCCAGATCATCCCTTAAGGCTTGTTCATTTTTCTGAGGAATTTGGACTTTAAAAATGCAGGCAAATTGTCCGTCTAAGTTAATCACTCGACTGCTAAGCCACTTACCTTGATGTGAGTGAGTTAAATCAGCCAAACTATTTAATCTACCGGGTTTATCTTCACCAACAACGGTGACTAAAAATAGAGCGCTCATACATCGACCCCTTACGCTGTAAACCTACTTTAAGTTTATACCAAATGGAGACTAAGGGTGTGAGCAAGCCCGAAATTTACTATGGCTTTTGTTAAAAGCTTTAAGAAATGCTGAATAAGTACAAAAAACTATATTTTTTAATGACTTTTTTGTTGTTTTTAGACAGTAAATCCAGCGAATTCGCTGGATTTATGACTGATAATAACCCCGACCCACCGACATTAAGCGGCATAATAAGCATTATTTACTGCTATACACACCCACATTAGTGAAGCCCGCATCTTGCAAGTATAGCGCTTGCAACTTACTCATCACCCCACGGTCACAATACAGCATGTAGTGTTTGGTTTGATCGAGGTCGCCAAATTGGGTGGCAAGTTTAAAGAATGGGATATGTTTAACCGCTACATTCTCCATGACGAACGGCTTAAGTTCTTGCTCTTCAGGAGAGCGTATATCTAACACAACCGCTTCTTTATCATCTTCTAACTCTGCAATATCAACTTGATGAACCTGTTCATCAGTTTGCTTGGCGATATCTCGAATATCAGTAATTCGCGACTCTTCAACCACTCTATCCAAGATAGCAAAATCGAATTTTTCTTCTTCAATCAATAATTTCGATTCGACCGCTTTAACTGTAGGTTTATTGGAAATAACCCCACAATACTCTGGCATAGTTTCAGCAAAGTCACCGGTACCAATACGCTTAGATATGTCGATGATGTCTTGTTTATCAGTGGCAATTAGGGGACGTAGAATCAAGGTTTCAGAAACCCGGTCAATCATGCTTAAATTGACCAAGGTCTGACTCGATACTTGCCCGACAGCCTCTCCAGTCACTAATGCAGGAATATCTAATTGCTGGGCAACCTTGGATGCGGCTCGCATCATCATTCGCTTAAGCACCACTCCCATTTGGCCGTTATCGACTTTCTCTAGAATTTCGTTTACCACCGGATCAAAGTCTACCGCTACAAACTTAACTCGATGCGAAGAACCAAAGCGTTTCCAAAGGTGATGCGCGACTTGCTTAACACCTAACTCATGGGCTCGACCGCCGAGGTTAAAGAAACAGTAGTGCACCTTTGCGCCACGTTTGATTAACTGATAACTGGATACACCCGAATCAAATCCACCAGAGATTAATGACAATACGCTTTCTTGAGTCGCAATCGGGAATCCGCCTAGCCCCTGGTGTTTAGCTTGCACTAAGTACATCACATCATCGGTGATTTCTAACTTAACCGTAACGTCTGGGTTCTTTAATTTAACCCCGTTACTTTCACAGTGTTGGTTTAAGCCGCCCCCCACATAACGCTCAACTTCAATGGATGAGAAATCATGTTTGCCATTACGCTTAACCCGCACACAGAAGGTTTTATCTTTTAGTCGATCTTTCCAAACATCATGAGTGAGCTCATAAATATTATGCAGATCAGTGAAAGTTTGCTGAGTCACTTCTAAGAAATGCACAATACCGGGGGTTGAAGATAAGGCTTCTATAACCGCTTGGCGGTTTTCTGCAGAGTCATTACGTGAGGTGACTACCATTCGGTCCCAATCTAAACGAACCCGAATAGTTTCATCGATGGGACTGATTACGTTACGAATATTGCTTTGAAGGATCTTGCTAAAGCGTTTGCGCACCGGCTTACTCTTCATAGCAATTTCAGGGAACAATTTAACAATAAACTTCATAACTCAGCGGCCTCGACAAATTTGGGCGCGAATTATACCGCGAGAAAGCGTAGTGAGCCAATTTAGTTTATAGACCAGAGGGGACCGAAGTGAAGTGATAGATAAATAGTGGCCGTAACCCGCAGGGTTACGGCTCAATGCTGAGCTACTCGGAGACTTGAATTTCTCCAGATTGAGCAGCCTTACCTTGCATAATACCTATTTCAACTCGACGGTTACGGCGGCGATTTTCCAAGGTATTATTTTTCAACAAAGGCTGAGTATCAGCCAAGCCGCTCACGATTAATCGTTCTTCAGCAAAGCCCTTCACTTTAATCAGCTCATGCGCCACTGACACGGCCCGCTGGCTAGAGAGATCCCAGTTAGACCGGTATAGCTCTGACTCGGCTTGCTGGTTGTCGGTATGCCCCGATACGGTAACAATGCCGGGTATATCTTTTATCACCTCACCCACTCGGCGAATTACCGGTCGAAACTTAGGTTGTAAAAATGCAGATCCCGAAGGAAAAGCGCCTTTCTCGCGCACTCGAATAATAATTTGCTGGCCTAGAGACTCAACTTCAATTGCCCCATCTTCAATTTGATCACGTAACTGCTGAGCAATCCGTTTGGCAGTTTGATTTTGTTGGCTTTGCTGTTCAGCTTGGCTTTGGGCCGACTGCGCTTGAGTCGCAGACGCTCGCCCACCCGTTTGTTGACCCGCTGCTTTTTGTTGGCCGCCGGCATCGGCTTCTTCACCATCATGAAACTCAAGCTTGGCCTGCGTCATGTCGATGGTTTGCTGCATGATGGTTTCAATAGGGGTTGGCTCTGGACGGCCAGGGCGAAACTCCTGAGCGATCACCGAAGTCCCTTTAGGGATGTCTTTCACTTCTAGCAGGTTTTGTACGCCAAAGGCGTATTTCATGGAGCCAGCAATTTGCTTAAACTTCATCACGTCCATTTCTGAGAAGGCCAGCAACAATACAAAAAAGCACATCAACAAAGACATTAAGTCAGCGAATGTGCCCATCCATGCGGGTAAGCCTTCAGGTGGACACTTGCAAGGTTCTTCCATAGTGCGTTACCTATTCTTCGGTGGTGCCCAAGGAGCGTTTACCTTCAGGAATGTAGTTTTTCAATACCCCTTCAATCACTCTCGGATTTTGTCCATCTTGGATGCCTAATACTGCATCGAGTATCAAACTACGATTCAGCTTTTCTTCGTCGGCTCGAAGTTGCAGTTTTTCACTAATAGGAATGGCCACCATGTTAGCTAAGATAGCGCCATACAAGGTGGTCAACAAAGCTACCGCCATGGCAGGCCCAATGGATTTTGGGTCATCCATGTTGGACAACATCGCCACGAGACCAATCAGCGTACCAATCATGCCCATAGCAGGCGCAACATCACCGATGGCTTTAAAAATACCCGCGCCAAATTCATGCCGTTCGGCGGTAAGCAGTATGTCTTTCTCCATGGTTGAGCGCACCACATCAGCATCATGGCCATCAACCAACATATCTATGCCTTTTTGCATAAATGGATTGCTGATCTCGGCTTCTTCCAAAGCTAAGAAGCCCCCTTTACGGGCGGCGTCAGCCATTTCCACAGAACGCTCAATTAAGTCATCGGGTTTGTCTACTTTAAATACAAAGGCCTTAACCGCAATTTTCACTGCGCCTAAAAACTGGCCAAGGTTGTATTTCATTAATACAACAAATAACGAACCACAAAAAACGATCAATACCGAAGGGATATCGATAAAAATCTCGATCCCTCCCCCCATCACCATCGCCATTATTACAAATGCGAAGGCGCCGATAATCCCAATCAGCGTTGCTAAGTCCACTGCCTATTCCTTTTAACCTGTAGCCTAGAGATTCTAATTAAACTAATACTAGTCTACTCCCAAAACAGAATCGAAGGTAATTTGTGTTCCCATATCAATATCTTGACACAGCTAGCTCTTATATATTTATCGACCAAAATAAAAATACTTGAGCCCCAAGTTTGACCTACTTATGTGGCTAAGGTAACTTTGCGCCAGCAGAAGCATCAGAGAGGCCTTGGCTGTGGTTGCAAAAAAACCAGAAAAAATGAAGTTTGAAGAAACGTTAGACGAACTTGAGGATATTGTTCAACAACTTGAACAGGGCGAATTAAGCCTAGAAGACTCACTCAAACAATTTGAGCGCGGGATTAGCCTGGCCAATGCCGGTCAAGCCAAGTTGCAACAAGCCCAACAGCAAGTGGATATTCTTCGCCAAGGCCCAAATGGCGATACCTTAGAACCACTAGAGCAGGAGCCAGCTGAGTGAATTCATGCCTAGCCAGCACAATTGCTGACTATCAATCGCAGGTTAATACTTACCTCGAACACGTTTTAGAACAGCAAGAGGTTAATGACCCGCGCCTATTAGCCGCTATGCGTCACGGCTTATTGCTTGGCGGTAAACGGGTTCGCCCACTGCTGGTTTATTTAACTGGGCAACTAAACGGTGCACCGCGCGAGGCGCTAAATGCCGCTGCAGCCGCGGTTGAGTGTATCCACGCGTACTCGTTAATTCATGATGATTTACCCGCCATGGACGACGATGACCTGCGCAGAGGCCAAGCCACTTGCCACATCGCCTTTGATGAAGCCACCGCCATATTGGCTGGTGATGCCCTGCAAGGTTTGGCTTATAGCTTAATTGCCGAGGCTCCCGTCAGCGATGCACAAAAAGTGGCGATGTTGCGAGTGTTAAGCCAAGCCGCTGGTTACAATGGCATGTGTGGTGGCCAAGCCCTAGATATAGCGGCAACCAACCAACAGATTAGCTTGGCGCAATTAGAAACGGTTCATCGACATAAAACAGGGGCCTTAATTAAGGCTGCGGTAATGTTAGGTGCTATTTGCGCCAACATTTCGCAAGATGATCACCAACAGGCTTTAGCGCGTTATGCCGATGCGCTAGGCTTAGCTTTTCAAGTACGAGATGACATTTTAGACATCATTAGCGATACCGATACCTTAGGTAAACCGCAAGGTTCAGACGAAGCCTTAAACAAAAGTACCTATCCTAGTTTACTTGGCTTGGATGGCGCACTAGATAAAGCGGAAAATCTTGGTAAAGAAGCGCTTCAAGCTTTAGAGAGTTTGCCTTACAATGGTGAGTTACTCGCCTTATTAGCTGATTATGTCGTACATCGAAACAACTAGTCGTCAACAATAAGAATAATGATAAGCATCTGATATGACACTGAATATTAAAGATTACCCTACACTTGCTAAGGCTGATTTGCCTCCGCAACTGCGCCAACTAGAGCAGCAGCAGCTTCCTGAGCTTTGTGATGAGCTTCGCCAATATCTGCTAAACAGTGTCAGCCAGTCGAGCGGTCATTTAGCCTCGGGCTTGGGGGCGGTAGAGCTAACCGTAGCCTTACATTATGTTTACAACACTCCTTTTGACAAACTGGTCTGGGATGTGGGGCATCAAGCTTATCCACACAAAATTTTAACTGGTCGTCGCGAACAAATGTCGACCATTCGCCAATTTAAAGGTTTACACCCCTTCCCGTGGCGTGGCGAAAGTGACTACGATGTATTAAGTGTTGGCCACTCTAGCACCTCTATCGGTGCCGCATTAGGCATGGCAATCGCCGCCGAGAAAGAACAGCAAGGTCGTAAGGTGATTGCCGTAATAGGTGATGGAGCCATGACCGCCGGTATGGCCTTTGAGGCACTGAACCACGCTGGAGCAATTCATAACGACATGCTAGTGATTCTCAACGACAATGAGATGTCGATTTCAGAGAACGTTGGCGCACTAAACAATTCATTAGCTAATATCTTATCTGGCTCGCTTTACTCATCATTGCGAGAAGGTAGCAAGAAAGTCTTAAGCGGTATGCCACCGATTAAAGAACTGGCTCGGCGTGCCGAAGAGCACCTTAAAGGTATGGTGGTACCTGGCACCTTGTTTGAAGAATTTGGTTTTAATTACATAGGCCCAATTGACGGCCACGATGTGAAGGGCTTAGTACGCACATTAACTAACATGCGTGATCTTAAAGGCCCACAAATCCTTCATGTGATGACCAAGAAAGGTAAAGGGTATTTACCCGCTGAGCAAGATCCTATCGGTTATCACGGTGTCCCAAAATTTGATCCTAGCCAAAATAATCTGCCCAAAAGTAAAGGCGCGGCACCAACCTTTTCTAAAGTGTTTGGTGATTGGCTATGCGATATGGCGGCCCAAGACAGTAAGTTGATGGGGATTACCCCAGCGATGCGCGAAGGCTCTGGCATGGTGCGTTTCTCTAAAGAATTTCCTGAGCAATACTTTGATGTAGCGATTGCCGAACAGCATGCGGTTACTTTTGCCGCTGGTCTCGCCATTGCGGGTTACCAACCAGTAGTGGCTATTTACAGCACCTTTTTACAGCGCGCTTACGACCAAGTTATTCATGACGTGGCCATTCAAAACTTGCCGGTACTGTTTGCTATAGACCGCGCTGGCATTGTTGGCGCAGATGGTCCTACCCATCAAGGGGCCTTTGATTTAAGTTATTTACGCACGGTGCCAAACCTAGTGATTATGGCGCCAGCCAATGAAGATGAATGTCGCCAAATGCTTTATACTGGTCACCTTCACCAAGGGCCGGCTGCGGTGCGTTATCCGCGTGGTGGTGCTGACAATACGCCAATTAATACTGACATGACCGCGATGGAAATAGGCAAGGCACGGGTATTACGTGAAGGTAAAAAAATCGCTATTCTCAACTTTGGAAGCCTATTATGCAAAGCCGCTCCGGTAGCCGAACATTTAGACGCAAGCCTGGTGGATATGCGCTTTGTTAAACCACTTGATGAGGCCTGTATTCGCGATGTAGTCGCCACCCATGATGTGCTAGTAACCCTAGAAGAAAATGCCATATTAGGCGGCGCGGGCTCGGCGGTGAATGAATTTTTGTTCGCCCAGCAGCTGAACCACGTTAAGGTACTTAACATTGGCCTCCCCGACCACTTTGTGGAGCAAGGCAGCCAAGATGAAATATACCAATTGTTAGGTTTAGATAGTGCCGGTATTCAGAATAAAATAGACCGTTTCTGCCAAAAAAGCTAAACCGCTAATCAAGCACTTTTAAGTGTTCAAACAATGGAAATGGATTGGCGCGATTAATACTCTTGAGATTGATCCGCTGATTTAATGCCCATATTTTTCTCTGCCAATACAGCGGGACAAATACCGCTTCTTGATAGAGTTGCAGTTCTAAGCGCTGAATGATTTCAGCCCGGTTTACCTCGTCAAGCTCTTGCTCTGCCGCAAGAATCAACTGCTCAACGTTCTCATTTTGGTAAGCAGCGCATGAGGTTGTGCTGGACGGTGCGCCACCGTCAGTCTCTTGTAGATAGATAGCGCGGGCAATGCTTAATACGTTACCAGCATCACTTTGGCGTCGGGTTAACACTAAATCACTGGCACAACTGTCTATTGCTTGTTGATACTGCGCTTCGTCTAACCACTGCGGCTTAAGCGTGATATTAACTCTGTCTAGCATGGTAACCAGTTGCGAAACCACTTTGGCTTGGTCTTCAAATAGCAACTTTGGCACCGCCATGGTGATGCTAAAACCTTTGTCATAGCCAGCTTGCTGTAACAATTGGTGCGCCAGTAACAAATTATAACGCGGTAATAACTGCGGATTATAACCAGGCTGGCCGGGAATGCTTAACTGGGTAGACACTAAGGTGTAAGAACCCAATACTTCTGCCAGCCGAGCATTATCAATAGCCAAATTAAGCGCTTGGCGTACCACTCTATTGGCTAAGGCAGGATGCCCTCGATTAAGCTCTATCGCTAACCACTTTAACCCTTCTGTTTGAATAACCGATAACTGTTGGTCTTTACTGAGTAATTCGACATAGCTTTGTGGCACATGATCAACCACGTCTACATCTCGCGAGAACAAGCTAGCCATACGCATTTCAGATTGCTTAATCGGCACCACTTTTATCTGCGTGATATTGCTCCGGGATTTTCGCCAATACGCCTTGTTGATAGAAAATTCGGTGACTATCCCTGGTACATAACGCTCAAGCTTGAACGGCCCAGTACCGGAAATACCGGTGACTTCATCGCTATCATCAGAGGCAAGGTAATGCTGTTTATCCGCTGGGAATATATAGCTCAAACGCTGAATCAATTGTGAGAATGGGCGATATGTTTTCACTTCAAAGGTGAGTTGATTGATAGCCCTTAAGCTTTTTATCGGCGCGAATAGGCTTTTTAAGTGCGATTGCTGGCTAATTTTATCAAAGGTCCACGCGACATCTTCGGCTGTTAGTGGATTCCCCGAATGGAAGCTAATCCCCGATTTGAGTTCAAACTGAATTTGCGTTGGCGAGATAATCTTCCACCTAGCCACTAAACGCGCACCAGCCTGGCCGTTTTGGTCAAACAGAAACAAGGGGTCAAACAGTAAATGATTAACAAAGTTACTACTGGCATCAAGCTCATCAACAATCACACTGGGCTTAGTTTGAAAAGCAGTACCCCAGACCAACGATTTTGCCTCTGCGAATGTCAAACAGCTAACGCCACCAAGCAATAGGGTGAGCACCATCCATCTCAGTTTCGCTGTATCTAGAGCTAGCAATAGCAACGCCTTAGTTCCTCTTTTCGGTAATTCAGCTAAGTTACACGGGATGAAGCAATAAAAAAAGCGGGACAAGCCCGCTTTTTACTGATTTTCAAAGTACTTAGGCTATTCGCCCCTCTTCTAAGGCAAAACATGCCACTTGCGCATTCCCAGCACTAAGCAATACCGGCTGTTCTTGCGTGCAACGCTCATTAGCGTAACGGCAACGCGCATGGAAAGCACAACCTTTAGGCGGATTAAGCGGTGAAGGTAACTCACCTTCTAGCTTAATTTTCTCACGGCGGTGAGCGGGGTCTAAACGTGGTGTACTCGACAACAAGGCTTGGGTGTATGGGTGTTTAGGGTTAGTAAACAACTCTTCGCAAGACGCATATTCAACCGCTTTACCGAGATACATCACCATCACTTCGTCAGCAATGTGCTCTACAACCGATAAATCATGCGAGATAAAAATGTAGCTTAAGCCCATTTCTTCTTGCAGATCCATCATTAAGTTAAGCACCTGAGCTTGCACAGACACGTCTAAGGCCGATACAGGTTCATCGGCAACCACAACCTTAGGGTCGAGCATTAAACCGCGAGCAATGGCGATACGCTGACGCTGACCGCCAGAGAACATATGTGGATAGCGATCATAATGTTCAGGGCGTAACCCTACTTTGCTTAACATGGCTAAGGCTTTTTGCTTGCGCTCTGCTTTGCTCATGTCGCTGTTAATCACCAAAGGCTCTTCTAAAATAGTGCCTACCTTCTTACGAGGGTTAAGCGAACCATAGGGATTTTGGAAGATAATTTGGATTTTTTGGCGCAAAGCTTTGGCAGCATCTTTACCTAGACTAAGAATGTCTTTTCCATCAAAACACAGTTCTCCTGCAGTGGGGGTTTCAATCATGGTCAGTACCCGTGCAAGGGTTGATTTACCACAACCAGACTCACCCACTACCGCTAAGGTTTTACCTTTTTCAAGCTTAAAACTCACTCCATCTAAGGCTTTAACCGTAGCATCTGGTTTAAACATACCGGCTTTCACGTGGTAGTGTTTAGTTACCCCGTTGACCGACAACACAGACTCTTGCTGTTGCGGTTCAGCCTTCTGAGAGTCTAGCGCTGCGGCTTTCATTATCGTGTCACTCATGCGCTTGGTCTCCCTGCGTCATCTAGCGGCGTAAAACAACGAACTTGACGTACGCCCTCGCCTTGCATGCTTGGTCGCTCATTACGGCAACGTTCTGTTGCATAAGGGCAGCGAGGGTTAAGCAAGCAGCCTACTGGGCGGTCAAATGCACCTGGTACCACACCTGGCAACGCATCTAAACGCGCTTTACCTAGCGACGACTCTGGCAGTGAACGCAGTAACGCTTGGGTGTAAGGGTGTTTAGGTTTAGAGAAAATTTCTTCTGCCGGGCCAGATTCAACCACTTGACCCGCATACATAACAATCACTCGGTGAGCAGACTCAGCGACTAACGCCAAATCGTGAGTAATTAATACCAAGCCCATGTTTTTTTGCTTTTGTAGATCGAGCAATAGGTCCACAATCTGCGCTTGAATGGTCACATCTAAGGCAGTGGTTGGTTCATCGGCAATCAGCAATTTAGGATCACAAGCAATCGCCATTGCTATCATCACCCGCTGGCTCATGCCGCCAGACAATTGGTGTGGATAGGTTTTCAAGCGAGACTCTGGGTCAGGAATACCCACTTGGTCTAACAATTCGATAACCCGCTGACGACGCCACTTTTTATTACCACTTTGGTGAATTTTTAAAGCTTCACTGATTTGATACTCAACCGTGTAGCAAGGGTTAAGGCTAGACATAGGCTCTTGGAAGATCATCGCGATTTCAGCGCCAGTGATAGCGCGTCGCTTATTCTCTGACATCGCCAACAAATCTTGGCCTTCAAACTTAAGCGTATCAGCGGTGACCTTTCCTGGGTAATCAATCAAGCCCATAATCGATAAAGAGCTGACACTCTTACCGGAACCGGACTCACCCACGATGCCAACAATTTCACCTTTCTCTACGCTGTAACCCACTTGGTCTACCGCGCGAAAAGGATTCTCTCCATCACCAAATTCAACAGTGAGGTTATTAACTTCTAATAAAGACACGACTAATCTCCTACTGCTTTAGCTTAGGATCGAGGGCATCACGCAAGCCATCGCCCATTAAGTTAAAGGCTAATACGGTTAACAGAATGACTAGGCCAGGGAAGGTAACCACCCACCACGCGCGCTGTACAAACTGTAAGGCATCAGCCAACATGCTTCCCCACTCAGGTTGTGGCGGCTGTGCGCCCAAACCTAAGAAGCCTAAAGCAGCCATATCCAAAATAGCGTTAGAAAAACCTAAAGTAGCTTGCACAATTAACGGGGCTAAACAGTTAGGTAAAATAGTAATAAACATTAAACGCAGTGAACCCGCACCAGCCACTCGTGAAGATATTACGTAGTCTTTGTTTAGCTCGGCAATGGTAGAGGCTCGCGTTAAGCGCACATAGTGAGGCAACGATACAATGGCAATCGCCATCGCAGCATTAAAAATACTTGGGCCCAAGATAGCCACAATCGCAATCGCCAATAGCAGGCTTGGCATCGCCAGCATAATATCAACCGCTCGCATAATCACGGTTTCAATGGTGCCCCTAAAAAAGCCTGCGATTAAGCCAAACATGACGCCTAAGCCTAGAGAAAGGGTCACGACGAGAACACCAATAAATAGTGATAATTGTGCGCCGTGAATCAGACGAGACAAAATATCACGGCCTACATCATCGGTACCTAGTAGGTAAGAACTATTTCCGCCATCTAGCCAAGCGGGAGGTAATAATAGCGCATCACGATATTGCTCAACCGGTGAATGCGGAGCAATCACACTGGCAAATATTGCGATGATTAAAATACAAATAATGAAAACCAAGCCAATCACAGCGCCGGTATTTTGGCTAAAGTAACCCCAAAATTCTTGCAGCGGGGTTTGCACTTGTGGCCCTGTAGTAGCAGGGCTAGTTGTTTGTTCTGACATTAAAATATGCTCCGTTATTTGCTATGACGGATCCGTGGGTTAACCACGCCGTACATAATGTCTACTAGCAAATTAACTACAATAATGATGGTGGCGACAATTAAAATACCACCTTGTACTACAGGATAATCGCGACGACCAATCGATTCGATAAGCCATTTACCAATACCAGGCCAAGCGAAAATGGTTTCGGTTAAAATGGCACCTGAAAGTAGAATCCCCACCTGCAAGCCAATCACCGTAATCACCGGGATAAGCGCATTACGCAAAGCGTGCACCACAATCACTCGCATTGGCGCCATACCTTTTGAACGGGCAGTACGAATGTAATCTTCACCTAACACTTCTAGCATTGAAGAGCGTGTCATACGGGCAATCACTGCCATTGGAATAGTGCCCAATACAATACTAGGTAACACCAGGTGATGCAGTGCTGAGGCAAATGCGCCCTCTTCACCTGATAACAAGGTATCGATTAACATAAAGCCGGTAACTTCATCGATCCAATAAGTAACATCTAGCCTACCGGAGACGGGCGTGATCCCTAGGTGAACTGAAAACACTAACATTAACAGTAGTGCCCACCAGAATATGGGCATCGAATAGCCGGTTAAAGAAAAGGTCATTACCGAGTGGTCAAATATGGACCCTCGTTTCACCGCCGCGATAATGCCGCAGGGCAGCCCGACCAAAATAGCAAATAATGCCGCGCAAGATGCCAATTCCACCGTGGCTGGAAATAGCGTCATAAATTCTTCGGTTACAGGTGTCTTGGTGATTAATGAACGACCAAGATCTCCACTCGCAATATTTTTCACATAATCAAAGTATTGGACCAACAAGGGTTGATCTAAGCCTAATTCGGCACGCAAGGCAGCATGACGCTCAGGTGACACGCCTCTTTCTCCCGCCATGACTTCAATTGGATCACCAGGAATTAGGCGAATTAGCGTAAAGGTTAAAAGAGTAATGCCGATGAAGGTGGGTATTACCAACATCAATTTTTTTATAATAAATTGAAACATAACTACAGCTCTGTGTCTGAAGGAAGGAAAGGGGCTGTTGCCAGCCCCTTAAGGATTACTATTTTAGCGACACGCCATAGAAGTGGTGACCGCCTAGAGGGTCAATCTTAAAGCCTTGAACTTCTTTACGAAGTGGCTTGTAAGCCACTGAGTGAGCGATAGTGATCCAAGGAGCTTGCTCTTTGAAAATCATCTGCGCTTCTTCGTATAGCGGTGTACGATCTGCTTGAACAGAAATCTGCTTAGCTTTCATGATCACGTCATTGAATGGTTTATGACACCACATTGCACGGTTACCGCCACCAACAGCATCACAACCTAGCAATACACTTAGGAAGTTATCTGGGTCACCATTATCACCGGTCCAACCTAGCAATACCGTATCGTGTTCGCCTTGCTTAGAACGCTTAAGGTATTCACCCCATTCGTAGCTAACGATCTCAGCTGTCACACCGACTTTCGCCCAATCAGCTTGAATCACTTCAGCCATACGACGCGCGTTAGGGTTATAAGGACGTTGAACTGGCATTGCCCAAATATTGGTCTTAAGGTCAGTAATACCCGCTTCCGCTAATAATGCTTTGGCTTTTACCGGATCGTAAGAGTAATCAACAACTTTTTCGTTGTAAGACCACATTGTTGGTGGGATTGGGTTCTTAGCGATTTTACCGCTACCCTGGAATACCGCATCAATAATCGCTTGCTTGTTAACCGCTAGGCTAAGCGCTTGGCGCACTTTAACGTTATCAAACGGCGCTTTTTGGGTATTGAATGCGAGGTAACCAACGTTCAAACCTTCTTGGCTTAATAAGTTGATGTCTGGGTCTTTCTGCATTTGCTCAACATCAGCAGGGTTTGGATAAGGCATTACATGACATTCGCCAGCTTTAAGCTTAGCGTAACGTACTGAAGCATCAGGCGTAATTGAGAATACCAAACGGTCAATGGCTGGAGCGCCTTGCCAGTAATCAGCATTACCTACGTAACGAATGATTGAGTCTTTTTGGTATTGTACTTTTTGGAAAGGACCGGTACCCACTGGGTCAAGGTCTAATTTCTCAGGCGTACCCGCCGCTAGCATTGCGTCGGCTTGTTCGGCTGAAAATACCGATGCAAAATCCATCGCCATATTGGCGATAAATGGTGCTTCAGGCTTGCTTAACACAAACTTAACGGTGTAATCGTCAACTTTAACGATTTCTTTCACAAGATCGTTCATGCCCATGCCACTGTAGTACTCGTAAGAACCACCTGACACTTTATGGTATGGATGCTCTGGATCGTCTTGACGTTCAAAGGTGAATACTACGTCGTCAGCATTGAAGTCACGGCTTGGTTTAAAGCCTTTTTTCTGAGTATGGAATTTTACGCCTTTGCGCAAGTGAAAAGTATACTCTAGACCATCTTCAGAAACTTCCCAAGACTCAGCTAAGCCTGGAACAACGTTAGTTGTACCTACTTCAAACTCAACCAAACGGTTAAATATGGTCTTAGAAGACGCATCAAATGTGGTTCCAGCTGTGTATAAGCTAGGGTTGAAACCTTCTGGGCTGCCTTCTGAACAAAAGACAAATGTTTGTGTTTTAGCCTGTGCGCTTACCGCAATCGCACTTGCAACTAGTGCAAAAGACAGCTTCGCTAATCCTTTTTTCATTATCGTTCTCCGTGTGACATCTTGTCATGTATGCAACCGTTATGACTGCATTTTCGGTGTGTTTGCGAATAGACTAATAATTGTTGTTGTTGATAAATCTAGACCCTGTTCTTAAAAACACCCCCATTAAAGGTGAATTTGTGAGCTGAGTTAGATCAAATCAGGTCTTATCCGCTTTTTGCCCGTTATAAACTAGTATTTTTATCTGCCAGTGTAAATAGCATAGACAGGATTTTATAACACAAAATGAAGCTGCCACAGTCAAAGTGATTAGAGATTCGCTATAAGATCATATTTATGCAAAAAGGAATAAGCTTATGTAATGTTTACATAAGCAGAATCAACTACAATTGAGGGATTAGAAAAAGGAAAATTGGTGAGAATGATTAATTAGGCGAAAACAAACAGCACAACTTGCAAACAAATTGCTGCAAACACCCCTGCTAATACGTCATCTATCATTATACCGAAGCCACCATGAACTTTTTTATCTAAAATTTTGATCGGCCAAGGCTTTAATACATCAAAAAATCGAAATAATACAAATCCAAGCAATACATTGAGTGGTGAAAGTGGCACCGCCAGCATGGTTATCCAATAGCCAACAAACTCATCCCAAACAATTCCACCATGGTCATGAACGCCCATGGCGTCACTGGCTTTTTGGCAGCACCATACACCAAATACGAAAGAAACGAATAGCACCGTAATGTATTGCCAGAGAGGTAAACCTGAAAGAAGTAAATAAAGCGGAATTGCAGCCACAGTACCAAAAGTACCCGGCGCTTTAGGGGCTAAGCCGCTACCAAAGCCAACGGCACAAAGGTGAAGCGGATTACGTAAGTTTAGCTTAGCTAAAGCCTTATCCATTAATGGTTTTCTCTACTTTTTAGGTTTATACAAAGTGATCCCAACCAGCATGTTCTATCTGGTAAGGTTTGTCTTGATAGAGCAACTTGATCTCGCCTTTACCGGGGGCTAACTGGCCAATACACGTATAAGGCACACCACTGTAGGATAGTGAAGTATCTAACGACCCTTTATTAGACTCTGGTACAGTAAAGCACAACTCGTAGTCTTCCCCACCATTCAGTGCAAAAGCAAAACATTGGTCAACGCTAACCGCTTCACACATGGTTTCAGATATAGGGAGCTGATCAAGCTTTAAGGTAGCACTGCAGTTACTCTGCTTCAGAATGTGTTGCAAGTCGTTATATAAACCATCTGATATATCGATGGTTGAGCTGGCGATATCTCTAAGTCCATAACCGGCTAGAACGCGCGGCTGAGGATAGTAGTGTTGCTTTAAGCTTAACTCTAACTGCTGTGGATTAAGCTGTAGCTTATTTTGTAAGTGTGCAAGGGCAAGGCCCGAATCACCCACACTACCAGTGACATATAGCCAATCACCTGGCTTAGCACCATTACGGCGCAAAGCTTTACCGCTAGGCACGGCGCCATGCACAGTCACTGTAATACTCAACGGCCCCTTGGTAGTATCACCGCCAATAAGGTCAACGTTAAAGTATTCAGCTAAATCAAAGAAACCGCGGCAAAATTGCGCTAACCACTGTTCATTTGCATCCGGCAGCGTGATGGCTAAGGTAGCCCAACGAGGTTCAGCCCCCATTGCCGCCATATCACTCAGATTAACAGCTAAGGCCTTATGCCCTAAAGCTCGAGGTGGGATATCTTTAAAAAAGTGTACGCCTTCAACTAAGGTGTCAGTAGAAATGGCGAGATGACTATTTTCAGGGGGCATCACCAGCGCAGCGTCATCACCAATGCCAAGAATAACATCTTGGCGTGATTTGCGTTGCTGGAAGTACTTTTCAATGATATCAAACTCACCAAGCGGTGACTGAGACGACATAGAATTACGACTTGAACTGTTGTAAGCGAAGTACCTTGTCTAGTACGCCATTTACAAACTTATGGCTATCTTCTGCTGCAAATGATTTTGCTAATTCAATGGCTTCATTTATCACAACTTTAGGTGGGACATCTGTCACCATCAGTAACTCATAAACACCAATCAATAAAATTGCATGTTCAACAATATCTAACTCTTCCAACTTGCGTGACAGCGAAGAACTCATCGCCTTATCAAGTTTTTCATGGTTAGCCACTACTCCTGAAATTAAATCAGAAAAGTACGGTACATCGGCTTTACTCATGTCCTGTTCAGTTAAGAACTGATGTTCGATGTTAGCAACGCTGTCCTTGGTCACCTGCCATTGATAAATTGCCTGGGTGGCAAATTGCCTAGCTTTACGACGTGCGGCTGGTTTCACAGAGATATCCTCAAATTATTCTTATATCTGATCAACTAAGTTGATCATTTCTAAAGCACTTAGGGCGGCTTCGGTACCTTTATTACCCATTTTAGTGCCGGCGCGTTCAATCGCCTGCTCTATAGACTCAGTGGTTAATACACCAAAAGTAACGGGAATGTCATACTCCATCATTACTTGGGCTAAACCTTTATGGCATTCGTTGGCCACTAATTCGAAATGGTAAGTACCACCACGAATAACGGTGCCTAAAGCAATAATAGCATCGTATTTTTTAGTCGCGGCGATACGTTTTGCAGCTAGCGGAATTTCTACCGCGCCTGGCACACGTACAACCGTGATATTGTCATCACTTACTCCACCTTGGCGGGTAAGTGTATCCACTGCTCCAGATAATAAACTTTCGTTAATAAAGCTATTAAAACGAGCAATAACAATGGCTACTTTAGCGTTTGGAGTCGCTAGGTTTGCTTCAATTACTTTCATAAAACTGTTGCCTTTTCTTTGAGTCCATCAAAAAAATCGCGCTATTCTAGCACAACTAACTTGGTAGACATGAAATTATCTTATTTCGTTACAAATACGCTGAGTTATTGTTGATCGATGTACTCAAGCACTTCGAGACCAAAACCTGATAGTGCATGGTAGCGTTTTGGAGAGCTCAGCAAACGCATTTTGCTTACCCCCAAATCAGCCAAAATCTGAGACCCTACACCCACGGTACGAGAAGCACTTTTCACCTTTTTCTGATTAGGTGTTTCACCTTTATCTTGTAAGGCAAAGGCTTTAACTTGCTCAACTAAGTTTTCCGCATTGTCATCAGTGCTTAATAAAACCAATACGCCATTTTCTTTAGCAATTTTCTCTAAGGCTTTATCTAAAGGCCAGCTCATTTTACCCGCGCGATCACTGCCCAATAAATCACTAAAGGTGTTATGAAGATGCACCCTTACTAAAGTGGGGTCTTGCGGGGTAATTTCGCCAGCTTGCATAACAAAATGCACTTTTTCATCAATGGTGTCACGGTAAGTAATCAGTTTAAACTCTCCGTGGCGCGTTGGCATATTACATTCTGCGACCCGCTCAATGGTGGTTTCATTATTGTTACGGTATTCAATTAAGTCAGCAATCGTTCCCATTTTTAGGCCATGTTCTTTGCAGAACACTTCTAAATCTGGACGACGAGCCATGGTGCCATCTTGATTTAATATTTCCACAATCACTGCGGCGGGTTCACGGCCAGCGAGGCGCGCTAGATCGGTACCCGCCTCGGTATGACCGGCGCGAGTTAATACTCCCCCCTCTTGTGCCATCAATGGAAAGATATGGCCCGGCATCACGATATCGGCAGGTTTTGCATCACGCGCTACTGCAGCTTGCACGGTACGAGAGCGATCCGCAGCAGAAATGCCGGTAGTCACACCTTGAGAAGCTTCAATTGATACCGTGAAATTGGTGGCAAATTGCTCGGTATTTACGTCAACCATTAATGGCAATTTGAGTTGCTGACAGCGTTGTTTGGTCATCGGTAAACAAATTAAGCCACGACCGTAAGTTGCCATAAAATTAATCGCTTCAGGCGTAACCATATCAGCAGCCATAATCAGATCGCCTTCATTTTCACGATCTTCATCATCCATTAACACCACCATTTTTCCATGGCGTAAATCTTCAATAATTTCTTCAATACTGCTTAGTGACATAGCAAACCTTTCTTACCTTGAGGGGTATTATTCATTATTATATATGCTTATTACTGCTGGCTGCGCCTATCGCATAAAGCCATGCTGCGCCAAAAAAGCAGTACTAATTGTAGATTCTTTATTTTCTTCCGCATAGCCAATCAAGCGTTCAACATAACGAGCAATAACATCCACTTCTAGATTGATTTTTTGCCCTGGCGCCCACTGAGAGATAGTGGTTTGCTCTGCGGTATGGGGAATAATGGTTAAACGCAGCTGCTGTTGCTGCACTTCGTTTACCGTTAAGCTAATCCCATCAACCGTTACTGAACCTTTATGAGCAATGTAACGCGCCAACTCGCTAGGTACTTTAAGCCATATATTAATCGCTCGAGCGCTGGGAGATATATTTACCACCTCAGCCAAGCCATCAACGTGACCACTCACAATATGCCCACCAAAACGATTAGTGGCTAACATCGCTTTTTCCAGATTAACTTTATCGCCTTGCTTACATTTGGCTAAAGAGGTGAGGCTAAGCGTTTCGGTGGAGACATCGGCACAAAAGAAGTCACTGCCATACTCAACGACGGTTAAACAAATACCGTTTACCGCGATACTGTCGCCCAGCCTAACATCAGCCATATCCAAGTGCCCGCAGGCAATATTTAAACGCACATCGCCGCGACGCTTTTCAATACTGCTAATTTTTCCTAGGGCTTCGATGATTCCAGTAAACATTATTGCACACCCTGTGATTGCGGGATCCAGATAGTCTTAATATCAGGGCCAACTTGTCGAGTTTCAAGGCACATCCAAGATTTTAGCTCGCTCATTTTAGTAAAGCCCTTTAGCTCAACTAAGCTATTGGCATCGGCCCCCATTAACAAACCCGCTTGATAACAGATTAATTGGTCAACGACATCAGCCTTAATGAGTGCCGCAGCAAACTGTGACCCCGCTTCAACCCATAAGTCATTTATCTCTGCCTCGGCCAATTGTTCTAACAAACTCAGCAAACCACCCTCTTCATTAAAGGTGAGCTGTTTAGCCGCTGTAAGTTCAGGCTGTAATGCTAAGCCTGCAACCCATAGAGATTGAGGGTGTTGAAATATATTAAGTGTTTTAGGCGCAGCAGAAAGGCGCTGTTGGCGATCAACAATAATCCGCAATGGCTGACGTAAATCTTTAGCTGCCAGTTGCTGCCTTAAACTGCCCAATTCGACATGGCGTACATTTAAACTGGCATTATCTCGCAATACCGTGGCGGCTGTAGATAAAATTGCATGGCTACGCGCTCTTTCACGCTGCACATCGCTGCGCGAATAGGCCGATGTGATCCATTTGCTTTCACCGTTCGCCAATGCCGTTTTAGCATCAATAGAACCGGCCAACTTCAAACGAACAAACGGCCGTTTGCGCTCAATTCGACTTAAGAAGCCGGGGTTTAGCGATCGCGCAGCTTGTTCCATTAGCCCTGTACGAACCTTTACCCCTGCGTGTTCTAAGCGTTTAATACCACGCCCAGCCACTTGAGGATTAGGGTCTACCATGGCAATAATGACTTCAGCAACTTGCAATTCAACGAGCATCGTTGCGCAAGCCGGTGTTCGCCCCACATGGCTACAAGGCTCAAGTGTAACGTAACAGCTAGCCCCTTGTAGGCTATGGCCACGTGCTTTGGCATTCGCTACCGCCTTGACTTCAGCGTGCCCCTCACCAGCTTTTTGGTGATACCCCTCGCCAATTACTTGGCCGTTTTTCACCAATACACAACCGACGTTAGGATTAGGAGCCGTGGTATAGCAACCTCGTTTGGCCAGGCTAATTGCGCGTGCCATAAACTGGCTATCAGCCACTGAAAAATTCACCTATTTTTCCAGCTTCGCAATTTCTTCACTGAATTCTTTGATGTCTTCAAATGAGTGATACACCGAAGCAAAACGCACATAAGCGACTTTGTCTAACATGATAAGCTGCTCCATCACTATGTTACCGATAAACTTGGTTTCTACTTCGCGCTCACCTGTGGCGCGTAACTGTGATTTAATCTTGTTTACTGCTTGCTCTACTTCGTCAACACTAACCGGACGTTTCTCTAATGCTCGCATCATGCCAGCGCGCATTTTTTCTTCGTTAAAAGGTTCTCTTATTCCATTACCTTTAATCACTCTTGGCATCACCAATTCAGCGACTTCGAATGAGGTAAAGCGTTCATGGCATTCCAAGCACTCTCTACGTCGTCTCACTTGATGGCCATCGGCTACCAATCTAGAGTCAATGACTTTGGTTTCGTGAGCAGAGCAAAATGGACAGTACATAAATATTACCTTTTTTAAGCCTAGCTCGATTTTATCTGGTTAGTTACAGAAGGTACAGGCTAGCTGAGATAAAGACTTGCTTACTAGGGGATAATAGAAACCCAAAGGGAGTTAGCTCAATAAGCACGGTGATTTATGTTGAGTAAAACTTTGAGCTAGCTCTCAACTCTGGCCTTTCTCTGGCCCACCTTAGCAATCCAAGAGCTAGCTAAGCCACTGAAAATAAAAGCGCTAGATAGATTCGTAAGACAAAGCAGAGCATAGTAGTACTCCCTTACTACCCGCTGATAAATAGAAGAACTATCATGAGCACCAATGTTAACAAAACGTTAAAGGTGAGTTATGAGTAAGGTATTAATTATCGCGGGTGACTTTGTTGAAGACTATGAGTTAATGGTGCCTTTTCAGGCTTTACAAATGGTCGGTCACGAAGTTACTGCAGTTTGCCCTGACAAAAAAGCTGGTGAGCAAATCAAAACCGCGATTCACGATTTTGAAGGCGATCAAACCTACACCGAAAAACCCGGCCACAACTTTACCCTTAACGGTAATTTTGATGATATTGAAGAAGTAGATTTTGATGCCATACTATTACCCGGGGGCCGAGCCCCTGAATACCTGCGTCTCAACGCCAAAGTGCTATCTCTTATAAAGAGCTTTGACGCTAACAATAAGCCCATTGCTGCTGTTTGCCATGGCGCCCAGTTACTCACCGCCGCGGGTATCGCTGCCGGAAGACAGATATCAGCCTACCCAGCTTGTGCGCCAGAAGTGACCGCTGCAGGAGGGGATTTCGCAGACATTGAAGTCAACCAAGCTATCAGTGATAAAAATCTTGTGACCGCTCCAGCTTGGCCAGCCCACCCCGCTTGGCTTGCACAGTTTAACAAATTGTTAAATTAAGACTAAAGTGACACTGCAATATTTACCATTATGGACCATGATTGAGGCTAGTCTTAATCATGGTTATATCATCGATGTGTGAAATATATTCAGGGACAGAAACGGCCTTATTTGAGCTTAAAGCGCGTTCAGTTAGGCTTGACGGCGTGGTCACAAGCATTCGATTGGAAGCGATTTTTTGGCAGCTACTCGAGCAAATAGCAAACGAAGCCGATCTGAGCTTAGCGGCATTCTTGACGCAAATTTACCATGAAGTTTTACAGCGTGACGAAAAAGTAGGCAATTTCACGTCGCTGCTACGAGTGGCCTGCACCACTTATTTAAACCAAGGTGAGCGATTAGTGCTGAATAAAGCTAAGCCTAAGCAACCCAAAATGGGCAAATCCATTGCCAATAACTACGTTTAAGTAACAATTAGCAGCATAAAGCCACCCCAGATGACAAATTGTATGATCATCAATCGTTTTGCGGTCTGAATTGGATTCATATCCATTGTGTTTATCTCTCATTTTAAATTACCCACGGTGCTGGTAATTTGACTTATCAATTAGGTCTTAAAAACTGAGCAATTTCAGTACCAACTGTCTAATTCTCAGGCTAAAACCCAGCCTATCCCTCCTTGGTTTGTGTTCCTATTCACATTTAGTCTTAATAATCCGTAGTTTTACTAACAAACAAATACAAAAAAGGAGGCATAAAGCCTCCTTTCTTTTATCTCGTCAATCCCTGACGTTTACATGCTTACTTAAGCGTAGACCGGGAAACGCTGGCAAAGTGCTAACACTTGGCCTTTTACACGTTCAATCACAGCTTCATCTTGTAGATTATCGAGTACATCACAGATCCAGCCGGCTAACTCTTTAGAAGCCGCAACATCAAGACCTCGACGAGTAATCGCAGGAGTACCAATACGCAGTCCACTAGTAACAAACGGTGAACGAGGATCGTTAGGTACCGAGTTCTTGTTCACTGTAATGTTAGCGCGACCCAAAGCTGCATCAGCTTCTTTACCAGTAATGTCTTTATCAATGAGATCAACCAAGAATAAGTGGTTTTCTGTACCGTTAGATACAATCTTGTAACCACGCTCTTGAAGTACCGCAACCATTGCCTTGGCATTATCTAGCACTTGTTGCTGGTATTGCTTAAACTCAGGCTCCATCGCTTCTTTGAAGGCTACTGCTTTAGCGGCAATAACGTGCATCAAAGGACCACCTTGGCCGCCAGGGAATACAGCAGAGTTCAGTTTCTTCTCTATTGCTTCGTTGGCGCGAGCTAGTATTAGACCGCCACGTGGGCCGGCTAAGGTTTTATGCGTAGTGGTAGTTACTACGTCAGCGATTGGCACAGGGTTCGGGTATAAACCTGCAGCTACAAGACCAGCGACGTGGGCCATGTCTACAAATAGGTAAGCACCTACTTCGTCGGCAATATCACGGAAACGCTGCCAATCAACCACACCTGAGTACGCTGAAAAGCCAGCAATAATCATTTGAGGTTTGTGTTCTCTAGCTAAACGCTCAACTTCTGCGTAATCTAGTTCGCCAGTTTCAGGATTAATTCCGTATTGAACGGCGTTATAGATTTTTCCCGAGAAGCTTACACTGGCACCGTGGGTTAAGTGGCCACCGTGAGCTAAGCTCATACCTAACACAGTATCGCCAGCTTTTAACAGCGCCATAAATACTGCTGAGTTAGCTTGTGAGCCGGCATGCGGTTGCACGTTAGCATAGTCAGCGCCGAACAATTGTTTCGCTCGTTCAATAGCCAACACTTCAGCTTGATCTACGTACTCACAACCACCATAGTAACGCTTACCAGGGTATCCCTCAGCGTACTTGTTAGTAAGGTAAGAGCCTTGCGCTTCCATTACTCGTGGACTGGCATAGTTCTCAGAAGCAATCAATTCGATATGCTCTTCTTGACGAACTTCTTCTTTAGTAATGGCTTGCCATAGTTCGGCATCGTAATCGGCGATATTCATATCACGCTTTAACATCAGTATCTCCTGACTCTTTTGTTACATGTTGGTGGGTGATTTTTCGAAGGCGCATTCTAACCTGAGTCCTTTTCAGATCACAGTAAAACTTTTTGCTACAGGTTTAGTTTTATCGAATAAACTTAACATAAACCTTTATGCTAGTTTGAGTTCGCATAGTGAGCTTAACGCTGAAATTTTACAATTTTCTAACCGTTTGCTTTGAGCTTTATGAAATAAATTCACGTTAACCTTGTTATTACTTTGCGGTTGAACAGAACTTAAGTGATAATGATTATCATATGCATTTGTAACTTTGGACTTTTATGTTTATTCGCCTTATTAGCTTAATTATTATCTTTACTTCTTTAGCGGCCTGTAGCTCAGCACCGACCAAGCAAGCACAACATCTCGCAGCGTTGGATACTTACTATGACTACATCATCTATGATCCAACAAACCAGCAAACGATTGACAATACCGACCAACTTGCCCATTTGCTAACAAACTCGTCGGTGGTGTTGTTTGGTGAATTTCATAGCCAGCCGGCTATCCATTTAGCCCAATTGCGACTATTTCAATCCCTGTACGCGCAACAGCATGACTTAAGCTTGTCGATGGAACAATTTGACCGCAGCCAACAAGCCATAGTGAACCGCTACCTAGCGAACGAAATTGGTGAAGCCTGGTTAATTAAGCAAACTAACGCATGGCCTAACTACCCGTCTGATTATCGACCTTTGGTCGAGTTTGCCAAGCAACATGAGTTAAGGGTTGTCGCCGCCAATGCTCCCAAAAAGCTAGTGTCTTGCATTGGTCAACAAGGTCAAACTTATATTGACACCTTACCAACAGCCGAGCGCGCAATGCTAGCTGAAACATTTACTCGCGATGACCCTGATTATAAAGAGCGGCTATTTGGCAATGGCCACCATGGCGACCAAGCGCAAGCAGACAACCATTTTTTAGCCATGTTGGCGTGGGATGAAACGATGGCAGAATCAGTCGTCACTGAACTCGCCCACGGCGCAAGTAAACAAGTCATGCACATTGCCGGAAATTTTCATGTCGATATGCAGCAAGGCACTTACTCGCGAATCAAGCAACGATTAAACAATCAAACGATTTCATCCATTGTAGCGATTGACCAAGCAGAGTTTGCGCAGTTAGATGAGCAGCAAAAGGCCCTCAAGGGTGATTATCTCATTGTGGTAAAACAACTACCTATTCGCTATCAGCAGCAAGAGCATCAAATGGCGGAATACAGTGCTATAAATAAAAATAAAATTAATAGCTGCAAAAAGTAGAACTTATGTATCGTAAATTAACTAATGAAACTAACACTAACAACAGTATAAAATTGCATGAATTGTTAATGATATATTGCCAGTAACTCTTAAATCCCTGTATTTACCATGATTTTTTTTCGGATTTAGCAACAAACGCTTGCAGCTTGCTAATATTGAGCCATAATCATACCAGCGGCTCACTCATTGTAGTGAATGGCTTTGCTTAAACGAATCAACGATCTGACATCGGTCGTTAGAATTGAATAAAAAGGACGGACTTACCATGAATAAGCTTTTAGTTGCAGGCGCTATTGCTTCTACTATTTTACTAGCGGGTTGTTCTAACACTACCGCTCTAGAAAACAACGTACAATCATTAAGCGATAAAGTAGACGCATTGTCTAACGAAGTTGCAGCTCTTCGTGCAGAGCAAAGCTCTTTGAGTGGTGACATCAAGTCAGCTCAAATGAGTGCTGACCAAGCGAAAGCAGAAGCAATGCGTGCTAACGAACGTATTGACAACATCGCTTCTTCTTACACTAAGTAAGTTAGAATCGACGGTTTAAAGGTGATACTCAGTATCACCTTTTTTTATCCCTGCTTTTCACCCACAGCCAATGCAATACCCTGCTGATTTTTCAAGGCTTGATTTACCACTGACGAATCAATTCCCGCTTGGGTAATAAACTTAATATCATCACGACTTAGTTTTAGCGACGTCGCTTGCGAAATATCTTCTTGTGAACGGTTTAAAGGCTGATGAACTTCTAATAGGTATTCACCATTCGTTTCGGTTGAGTGTTTGATGGATTGATCAATAATTCGCACCGGTGTTCGCACATTGACCTGAGAAAACAAGTATTCAATATCATGCGGAAACAAACGAATACAACCAGAACTTACCCGTAACCCTACCCCAAACTCTTTGTTTGTACCGTGTATCAAGTACTCGCCATTGCCATAAGCCAAACGAAGCGCATATTCACCTAAGGGATTTTCTGGACCCGCTTGAACCACCGCCGGCAAAGTAATGCCTTTAGCTAGGTATTCATTACGAATATTCTGAGTGGGCGTCCAGGTGGGTTGCTCTCTTTTTTGGCTTATATGCGTGCTCATTTCAGGGGTTTCACGGCCTATACGACCAATCCCGATCGGAAATACATCAACGACATTAGTATCAGGGCGAAAGTAATACAGACGCAGTTCGGCTAAGTTAACCACTACCCCTTTACGCTCAACATCGGGTAATAAGATTTGCGTAGGTATCAGTAATTCGGTACCTGCTTCAGGCAAGAAAGGGTCGACGCCTTTGTTGGCTGCCATCACTGCCAAAAAGCCCACTTCATAACGTTCAGCGATATGCGCAATAGTCTCTCCTTTGCGCACGATATGCCATTGGTTACCCCCCATTAAGCGATTACCCTCAGCGGGTAAATCGTAAGTTAATGCAGAAACCGACCATGACAAACATAAGACGAAACAGGCAACAAACAATCTTTTCATGAATAACTTTTATCCTATAAATGAAATCGCAACATAACACTAAATGGGACTTATTTCGACAAAGTGCTGGTGCTCACAAAGCAACTCGACGGATTTTTTATATAAATCGCTGCAGAACAGCGCTTATATCAAACAACTAAAGCGATTAAGCGCGAGCAAACACTGGCATCCCTTGGCGAAGCCAGTATCATAAGCCTGAAGAATAATAGTTGCTGAATCGGTGTAAACGTTAAACACATCGACAACAAATGAAAAATCTAGAGGAACGGCGAATGGCCCAATTCATATATACGATGAACCGTGTTGGTAAAATCGTACCGCCTAAAAAGCATATTCTAAAAAATATCTCATTAAGTTTTTTCCCTGGTGCCAAAATTGGTGTGTTGGGTTTAAATGGCTCAGGTAAATCCACCTTACTCCGCATTATGGCGGGTATTGATACCGAGATTGAAGGGGAAGCACGCGCCAACCCTGGTACCAAAATTGGTTATTTAGCTCAAGAGCCTAAAATGGACCTTGATAAAACGGTGCGTGAAGTTGTAGAAGAAGCGGTAGCTGTTGTTAAAAATGCCCAAACTCGCCTTGATGAAGTTTATGCCGCCTACGCAGAGCCCGATGCAGATTTTGATGCCCTAGCTCAAGAGCAAGGTGAACTTGAAGCTATTCTAGCCACTCACGATGCCCATAGTTTAGAGAATCAATTAGAGCGGGCCGCCGATGCGCTTCGACTACCAGATTGGGATGCCAAAATAGAGAAGCTATCTGGTGGTGAACGACGCCGTGTTGCATTATGTCGTTTATTGCTTGAGAAACCTGACATGTTGTTACTCGACGAACCGACCAACCACTTGGATGCGGAATCAGTAGGATGGCTAGAGCGTTTCTTACATGATTACGAAGGAACCGTAGTAGCAGTAACTCACGACCGTTACTTCTTAGATAATGTGGCAGGTTGGATCTTAGAACTTGACCGTGGTGAAGGTATTCCATGGGAAGGAAACTACTCTTCTTGGTTAGAACAAAAAGAAGACCGCCTAAGCCAAGAAGCATCACAAGAAAAAGCCCGTATGAAGTCAATTCAAAAAGAATTGGAATGGGTTCGCTCAAATGCTAAAGGTCGCCAAAGTAAGAGCAAATCTCGTATGGCTCGTTTTGAAGAGTTAAACACCCAAAGCTTCCAAAGCCGTAATGAAACTAACGAGCTATTTATTCCTGCGGCGCAACGCTTAGGGGATAAAGTCATTGACGTTAATAACCTCAGCAAAGCCTATGACGGCCGAGTGTTGATTAACGACTTATCTTTCAGCATTCCTAAGGGTGCGATAGTCGGTATTATTGGACCAAACGGCGCCGGTAAATCAACGTTATTCAAGATGATAACCGGTGCAGAACAGGCTGACTCAGGAACCGTTGAGGTAGGCGATTCCGTTCAAATAGCCAGTGTCGACCAGTTCCGTGATGATATGGACGACAAGGCAACTGTTTGGCAAGAAGTGTCTGGCGGTTCTGACATACTAAGAATTGGTAATGTTGAGATCCCTAGTCGCGCTTATGTGGGCCGCTTTAACTTTAAAGGCTCTGATCAACAAAAACGTGTAGGTGAGCTATCGGGTGGTGAACGTGGCCGTTTGCATTTAGCAAAACTGTTACAAGCCGGCGGAAACGTGCTACTACTGGATGAACCAACCAACGACCTTGATGTAGAAACACTGCGAGCGCTAGAGAACGCACTACTAGAATTTGCTGGTTGCGCCATGGTTATCTCGCATGACCGTTGGTTCTTAGACCGAATCGCTACTCATATTCTTGATTACCGCGATGAAGGACAAGTTAACTTCCATGCTGGTAATTACACCGAGTATGAAGCTTGGCTTAAAGAAACCATTGGTGAAGCAGCAGCACAACCTCATCGCATTAAATACAAGCGTATTAGCTAGATTGCTTAAATCAAATGGCTTAAATCAAGTCGTTTGTATTTGCTAATGAGTACAGCGTAATAAGCAAAAGGTCACCCTAAGGTGACCTTTTTTATGTCTGCTCAAAAAACCACTAACTTAAACTATCCAATAGTGCTTTAGCATCTTGGTATTCAGAAAATTGTTGGTCTAGCTCTAAGGCGGCTTTAACTTCCTGTTTGGCCTCAGCATTACGGCCTAACTTAGCCAAGACAAAAGCGATATGATAGCGAATAGCCGCATCAGATGAATCCATAGTATACGCTTCGCGCAGGTGTATTAAGCCTTGGTCTAAATTGCCTCGCTTAACTTCAATCCAGCCAATGGTATCCAGCACCGCAGCGTTTTTAACCCCTTGGTTTACAGCCAAAGCAATAACCTCGTGCGCTTTATCTAAATCACTGGCGGCGTAGATATTAGCCAAATTATTCAAAATGCCAGGTTCGTTGTATAACGCGGGGATCAATCGCAAAGCCTCATAGTGTCGCTGGGCTTTGGCATAGTTTTGCTGCTGCAGATAACTGTCGGCCAATAGACGACGATGCCAAGCTTTTTCAGGGCTATCATCTACAATGCCTTCTAGTTGCTGAAGAAATACCTCGGTCTCAATATCTTGCTTAGCAAGCTGGTAGAGCTTAATCACCGCTTCGCGATTAAAGGCATTTTGCCTAAGCGCTTCACGGTATTCTTTTTGTGCTTGTAGCTTGACGCTTTTACGCAACAGAATATCGCCTTTTAAAACGTGTAGCTCGCTGCTTTCACCAAAAAGCTCTTCTAGATTGGCTACCGTTGTCTCGGCCTCTTCTATTTGCTGTTGAGCCAACTCTACCTTGGTCAGTAACACCAAGGTAGCCATTTGCTCAGGGTCAAGCTGATGAGATTTGATTAAACTGCTTTTTGCTGCGGCTAATTGTTTGGCTTGAATTTGGAGCTGCGCTAAAACAACCAACTTAGCGGGTTGCGCTTTCCACATACTATCTAATAAACCCAGCGGTTTCTCAGCGTCTTGATAACGCTCTAAACGAATTAATACCTCTGCGTAGGCAGATAAGTATTGCTCATTGAGAATGTACTCTCGATTAAGTTTTTCAACTTCACCTAAAGCTAAACTCCACTGCTGAGTTTGCATATAAATATCTAGTTTTAGCTCTCTCGCTACTCTATTGTCTTGTTGATAAAGCAACACTTTATCCAATTGAGCTAAGGCCTCAGGAAACTGCTGTTGTTGGATATGAGTACGCGCAGCTAGAACGCGGCTAGGTGTATGATTATTTTGCGTCTTTAAAACTTGTTCCAATAGCAACAGGGCTTGCTCTGGTTTAGCTTGGTTTTTTAAAATAACGGCTTTATTGAAACGAGCCCCTATATTTTCAGGGCTGAGCGCTAATACATCATCCAAATAGCGCAATGCTAGATCTAACTGTTGTGTTTTAAGATAGTAAGCAGCAATCAGATTTTGGGTATTACTGGTTTGAATGTTTCGACTAATGAGTGCTTCAACAACTTTTTCAGCTTCCGTAAAGTCATCAACTTCTAAGGCCAACTCGCCTTTCAGCTGCAACCACTTTATCGGCGCATCTGCCTCGCTATAAGGTAGGCTTTGCAGCAAGGATAAGGCACGCTCAGATTCACTATTTGCTCGAGCTAGCTCCGCCTCTAAAATCACCACATAATTTGAGTCACTATGATAGGCACGAACTTGGTCAAAAGCTTGTTCAGCTGCACGTAAGCGACCCGCATCAATATACAAATATACCAACTGAACTGATAAGCCTAAGTCACGAATGATGTATTCGAAGTTATCTTGCAGTAACAACTGCAACTTATAAGGTTCGCCTGAACGCAGATAAACTTTAGCCAACATGCGCGTAGCGCCTAAGTCGCTTGGCTTTTGTTGTAAGTATTGACTTAAATACTGTTTAGCTTTCTCATCATTTTGTAAAATAAATTCTGATGCGCCTTGGATGAATAATAGGGTTGTAGTGTCTGTAAGCTCGCCTTTTTCCGTCGCAGAGACCTTTTGGGATAACTCAGCGAGGGTTTGCTCGGCGAGTTCAGACTGTTGTTCATCTGCCAATAAGGTGGCACTGATAAGAATGGCGGTAGGGTCGTTAGGCGTTTGTTCTTGAACTTTCTTTAGATAGTGCTTGGCTTTCTCTATCTGATTACTTTTCAAATGAATCATTACCAGACTGCGCAAAATTTTAGGATCGTTAGGATCTAACTTATAAGCTTTTTCATAGCTAGCCAAAGCCTCACTCAACTGGCCTTGACTCGCTGCAAGCTCCCCCTTTAGCAACCAAGTACGCTCATTAAGCTTATCAATTAACAAAGAACGTTCAACCCATTGCTCAGCCAGTACATATTCTTTTTGGCGCAGGAACAAAGTAGCTAAGGTGTTCATAGCATTTGGTTTATTTGGCAATATCTTTATAGCTTGTTCAAACTCATTTCGCGCTAAGACGACTTGAGAGTTAAGTAGATAAATGCGACCTCGTAATAGCTTCCATTCAAATAGCGTTGCTTGCGAGAACTCGTTGACACGTTCTTCGTAGCCGAGTAACTCTGAAGACTTACCTTGTAACAACAAAGCGTTACCTAACAGCGGCAACACTAAGTTAATATCCGCCCCTAAGTTTAAGGCGTCCTTTAATTGTTTTTCTGCCGAAGCAAGATTGTTGGCATTGAAATAAACTTTAGCAAGTAATAGCTTGGATGATAGGTGTTCTGGGTCTGCTTTCAGGGCGTTTTTTAAGTGAATAAACGACTCGTTTTCATCCCCCAGGTGATAAGCTTTTACCGCTAATTCATATTCATTAATTTGTTCATTGGCTAAAGTAAGCTGGCTAAAGGTTATTAGGGCGAGTGCGATTACGATTTTATTCATTATCAACTTTGATTCCTTGTTACATCAGAGGTTAATCAATTAACCTCGCAACAGTATCTAATGAACCGCAGGTAAAAAAAAGACAAAAAAATACGAAACACAGAGTATTTCGTATTTTTGTTTAAACAGGGAAGTTTAATTTTAAGCTTGGCGCTTCTTACTGCGTAAGGCTAAGCCAAACAGGCCTGCAGCAAACAGCAGCACGGTTCCTGGTTCGGGCACACTGGTAGCAGGCTGTACAGAGTTTCCACTTACTCCAGCTAACTTGAAGCCATCATTGTTACTAGACCAATTTAAGTCGCCAAATATTGGATTATAAGCGCCAATTAACCAGTACTTAGATGAAGCACTAGTAGTAATTGATTGGTAAGCATAAGCATCAGCATTGCTGACTTCAGCTTCAGTAGTCCAACCTAAACCGGCTAAATCTGCCCAAGTCTTCCTATGAAGTGCTGGTGCGTTGTCACCCGAATAAGCTAAAACAGAAACATCAGCATGGCTTGAACCTTGATTGTTACGATCTACGTAATCCTCTTGAGCCCACCCCAGAGTAAACCCAGCTAAATTGACCGCTTCGTCAAAAGTTAACAATACCATGTCAAAATCGTTGCCATAGCTGTCAATTGAATGACCAGGAGTGCTGTTGCCCTCATCTCTATTTTGAGACATCAAACCCCAACGATCATCGTAGGTAAGCTTAGTAGAAAGAATCTGCGAGTCGTTAGGTCGACGTGTATCAGACCAACCTTTAATGCTCAAGCCATCAAGGGTCATCGTGTTACCGTAACCGTTTGAATTGCCACCGCTCAATACACCATCATCAAAGTCCCAGACTTGCTCTGCTGAAAAAGCCGATAAAGATATGGCACAGCTGGCTACTAATAAAATTTGTTTAAACACAACGCCTCCAAATTTAGCATTCTGTAGATAAAAAGATTAACTTACCGCTAACAAAGCAAATATCAAGCCAACAAAAATAAACCTTTATATACAACAACTTAAAAACAAACAATTCAAAAAAAAACGTTGACTGTAAAGAATACTGACAAAAAACGTAGCTTTTAAAAACACCTAGCTGTTAAAAACCCGTAAATACGCTTAAAAGTGTTTCGCTTATACTAACATTACTGTTCAATAATCACACTACCAGTAACGTTCAACAGTAATTTGGCCTGGTTTACGACGTAAGTTTTTACTTAGCCCCTTTTGCTCCAGTATGGCTTGCGCATCGGTGATCATTGCTGGGTTGCCACACATGATCACCTGCGAGGTGGTAGGATCTAATGTTAGGCCAACTTGCTGCTCTAATAGGCCATTTTCTATGGCCTCTGGGATTCGGCTTCTTATTCCACCGGCATGATCTTCACGCGTGACCATAGGCTGATAAACAAACTGTTTCGAGTAGCGCTGCAGGTAATCATTCACCAATGTTTGGTAAGCCAAATCTTTGGCCTGTCTGACACCGTAAACCAAGATGATTTTGTCAAAACGTTGCCAAGGCTGAGGGGTTTCAAGCATAGAGAAATAAGGCCCAATGCCAGTGCCAGTACCAATAAGCCATAAGTGTTTGCCTGCTGGCACTTCATCTAACACCATAAACCCAGCAGCAGTCGTGGATACTTCAATCGTGTCGCCAACAGCTAAACAATGAAGATTAGGTGAAAGTAACCCCTCCTCTACTTTAATCGCCAGTATTTCAAGGTAGTCAGTATTGGGAGGATTTACCAAAGAGTAGGCTCGAGCAACTCGCTTACCGTCGCGCATTTCAGACAGCTTAATAAATTGGCCTGCGGTAAATGGAGAAATATCAGCTTGGATACGCAGGCTAAATAGCTCTTCGTTCCAATCTATACGTTGTATAACCTTGCCCTCTGTCCACATAAAAGCTCCTAATCACTAAGGTGTCAAATCATTCATGTACTGCGATGGTTTCACTTTGATGGTCAACAAAAATCAGTTTACTGGTGTCATATCCCGCCGCTTTAGCCTGTTGAAGCAAATCACTTAGCGTTTGATGCTCTATTTCAGGTGTTCGAGCTAACAACCATAAATACTCTCTACTCGGGCCGGCTACCAATGCATATTGATAGTCAAGCTCATCTAAAACGAACACCACATAAGCACCATAGAAAGGCCTAAAAAATGAAACTTTAAGATGTGCAATATCAGGTGTCTCAACAAAGTGGGCGATACCTTCAGCTTCAAACCACTGATTTTCTTGGGCCGAAAAGCCCTTATTCAATACCGTAACCTGGCTATCACCCCGCAGCGTATAACTGGCAGATACATGGCTTAAGCCACGTTCAAAAGAGTGATCTAAACGGGCAATTTCATACCACGTCCCTAAATAACGATCTAGATTAAAATTGCTGACGGGTTCGATACCTTCGGGCTTACCACTACAAGCCGACAAAATCAAAATAACGCTAGAGATGAACATTGATTTAATCATTTATATTGTCCCATAACTCAAAGCCATAAGGCCGCGATACAACCAATTAGGGTCATAACAAATAGAAACCACTTTAGCGTGCTAGCCGCTGCATTAATGGCAAACTTTACCGCATAGTGAGCCCCAATAATATAACCTACCGCTAGTACAAGACCTGGCAACCATAGCACTTGCCCCCTCGCTATAAACACCACCAAAGCAATACTCGTAAACGCTAAGGTGCACACCAGTTTTAGCGCATTTGCCCTAACTAAATCGTAGCGTAAACTGCCAGCGAGTGCTGCAACCAAAATAAAGCCAACCCCAGCTTGAACAAAACCACCATAAAACCCGGCCAAGCCTAAGCTCCATTTAGCCGACGGCGTATCTTTCACTTTTTTGGCAACCGTGCCGGCCTCAGGTGCAACCACCCCAGGTTTTACTAACATAAGGGCCGCCATTCCAAGCATAGCGCCTAACAATAAATATTTAATTATCCAAGACGGCGCATACGACGCCGCGACAGCCCCCAGCAAGCCCCCTACTAAAGTTGGCCATAAAATGGGAGCGACATCTTGGGTATCTAATTTACCGTGCTTGTTAAACCCCACTACACCGGTTAAACACTGTAAGAAGATACCAACACGATTGGTTGCATTAGCCAGCTCTGCGGGCATCCCCATGACCATTAACGCAGGTAAGGTCAAATTAGAGCCTCCCCCCGCTAAGGTATTAATCCCCCCCGCAAGCACACCAACCGTCAGCAATAAGGCTCCATGCCAAAGACTAAAATCCATAGGATACTCATTGAAATCATTGATTAAACAGACCTTAGCATTGACTCATCGTTAATTCAGTAGGCATTTGTTATCTTTAGTCTAACAACTGTTCTTTTTGTGCAACAATGGTTCAGATTAAGCAAATTAAACAAACCAAGGGTGCAGAAATTTGAGTTATGACTATACGATTATTGGCGGTGGTATTGTCGGTTTATCAACGGCTTGGCAGCTTCAACAACGGCACCCTAAGGCCAAAATACTGCTGATTGAAAAAGAAGCGCAATTAGCGTTTCACCAAACGGGCCATAATAGCGGCGTGATTCATGCTGGTGTTTATTACCAGCCCGGCAGCTTAAAAGCGCAATTTTGCAAGCAAGGCTTAAAGCAAACCATTGCATTCTGCCAGCAGTATGATATTGCCTACCAACAATGCGGAAAGCTATTAGTAGCAAGCAACACCAAAGAGCTACAACGCATGGACGCCTTAAGTCAACGTTGCATTGACAACGGCATCAAAATTCAGCAACTAAATGCGCAACAGCTCAATGACATAGAGCCAAACATCACAGGCTTAGGGGCGATAAAGGTTGAAGAAACGGGCATTGTAAATTACCAACAAATTTGCACTAAAATTGCTGATTTATTTACCCAACTAGGCGGTGAAATCCTACTCTCACATCAAGTGGTAGATCTAGCAGAAGATAGTCAAAAAATCACGATCAGCACCCAGCATAAAACAATAGAAAGCCAATACCTTATCGCTTGTGGTGGCTTAATGGCTGACCGCTTATGCCGAATGTTACAGCTAGATATTGATTTTCAAATTATTCCTTACCGTGGCGAATACTACCAACTTGCAGCCCGGCATAACCAAATAATTAAACATCTCATTTATCCCATCCCCGACCCTGAACTGCCTTTTCTCGGGGTCCACCTGACTAAAATGATTGATGGTTCAGTCACTGTTGGGCCTAACGCAGTGCAAGGTTGGTCGAGAGAGGGCTACAACAAGGGTTCATTTAACCTTGCAGATACCCAAGAAATGTTAACATTTTCGGGTTTCTGGAAAGTGGCCAAACAGCACTTTCGTAGTGGACTAGCCGAAACTAAAGACTCTTTATTTAAATCGGGTTACTTACAACGGGTAAGAAAATATTGCCCTAGCTTAACCATTCATGACCTAAGCCCCTATCCTGCGGGGATTAGAGCGCAAGCCGTATTGAATGACGGCAGTTTAGTGCATGACTTTTTGTTTGCACAAAGCCCTCGTAGCCTCCATGTATGTAACGCGCCATCTCCAGCGGCCACGTCGGCATTTCCTATTGGCGCTTACATTTGCGACAAGATAGACACAAAAAACCACTAGAGCAATTCGCCAGCCAAGGAGCCATTCAGCTAGGCGCTAGCGCCACATTGGTTAGCGCCCAAGAGCTTGTTGACTCAGGTTATAAAGAACATCAAAACCTTCAGGCTCAATTAGCGATGGCAGATATGATTGTGGCAACTAAAACAGGCCTGCATCAAGATACAGACCTACATGCCTTAAATGATTGCTTGCTCGTGCATGGCGAGCAAAACAAGCCGCAGGTTAGCAGCTAGCGCGGTGTTCTAGACCCTAAGCGATGATTAAGCTCTATGAAAAACACCTCTCTCTGTTCAGATTACCTGAATACTCCCCAGCTAATCCCTGCTGAACAATCTACAATTAAATCAAGCGGTGGGCTTGAAGCCGTTTTTAGTAAACAACATACCCAAGATGGGATTATGACTGGCTGGCTTGGCAGTTCCTGTCAGCTTATCGCGTTAACCAAGCCGCCTTGTTAGCTTAATTAGCATCACTCGCGGAGCAGACAATCGTATTAAGCTGATCTCTACACTGGCTGTACGCGAGCAACCCTTAAGTTCTCAACTACTGGGCTGTTGCGGCTATCATTCACTTTAACCACTCGCTCACGCGACTGTTTAGTGCTTAGCTAACCATTGCGAAGCATCAACGATTAATGGAGTACCACATGATAGAAGTAGGACAAACCATACCGGAAGCAGACTTAGCAGAGCTAAATAAAGACGGCATGCAAAATCATTCCACTCATGAGCTATTTGCAGGTAAAAAAGTCGTGTTGTTTGCGGTACCTGGCGCATTTACCCCAACTTGCTCAGAAGCCCATTTACCGGGCTTTATTCGTTTAGCCGAGCAAATTAAAGACAAGGGCGTCGACATCATTGCCTGCGTCTCAGTCAATGATGCCTTTGTAATGAATGCCTGGGGTAAAGCTCAAAATGCTAAAAACATTATGATGTTAGGCGATGGAGATGGCAGCTTAACCAAAGCCTTAGGCTTAGCCATGGACACCGCTAGCTTTGGCGGGTTACGCTCTCAGCGTTACGCGATGATAATTGATGATCTAACCGTTACCTCGGTCAATGTTGAACCGCCAAAAAGCTTTGAAGTCAGTAAGGCTGAGACAGTTTTAGATTTGTTATAAACACAAGGATCAGTAGCAGGCGACAGCGTCGCTTTCTTCGTTAGAAAGGAGTTCTGATTGCGCCATTTAGTTATCGCCTTAAGTTTATTTTCACTGAGCTTTGAGAGCTGGGCTTTTGGTGTATTAGGGCATCAATTGGTTGCTTATATTGCTCAGCAACAACTTAGCCCTGAAACAAACAAACAGGTCGCAATGCTTTTAAACGGCAAATCAATGATAAACGCCTCCACGTGGGCTGACCAAGTCAGGAAAAACGATGCTTGGAAACACACCGGCCCTTGGCATTACATCAATATTCCAAAAGGCAAAAGCTTACAACAAGCCCAGCGTAGCAGCAAAGGCGATATTCTGAGCCAACTACAACTATTTGAACAACAACTAAGCCAAACTACACTGCCACCCCAAAAGCGCCAACAAGCCCTGAAGTTTTATATTCATTTTGTCGCAGACCTTCACCAACCTTTACATGTGGCTTACGCCAAAGATCGCGGCGGCAATACAGTCCGAGTGAAATGGTACGGCAAGACCTCTAATTTGCATCGGGTATGGGACTCACAGTTACTCGACAGAAACGCAATGTCAGTTGCCCAATATGCCAAGCAATTGATCCGGGATTACCCGCAAGCAAAGGTTGAAGAAAGTTACCCGCAATGGCTAAACCAAACCCGTCAGCTGGTGCCCTTAAGCTATCAATATACGACTAAAAACTTGGCTGATAGTTACGCCAACAAAAATCGCCCTGTGGTAGAAGAACAAATAGTTAAAGCCGGTTATCGTTTGGCTAACAAGCTAAACCAACTGTTTGATCCCTCATTTAAGCAATAATTTTAATCCCGGATGATCGCTTTAGCCAGAGCAACGTTATACTCAATATTATGATTAAGAGATGCCATTATGAACAAATTTTCAAGTGACAATATATCAGTCGGTATTAGCAGCTGCTTATTAGGTGAAGAAGTTCGTTACGATGGCGGCCACAAACAATCACGTTTCTGCCGCATAGAATTGGCCGAATATTTTGATTTCGAACCCACTTGTCCGGAAATGGCGATAGGGATGGGTACGCCGCGCAAAACCATTCGTTTAGTACAGAATGAAGATATCATAAGCATTCAAGCGAGTGACGGTAGCTTTGATGTCACTGAAAAAATGAACAACTACGCAGATCGACGCTTACCGCAACTGGGTCACTTGAGCGGATATGTTGTATGCGCAAAATCACCTAGCTGTGGCATGGAACGTGTCAGTGTTTACTCTCCAGCCAAGAACAACGCTGAAAAATCTGGCGTTGGCGTGTTTACCGCAAAATTAATGCAAGCCTACCCTTTGTTACCCATTGAAGAAGACGGCCGACTTAACGACCCAGTGCTGCGCGAGAACTTTGTTAACCGCGTGTTTGCTTACCATGAGTGGAAAACCCTAGAACATGAAGGTTTTTCGGTAGCAAAAGTGCAAGCTTTCCATGCAAAATTCAAGTACTTATTGATGGCTCACAACCCTGAAAAGTACCGTGAACTAGGCCCTGTTGTGGCGGGTTTACGTAACAATAATCAACATGGCTTTGCAGAATACATTGAAGGTTTTATGACTATTTTGAAACACAACTGCAGCCGTAAAAACCACTGTAACGTACTGCAACATTTACAAGGTTACTTTAAACGCGACCTCAGCGCCCAACAGCGAGAAGAGCTTAGTGACCGAATTGATCAATACCGCCAAGGTTTGCTCCCGCTTTTGGTACCTATTAGCTTAATCCAGCATTACCAACGCGAGCATCCAAAAAAATATATCGCGATGCAAGCCTACTTAGCACCTCACCCTGAGAAACTAAGATTACGCTATAGCTTGTAACTAACATGGCAGTGCTGGCTTAGCCTTAAAGCTAGCACTGCCTTTTTAATCTCGTGATTATTACTGCAAATATTGTACTGCGAGTTTATCCAGCTCAGTTTGATTCAAAAAGCCCTGAGCTGCTCCGGCCTCTCCTATTTTATAAGAAGCAAACAACATGGCGCGCTGTAAGGCTGAATGAGCATTGTTATCTTTTAAATAATAATGAAGAAAACAAGAAAACAACGCATCTCCCGCGCCAATGGTATTTACGATACTACGCGTATTCATCGCCGGAAAATGACAAACCTCTGCAGATTGTTTGGTATATAACAGCGCACCTTGACTGCCTAAGCCCATTACAATCACTTGGTTTTGATAACGCTCTGCTATCTGCCAAATAACGCTATGGTAGTCGCCTTTTACCTGCTCATCACTGAGAAACACGATGTCGGCTGACGACAAAAATTGCTGATTATAGTCATCATTGATATCAGCCAAAGTATGCACATCTGTAGCGATTAACTTACCTGCCTTTTTAGCTTTGCTTAACATAGGGCGAGAGAAGTTAATATTACACAGCACGACCGCCTTACTTAAGGCTAGCGCCTTATCAAACGCCAATGCAGAATAAACACGCTGCTGAATATCTTTTAAGTCAACATGAATTTGCCGACGCCCTTGCTCGTCATACAAAATGACAGACTGAGGGCTTTGTTGCATAGACACATCAAAATGGGCATCAACTCCCTTTAGCTGGGCAACCGCGTGCCGAATTTGGTCACCGGCCATATCAGCGCCAATTAGAGATAGAAGATCCACTTGATTACCTAATGTGGCCAAGGCTTTGGCCACATTAAAACCAACCCCAGAAACACTGCTTTGAATACCATCAAATGGATAAGTAACGGGATAATAATGCTGTGGAAATCCCTCTATTTTCAGGGTGGTTTCAATATTTACCAAACCAGCCACAAGAATATTAGACATAACAATAATCAGCTAAACGAATAAGGTTTGAGTAAACTATCATAACTCAATGGTGGAACAAGCTTATTTGGCGCCAGCCGCAGGAGATATGCAGCTGCCTTACCCATGATAAATACTTAACCGTACCTGCTCGCCCAAACCTATGATTAGGTTTATCTTTTGTCGTCTTGTTCATGCCCTGCTCTATACTCTATTTCCTCATCCACACTCAATAATTCCAGTGTTTACTGTGTTAAAATGCACTTGCTCGCAAAAAAACTATACTTACAGGCGAAGCAAAATAAATAAAAAATCTAGACCTCTCAATTTTTAAATTTTAGGTAGAGCATCAACAATGAATAATTTTTTTAGAGTGTCACTAGTTGCGTCAACCATTACTGGATTACTCGCTTGTGGCGGAGATGGAGGCTCTGATATTACCCCTCCAAGCACGGCCAAGGTTTCATTTTCAATTGCCGACGCCCCGGTTGATAGCGCACAAGAAGTGAATGTTAGCTACGCCTCCATGACCTTACTGCGCACCGGACAAGATGATATAGAATTGCCGCTCGAAGATGAAAATGGCGACCCACTAAGCATTAACTTATTAGACTACCAAAACGGCGATAGCTTATTGGTACTCAGTGAGGCTGAACTGCCAGTGGGAGAATACAACGAGTTAATCCTAAACACTTATGAATGCCCACAAAACCAAAATGGTAGCAGCGAATTTTGTAATGTGCTTGAAGATTCAAATGCCGTCATTCCACTTAAAACACCCAGTAATAAGCTACGCTTAGGAAGCTTTACCGTTACTACTGAAGGCACTCAAGCCTACACCATCGACTTTAACCTGCGTAAATCATTGGTGAGTACCGCCAATGGACAGAGTTATAATTTAAAACCACATGGCGTCACCATTATTGATAATACAACCATTGGCTCAATTAGCGGCACTGTAGACCCTAACTTGTTTTCTGCTGGCGAGTGTTTAGCAGATCAAGGCAATGTTGTTTATTTATATACCGCGCCAATAGGTGAGTTAGAAATACTCGGTGATGAATTTGATCCTGAGATAGATACTGATGTTTCAGAATTGGTGCGTGCCCCCTATGCGTCAAAAATGGTGAGCTTAGATGACGATTCAAATGACTATCTCTATAGCTTTGCACATTTACCCGCAGGAGAGTATGTCGTGGCATTCAGTTGTAGTGCGCAGAACGATGACCCTGAGCTATATGACGAGATCATCATCGCTGACCCAATAGGGCAAGCGGAAACAATAACCGTAACTGAAGGTCTAGATACAGAATACCATTTTGTAGAAGCGATTTAGCAGCCCTTGGTAACAAAAAAGCCTGCTTCAAAGCAGGCTTTTTAAACACAGCAGTAAAAAAATTTAGTCTTTTTCGCTTAGCACGATTCCGGTTTTGCTGATGGTAATTAGGCCTTCTTTGTAAAGACGACCAATAGCCTTTTTAAAGCTTCCTTTACTCACGCCAAAAATTGCAGAAATAGCCTGAGGAGAACTTTTATCACTTAAGGCTAAATAACCTTGCTCGTCTTTTAGCTTAGCTAAAATAGCATCACCAATATCAATAGATTTTTGCACGCCGATCGGCTCAAGGCTTAAATCCAGCTTTTGGTCTTCACGTACTTTTTGAATATATCCAGTACATGCATATCCAGCACGAACCCGTTTAAATACTTGATCATAATACAACACGCCCCAGTGTTGGTTATTCACCACCACTTTGTAACCTAGCTCGGTGCGCCCTGCCACCAACAAATCAACTTTTTCGCCACGCTGGTAGTTATGATCAGATTTATCAATATAACGATCCAATTTATTGCTGGCTGCAATCCGTTGTTCGTTATCAAGATAAACATACACCACATAATGGCGATCGACTTCCATAGGCTGTTGTTGCTCAGCAAAAGGCAAAAACAGATCTTTATCTAGCCCCCAATCTAGGAAGATACCCACATCGTTAATATCTTTAACTTGCAAGTTAGCGCACTCGCCAACTTGAACTAAGGGCTTTTTGAGGGTGGCAATTAAGTTGCGCTCATTATCTCGATAGACAAAAACTTGCAGCTCATCACCGAGGGACAAGGCCGCTTCAATTTCTCTAGACGGCAACAGCACATCGCCAAATTCGCCACCATCGAGGTAGGCACCTATGTCAGCTATTTCGATAACAGCCAATTGATTAAGGCGTCCAATTTCTAGCATTTTCATTCTCTTTCTGATTCAACAGACTCTCAGCGAGCCAATGTGCAAGTATAACATGCAAAGAGCCATAAACACTTAGCTTTATTAGCTAAGCCGGTTTCAGTGTATTCACAATAGTAGATACCTGTAGGCTCACGTCTGACTCAATTTTAGTGGCTAATTTATAGGCCGACTCCACCTGCGTTTTCACCGTATTCATTTTAGAAGTAAAGCTGCCTACGTGCTCAGTTTGCTCGCGAATATACTTGCTAGCCTGATGAGCAACTTGCGCAGAAGTTTTCGCCTGCTCTCTTACTTGGCTAGTGGTTTCCATTAACTTTGAGGAAATTAACTGCTGGTGCTCACTGGCTTCTTGGATACCGCCAATGTTTGACTCTAAACTATCCGACGATTGTTTGAGTTGGTTAAGGATACCGGTGATTTCTTCAAGTGACGTTTGGGTGCGCATCGATAAGGTTCTTACTTCATCAGCCACTACAGCGAAGCCACGACCATGCTCCCCTGCTCGCGCCGATTCGATAGCAGCGTTCAAGGCCAATAAATTAGTTTGCTCGGCAATGCCGCGAATCACGTTCAAAATAGCACTAACATCGGTCACGGCGGTCACTAGTGTAGCTAAAGATTGGCGCCCTTCAACCACCGCGGTGCGAGTGCGTATGCTGGCACTTATCACTTGCTCTACATCTTGCTGTGATTCATTCATCGCATTTTTAGTGGCGTTGGCGTTGTGTTCAACATCGCTAGACACTTGGTTTAATTGCTCGGTAAGATCGCGTAATTGCTCCATTAGCAATTGCGACTCAGAGACCTGTAAATCGGTTTGTTCTGAATTTCGATAAACTTGCCTAACTTGCTCGGAAACCGAATCAAGCGAACGAGACACGACTGAAAGCTGTTGGTTTTTTAGTTCTTCCAAGCTTTCTTGTTTACTTAACAATTGATTAAAGAAAGTGGCTATTTCGCCAATTTCAGTGTTTTTTCTACGAACATTTAAACGCTCGATACTGCCGTTTTCAACTAACAAGGCAAAACCATTGCGCAGCTCGCGTAGCGGTTTAAGTACGGTACTTTGCATGACCAACTGCATCACTAGCGCAATCAACAAAATTAAACCCGCTACGCTATACAAAGTAAACTCCACACCATCCATTACTCTGTCACGTAAGCGAATAACGCCTTGTTCTGCGAATAATATTTGTTGAGTAAGCTGCTCTATATCGGCAGTCAGTGCACTGCGTAGCTTCATTCGTTTTTCGATAAGCACATTGGTTGATTGCAGCTCTCGAGGATAACGCAAGCTTAAGCTCAGCAACTCACTTTTTAGCTCTTCCGCTAAATCGCTGGCAGCTTCTTGCTCTCCAAGGGCAAACTCATCAACTTCAACACGACGCATTATTCCCAGCAGCGGCAAACCGTTAATCGCTTCTACGTATTGACGTACTTGACTAAACGCATCGTTGTAAGCTGACTGACTCACCTCACTAGGGCTAGAAAAATAACGGCTGCGTTGCATCGACAAACTGACTAAGGCATTCATTAACTCGCTGCCATGTCGAATGTACGCGACCGCATCACTGCCGTTGGCGTTAAGTCCGTAATCTACGGTGCTATCGGCCCACCCCAACATTTCTCGCTCTGCATTTATCAATAAGCCTTGTTCGTTGCCACTAAGTTTACCTAATGCTAAATAACGTTCTTGCAGCGCAGTAAGTAACGCATTAAGTAACATAGAAAGCTCGCTAAGCTGTTGCTGCTCAGCGCGTTGAATCAACTCTAGTAATAAGGTCTCGGCTTCACTTAACTGTAAAGTGTTTCCCGTATTGAGGTAGTTATTTACTTTGCCCACCAGTTGGCTATTGAACTGGGAATTAAGGGATTGGTAGTTTTGTAATTGCTGATTAGACGCAGATATTTTAACTAAAGAAAAATACAAAGCCACAATGAGCACAGCACTTATTGCCAGCAATGAAAATGCTGATAACCTCGAGAATCGTGATACTCGCATAAAAACTCCAATAGCAGATCATTAAATAGGCATCTGCTGTTATCCCTAACGAGAGCCTTATTAGGCTCTAAATTGGGCGAAGATTTTATTAGCGAAACATGACAAGAACATGACAATGACAGTTACACCAAGACGATAAACAGGAATAAAATATATACAAAACAAATATTTATACTTATTTCTTACTTTAGCTTCTGTCAAGGTCTTAAATAAAGCGACTACAATGCGCAGACTATGGGAGAACAGATAAACTACCAACTGCTTTAGAACACTCAACAGCCCTAAATCACAGTATTATCGGCACACATAGTTGTAAGTCGAATAACTCATTTTGATCGAGAAATTGGCACCGTTGATAATGTGCAAAAGCAGGCGTATCCCCCAAGCGGTAACCACTTTTGGGCAACCATTCAACATAAAATTTATGCAAAATAGGCAGTAAATCGCCATACTGACCCGATAACTGAAGCGTTGCATGCATTCCCCCTGGAATGGTTAAGCAACTCACCGGCCCTCTTCGTAAAATAGTCTGTTCAAGCGCAAGGCAAGCAACATAATGACAAAGCGGTGCTGGCACAATATCAGGGTTAGAGTGGTATAAACCTAACAACTTATCTTGGCGCCATTCCACACCTTGACCATCGGCCCATACTTGCAGTTTTTCATAAGCTTGACGAATGCTGCGGTCATACCCCTGATGCCTGACATAGGCAACCGTTTGCGCCTCTAAGCGCTGTATAGATATCTCAGGCAAGCTGAGTTGTTCGGCTTGGCGCATCCGCAGCCTAAGCTCTTCAGTCCAACTCTGCTGATAGTTCGCCCGACTATAATCATCATAGCCACCAGCACGCCATTGTTTTGGAGAGCGACCGAAGAGTTTTTTAAATGCTTGAGAAAAAGACGAAGGCGATTGAAAACCGCATTTAAGGGCAGCATCTTGCACTGTCAGCTGAGGCGAAAAAATTAATAGGTTAGCGCAACGCTCCAGACGGGTTCGCTTAATATAATCATTAACATTTTCACCGGTTACCCACTTAAAGCAGCGATGGAAATGAAACGGAGAATAAGCGGCAATATGAGCAAGCTGTTTGGCATTCATCGGCTCGGCAATGGATTGATGAATATGATACAGCACATCATTGATACGACTTTGTCGATTTACATCGGTATTCAATGACATAACGATCTCTCCAAGCTATTAGCCTCGCAACTCACAAAAAATAGCACAAATGGACAAGTATTTGCACATTAATACTAACGCTTAATGCCCCTCAGTTCTGTAATCATAAGGCCTTACCGACACCTGATACCAACAACAAAGAGCAATATATGCTACAGCCAAGTAAACGGGTACAACAGACCAAAGAGTCTTACATTCGCAATATACTAAAAGTGATTCAACAACCGGGTATGCTGTCGTTAGCAGGCGGTCTACCAGATGCGAGTCGCTTCCCGCTAGCAATGTTAGAACAAGCAGCCATTGAGCTTGCTAAGCAACCGAGTATCTACCAATACGGTGCGACAGAGGGATTAACAGAACTACGCGAGTGGCTGCTTAACCACCAAGCACTCGCTGAAGACGTCATTGTCACCAGTGGTTCACAACAAGCCTTAGATTTAATCGCTCGTTGCTATTTAAACCCTGGGGACCGAGTGCTATGTGAAACGCCCAGCTATTTAGGCGCGTTACAAATTTTCGACTTGGCTGAAGCGCAAACACTGGCGGTGCGCAGTGAGCAAGATGGTCCAGATGTAGACGATTTAGAAAAAGTATTGGCATCGACACCCATTAAGCTATTTTACGCAGTACCTGATTTTCAAAACCCCAGCGGCCGCAGCTGGAGTTTAAGCAAACGCAAAGCGGTGGCAGAGCTGTTAGCCAAATATAAAGTGGCTTTTGTCGAAGATGCTCCTTATCGCGAGTTACGCTTTGAAGGAGAATCCCTACCTACCGTTACTGAGCTGTGCGCAGGCGAAGCCTTCTTCCTTGGTTCATTCTCAAAAATTGCGACTCCTAGCCTGCGAGTGGGTTATGTGATGGCGTCAAAAGACTTATTAGGCCCCTTGAAAAAAGTAAAACAAGCCAGCGATTTACACTCGGCTTTACCCATGCAAAAAATGTTGCTGTCGACCGTTAGCCACCCAGACTTTACGCGGCACCTTGAACAACTAACCGCTCACTATTGTTTACGACGCGATGCCTTAGTAGCCGCTTTAGACAAACATTTAGCCCACTACCTAGACTTCGAAATACCGCAAGGAGGCATGTTTATTTGGTGTCGCTTAAAACACCACCAAGCTTATCAAATTGCAGCCGCCGCACTCGAACAAAAGGTAGCAGTAGTGCCCGGTGATGAGTTTTGGCCCGCCAAGCTAAAAGTAGATTACCAAGCTATTCGGTTAAATTTTACCTCGCTAGAGCCCAAGCAATTAGAGCAAGCAGTGATTGGTTTGGCTAAGGTGATGCAACAAATAAACACCTAACATCAAGCGCAATATTTTTGGTCTGTCGCTGAAGATTTATAATTGTTTGCTGGGATGAGCATTATCTCAGCACCTAAAATAGTCAGTTCAGCTGATGGGCTCAGCGTTGCGATGCCATGTACCTAGCCAGCTTATTTGCGAACGCACCAAACACTCTATTTTGGACGCTTTGCAAAGCGACACCTCGCAAAACAACGCGGCCAAACAGCCGCCTACTCATGTTATGGCGAATCTTGATCATCAAGGTGAACATCAATATAACGCGCCTTTTTCTTCTCTTTAAGTTGCTGTAGATCGACTAATACCAAACCATCAATACATTGATTAAACTCGGGGTCGACATTGAAGTCGATAAACTGCACACCACCTACAAGGCACAACTCGGTGTATTGCTTATACAAAGTAGGGACCGCTGTTCCCATGGTAGCCAAGGCGCTTTTCAGTTGGGCAAAATCCGTTTTATAGTCCTCACCGGTAAACCTCATATTGATACTGCATGTATTCTGTTTAGCCAATTGATAAGGCTGACGAGAGCAGGCAAAACGCTTGGTGGCGGGAAAGTAAGTTTGATAGAAATGAATCAGTAAGTCTCGTCCCGCTTCAGGCATAGCAGCACTGATGCTCACCGGACCAAACAAATAACGATATTGTGGGTTACGCGCTAAAAAAGCGCCGATACCTAACCACAAGTAATCGAGGCTTCGTTTACCCCAGTATTTAGGCTGAACAAAGCTACGACCTAACTCAATGCCCGATTGTAAAAAATCACAGCTATCAATATCGTATTCAAATAATGACTGGCTATAAAGCGCATCAATACCATGCTCTTCGATTAAACGTTTTGTATCAGTAAATCGATAGGCACCGGCAATTTCTAAGTGTTCGGTGTCCCACAAGATCAAGTGGATATAATTAGCATCAAATTTGTCGGTATCAGTGCGTCTACCGGTACCTTCTCCTACCGCTCGAAAAGACAACTCTCGTAACCGGCCTAATTCCGATAGGAGCACTGGTTGAGAGTTACCATAGCACAGGCAAATCTGTTTACCGTCAGGTGTTTCACCAATATGTTCTAATTGCTTTATGGCTTTTTTAAGCGCTAGGCGTTGTTCAGGATGTGCGATAGCGGCTTCTGTTTGAAATAGTCCCTTCTTGTTATTGCCAATTCTATAGAGGTGCTTTTTTAACAACTGAGCTTGAGTTGAGCGTTCTAAACCACTTAGGCCAAAGCTTTTCACGGGTATTTGCTCGCCAACCACCATAGAAAATACCTTATCCCGATGAAAAAATAGCTCCTTAACTAACAATAAGGTAGACAAGGGCCGATAAACAAAGGAACAGAAATAAAACAACTTGCTGTTTTTGGCTTTTACACAAATAGGTAACAAAGGTGTATTCGCTTTAATTGCAATACTCACAAAACCTTTAGACCACTTGCCGTCTTGAATTTTATGGCCTTTCAAGCGCGATACTTCACCAGCCGGAAATATAATCACCGCCCCTTCATTATCTAGCTGATCTTTAATTGCCATCAGCTGTTTGCGCTGACTATTGCCGCGCATGTTATCAACGGGCAATAGCAAATCCTCTAAAGGCTTAATGGCAGAGAGCACTTCATTGGCGACAATTTTAACGTCTTTGCGAACCTGACTAACCAAGTGCAGCAACGCTAAACCGTCAACAGATCCAATAGGATGATTAGCAATAATCACTACCCGCCCTTCACTAGGGATCCGCTCTCGTTCATTTTGACTGACCCGATAACTAATGTTCAATTCAGCAAATACTTGGTCAATAAATGCCACGCCTTTCAAATGCGGATGTTGCTCCCCAAACGCCTGAAATTCGTCTTCAAATAAAACTTTGCTGAAAAACCATTTAACTATTGAATAACGTCGCGGATGCTGAGATAAACTGGGGTAATGTTGATTAAGTACCTGCTGCGCTGAAATCATTGTGCTCTCCCTATATTCGCCGTTAGGCTAGAAGTAGAACATGACAAAGTGGCAACAGTTTTATGGCAAAAGCATGACAATGCTTCATTAAAGAGTGCAGCTACGCGCTAGACCCACAAAGAAAAATGATAGGGACTATTAATGAAAATAGGCAGTAAAAAACCTCAGGTAGTATTGTATTTAAACGGTGACAAGCCGACGCTACCGAATGACTATCAGCATTTAAGAGGGGCTGAATTAAGCCAAGCAATATTACTTAGCAATAATAATAATTGGCGAAAAATCCTCACTCTATTCGCTAAATTAACAGCCCCAGATGATGACTGGAGAAGCTACCTGCATAGGCACTTATTAGCGGAACAACAGATTAGTTTTAACCAAGAATTACTAGCGACAGCCAGTAAACACATCATCGCAGGAAAGAGTAATTGGCAACGATTTGGCGCATACTTCCAAGAAGACAGTGCAATACATCAAAGAAAAAGGATTTATTTTTCAAATAACCGACTTTTTACGCCTTACCTAGATTACCGACAATTTCCAAATAATTTAGTCGCTGATTGCCGGCAGTTACTGTACCCACACTGAACCAATAAAGCCTAGCCAACTGAAATATATAAACTTAATTAGCCCGCATTTAAAAGACCAAATTAAGCTTGCCGCTAATTGATAAATCCAACAAAAACAAAACCATAGCCGAAATTGCGTCTATTAGCTAGCTGTTAGGTTTGACAGTTTAAATAATAAGCAAGCTGGATTGTACTCATAGCATCATCACTTTAAGGGATAGATGCTCATGGACTTTATTAACGGCGTTGCAGACCAACTTACCAGCTCAACATTTCAGCACCTAAATCACTACCGTCATAAAGTGTTTGTGGAGATGCTAGGCTGGGAATTAGACACCCCTAACGGTATCGAGCAAGATCAATTTGACCGCGACGACACAGTTTACGTGATAGGTAAAAATACCCAAAACAACATTAGTGGTTGCGCACGATTACTCCCCACTACCCAACCCTATTTACTCGAAGAAGTATTTCCGGAGTTATTAAATGGCTTAGCATGCCCAAAACGAACAGACATTTGGGAATTGTCGCGATTTGCCGCCGTCGATTTCGACAACCCCAATCAAGCACCTACTCAAATGATGTCAAGTGAAGCGCTGGCATTGTTAACGGCCTCGATAGAATGCGCCAAACGACACGGTGCCAAACGCTTAATTTCGGTATCGCCATTGGGGATAGAACGAATGCTGCGTAATGCTGGCTTTCGTTACCATCGTGCAGGCCCGCCTAAAGTAGTAAACGGTTATGCCTTATTTGCCTGTTACATTGATATAACTTAATCCATGCTCATTGGCGACTTGCGGTAGCGACTCTTTATCGCTTCCGCTGTAGTTGCCTGCCAAACCATATCACCAATGGCTTGAAGCAATAACTCATCGTTACAGCGCGGGCTAACATCAAAACCATCTTCTTGCAGCTGGATGTTACTACGTGGAAAACCTTTTACTTGGCATTGCATCTGGCCATTCTTCCATTGCCAGTGCCAATCCCAACCAAGAGTGATAGCACACACATTTTCATATAGCCATTCGGTATAGCCACTAAAAATAGCCTGTTCACTATTAAATTCTTCCGCACTGATGTTATCTAAGCCAGAAATAATATGGCTAAACGCGAGCACATTGAGCTGCTCAATCGATAATCTAACCAAACCATCACTACTAGGCACAACCTGATAGCGCGATGATTTGATTGTATTCTGTACACTTGCCTGTGTTTTCATAGTCTTTTTGTTTTATTTATTTGAACTCTCCCTCATCAAATCATTTTGGTGTTTAAGCTTCAATTGTCAACATTAACAGTTGCGCTATACTAGATAACAACTACAAACATGATTATGCGCAATTTTTGCATATTTAGGAAAAGATAACTCGCTGATGGAAGCTTGGTTGGAAGAACAGTTCTGCTTACTTGATACTAAAGGTTCTAGCGACGCCTTTTTTCTCGAACTATCCAAAATAACTAATGCATTAGGTTTCGATTTCTGTGCTTATGGCTTACGCGTTCCCTACCCCTTATCTGCCCCACGAACGGAGATGCTTAATAATTACCCCACTATTTGGCAACATACCTATCAAGAAAAAAACTATTTAGAGGTCGACCCCACTGTACATCATGGTATGACGTCACAGCTGCCGATAGTTTGGAGCGACCAAGTGTTCGCTCATACTCCTGAATTGATGGAAGATGCTCGTGCGTTTGGTTTAGAATACGGTTGGGCTCAATCTTCTAGGCAAGCTAACGGGACCGTAGGTATGCTGACACTGGCGCGTTCCTCTGAAATGCTCACGCCCGCGGAACTAGTCCGCTATCGATATCAATTATTGTGGTTAACTCAAGTGGCTCATCATGGACTAGCCTCGAGAATTACCGCTGAAAAACTAGAGATACCTGAATTAAGTGTTCGTGAATTAGAGATGCTGAAATGGACCGCCGACGGTAAAACAGCCGAAGAAATTGCAACAATATTGGGCATTGCCGCCCGCACGGTGAACTTTCATATTAGTCAAGCCATGCGCAAGTTAGACGTAGTCAACAAAACAGCAGCTACAGTTAAGGCTGCGTTAATGGGTCTAATTTAGCCCAACATAGCGAATTAAATCTGCTAAATATCAACACCTCCCTGCGTCACTAGCACTATACTATGCCGCAATTACCATTGTTTTTTAATGCACAAAAATGACTCTAGATCTGGATTTTCACGCCACCCTTTACCAGTTTGGTTTAATCGCCGTTTTTGTGTTTGCGTTAACCGGAGCCCTCGCCGCCGCTAAACGCGAACTAGATATACTGGCTTTTGTATTTGTCGGCATCGTAACCGGTATTGGTGGCGGAACCATTCGAGATTTGTTGTTACGCACTGAGCAAATTTTTTGGATCGCCGACCCTAGCTATCTTAGCGTCTGTATTGTGGCCTCCGTCATGACCTATTTCTTTGCCCATTGGGTGATTAAAATTGACCGGATATTATTATGGATGGATGCCGCCGGTATCGCTTTATTTGCAGTATTGGGCACCAGTAAAGCCTTAAGCTATGAGGTGGCGCCTTTAGTGGCAATTTTAATGGGGGTGATTAGTTCTACTTTAGGTTCGGCGATCCGCGACCAAATGTTACAAACCAAGCTGGTCATTTTTGAACCTGAAATATATGTCACCGCTTGCCTACTGGGTAGCGTAAGTTATGTGACACTCGCTTATCTGGGGCTTAGTGAAATACATAATATTCTACTGTCTAGCGGGGCCGCTTTCTTGCTGAGAATATTGGCGATAGAATTAGATCTTAGATTCCCCGGCTTCACCCTAACTAAACTGCAAAACCGGGAAATTCGTAAACAAAACAACAAGCCTTAAATATGCTCACCAATCGCATTTACATGAAATACGTGCTCAACCCCAGCGATGGCATCTAGCAAACTCTGAGTGGCCGGCGTTGCTATATCCATAAGGGTATAAGCAACATCGTTACGGCTTTTGTTAAGCATGTCGATAACATTAATATCCATGTCTGAAAGCAAGGCAAGTACATTGCTTAAAACTTTAGGTACATTCTCATTGGCGAATGCGAGCCTAAAGCCCTCTGTTCGACTCAGCTTGATATTAGGGAAGTTCACTGAATTGTGAATATTGCCGTTTTCAAGAAAATCTATCAGCTGCCTTGCGGCCATCACGGCACAGTTTTGTTCAGCCTCATTAGTACTGGCACCTAAATGCGGCAACATCAACACCTTTGGATGATTGAGTAGCGCTAAACTAGGGAAGTCAGTCACGTATTGCGCCAGCTGTTGTTGCGATAAAGCGGTCAGTATGGCGTCTTCATCTACAATCGTTCCGCGAGCAAAGTTCAGTAATACCGCACCTTGCTTAATGGCAGTTAAATTCTCACTATTGATCAAACCTTGGGTATGCTTATTAGCAGGTACATGCAAGGTCACGTAGTCGCTAAGCGCTAATAAGTCTTTTAACTCATCAGCACATTCAACCTCAGAAGATAAACGCCAAGCAGCTTGGACACTGAGGGCGGGGTCAAATCCCACCACTTTCATACCCAAAGCTAACGCGGCATGAGCCACTTCGGCACCAATCGCCCCTAGCCCTATTACCCCTAAAGTTTTGCCTGTTAGCTCAGAGCCAACAAAGCGTTTCTTTTCACCTTCAACCATCAATTGCAACGCTTTGGCATCAAGCTCTGGCGATAACTCACCAATAAAGCTAAGCCCTGAGGCGATATTTCTAGCGCTGAGTAGCATTCCACCTAATACTAGCTCTTTTACTGCATTGGCATTTGCGCCAGGTGTATTAAACACAACGATACCCTGCTCGGTGCAGCGTTGAATTGGAATATTGTTAACCCCAGCACCACAACGTGCTAAGGCTTTTACTTCAGTGGGGAAGTCATAATCATGTAAGTTGGCACTGCGCAACATAATCGCATCAGGCGCAGTTTGCCCTTCGGCAACTTTATAGTGTTCAGCAAAACACGCTAAACCTTGTTGGTGAATATTGTTAATGGTCCGAATATTCGGCATACAGTTTCTCCCTAAACAACAAACTCGATGTTTTCGTGACAAACTGCAGCACGAAAATGATTCACTCATTAATTCAAATTTATAAACACACCTGACGATAAGCCCACGCAAGCCATGGCATAAATCGGCTTAAATCTTCTTGTTCAACGGTTGCCCCGCACCAAATGCGCAAACCAGCAGGCGCGTCTCTATAGGCGCCAATATCAAAAGCGACCTGCTCTTGGTCAAGCAAGGCAATAATGGCTTTTACCTGTTCGACGCTGGCATCCAACGTGAGGCAAACACTGGTATTTGATAAGGTGTCAGACTGTTGAGCTAAAAAGCTAATCCACGAGTTATCATCGACAAACTGCTTTATGACTTCGAGGTTTTGTTGAGACTTGCTGATGCTTGCCGAGACTCCTCCCAACGATTCAACCCATTGGAGGGCGTCAACATAGTCCGCCACACATAACATCGACGGCGTGTTAATCGTTTCGCCTTTGAATATACCTTCAATGAGTTTCCCTCCTTGGGTTAATCTAAATACTTTAGGCATTGGCCAACTTGGCTGATAACTCTCTAATCGTTGCACTGCACGAGGGCTAAGAATGATCACACCGTGAGCGCCTTCTCCGCCTAAGGCTTTTTGCCAGCTATAAGTAACAACATCCAGTTTCTCCCATGGTAAAGCCATGGCAAATACTGCAGAGGTAGCATCACAAATGGTTAAGCCGCTGCGCTGCGGATCAATCCAATCGCCATTGGGAACAGCCACACCTGATGTGGTGCCGTTCCAAGTGAAAATACAGTCATTTTCAGGCTTAGCTTGAGTCATATCAGGTAACAAACCGTAATCACTACTGTAGTGATTAACCTGTTCCAACTTAAGCTGCTTAGTCACATCGGTAAACCAGCCCTTGCCAAACGACTCCCAAGAAAAAATATCTACCGCTTTTGGCCCTAATAGTGACCACATCACCATTTCCATTGCCCCGGTATCTGAGCCTGGCACAATACCAACTCGATAACCTTCGGGGAGATCGAGTAGTTTATGTGTTAACTCAATGGCTTCAGCTAATTGCGCCTTTCCAATTTTACTGCGGTGTGAACGTCCCAAAGCCTCAATATTAAGTTGGCTAAGTTGATAACCCGGTCTTTTAGCACAAGGCCCGGAAGAAAAATTTGGGCAATTGGGTTTTAACTGCGGTTTCATTGACTATCCTTGTAGGTGAGTGCCATTAGGCAAATTAGAAACTAAGTTGAAGGCAGTATAAGCCAGAGTCCCTGCCTATAAAATGACCTAGCACCAACTTTACACTTCAGAAAAAACTTCAATATTATCAACGTAAAATAAACAAAGACTGAGACATAAACATCACAAAAAACAGCTAAAACCGTGCTTATAACTGGAAATAAGCCAAACCACCTCATTTCAAACTAAAGCGATGACCGGGTACTTTCGCCTGTAGCTAAAGCGCGTTAATATTAGGTGATATAAACAGACCATAGCTGTGAGTTTACCCTGTCTTCTTTTCGTTATTGTCCCCAATGCGCCCAAGCTAGCTTAAAGCAAGTCGATATTAAACAATGGGCCTGCCAACAATGTAAATTTAGCTATTTTCATAATATGGCTTCAACCGCCGGTGCCTTAGTCATTTGCGACCAACAATTGCTACTGGTTGAACGAGCTATTAAGCCAAGAAAAGGATGCTGGGATCTACCAGGCGGCTTTATTGAGTATGGTGAGAGCTTAGAGCAAGGTTTACACAGAGAGTTACATGAAGAGTTAGGTTTGACCCTCGATAACCAACAGATCCGCTACTTCGGCTCCTATGCAAATCAATATCGCTATAACGATGTGCTTTACCATACTTGTGATTGCTTCTTTATCTGCACGCTAAACCGTAAACCGTTATTGCAGGCCCAAGATGACGTGGCTGCTTACCAGTGGCATTCTTTAAAAAACCTTCCTTTTGAGACAATCGCATTTACTTCAGTAAATCAAGCGCTTAAAGACCTCGTCAAATTACCCCGCTAAATAGTTTACAAATCATTCACATTAAATTGATTTAGATCGTCACCTTTTAACCATAACTTTACTATGGTTAATTTGCTCAAAAAGCAAACAACAAGAACTTCTAGCAGGAAGCAACCGAGGGTACAAATATGGATCATCATCCCCGTCGTTCGAGTCGTATTATTACCGCCATCCTCACTATGGCAGCAGCCTTGTGTTTGGTGTTGTCATTTAGCAGTAATGCCGAACCTAAAGCTTTGGTGTTAAAACCCTTTAAACAACTTAGCCAAGAAAGCGCTGAGTGTGCAGGCTGCCATAAAGACAAAAACCCGTCTATTTACGCCCAATGGGGACGTTCTAAACACTACGGAGCCAACGTAGGTTGTTACGAATGCCACCAAGCCAATCCCGAAGACAAAGACGCAATCACCCACGAAGGCCACACGATTGCGGTGATAGTCTCCCCTAAAGATTGCTCTAGTTGCCACACCCAAGAAGTTGATGAGTTTGCTAAAAGCCACCATGCTAAAGCGGCCCAAATCATCGGTTCTTTAGACAACTTTCTTGCAGAAGTCGTAGAAGGCGCCCTTACCTTTAATGGTCAATCACCTGCTGCAGTAAATGGCTGTTGGCAGTGTCATGGTTCAGAAGTAAAAGTATTAGAAAATGGAGATTTGGACCCAACCACTTGGCCTAATACCGGTATTGGTAGGATCAACCCAGATGGATCGTTAGGCGCATGTACCGCGTGTCACCAACGCCACGAGTTCTCCATGGAACAAGCTCGCCGACCAGAAGCTTGTGGTAAGTGTCACTTAGGCCCAGACCATCCACAAAAAGAAATCTATGAAGAGTCAAAACACGGCATTAACTTCTACGCTAATGTGAACCGTATGAACTTAGACTCCGCTAAATGGATTGTTGGTGAAGATTATGATGCGGCCCCTACTTGTGCCACGTGCCATATGTCGGCCACTCGCGAACTTCCCGTTAGTCACGATGTAGGCGACCGGATATCTTGGACATTACGCCCGGCAATTTCTGAAAAAATTGATGCAAAAGCGAAAGCCCAAGGCAAAGAAGTGAAATCTTGGGAAGCTCGTCGCGCCGATATGATGAACGTATGTGAATCTTGTCATACTAAATCAATGATCGATAACTTCTATCAGCAGTTCGACTCTTTAGTTAACTTATACAATGAGAAGTTTGCTCGTCCAGGTAAAGACCTAATGGATGTGTTGAAGAGTGAGAAAATGCTGACCGAAACCGCCTTCGATGAAGAGATAGAATGGACTTGGTTCTACTTATGGCACCATGAAGGTCGTCGTGCTCGCCACGGTGCAGCGATGCAAGCGCCAGACTACGTGCAGTGGCATGGTATGTTCGAAGTCGCAGAGCGCTTCTATATTGAATTAGTGCCTCAGTTCTTAGAAGTAGTAGAAAAAGCTGAACACGCAGGCAATACCGAAGGTGCTGAAAAAGCCCGTGCAATATTGGCAGAAATACTCGAGCGACCAGAACATGCTTGGTTTAGCGGCAATGAGCCAGAAGAGGTGAAGAAAGCCCGCAAAGAAGCGCAAGCCTCCTTTAAAGCTCGCTACTTAAGCGAAAGCAAATAGCCACTAGGGGGAGCATCGATGCTCCCACCTTTTTTAAGAGGATGCTGATATGACAAATAAACAGCAGGCAACTCGGTGGCAACGGCTTTGGGCTTGGCTTAAAAAGCCGCTCATCATTGGGATCCCGATTGGCGTGTTTATTCTGGTGCTGGGTTTAGCTACGGTGCAAGGTAGCTTAGTGCTATCGAGTACCAACGAGTTTTGTTTTAGCTGCCACCTAAAAATGGATACCATTGTTCAAGAGTACAAGGCGTCAAGCCACTATGGAGACGGAAGTAATATTGCCGCCACCTGTGCAGACTGCCATGTCCCCCACCCGTACTTTGAAATGTTAAAAGTAAAAATTGCGGCTACGGCAGATATTTACTACATGATGCTTGGCACCATCACTAAAGAAAATTTTGAACAACACCGTCCGGCTTTGGCTGAAACCGTTTGGCACGACATGCAAGCCAATGATTCGGCTAATTGCCGTTATTGCCATCAGGGAGATAATTTCGATTTAACTAAGCAACCACAACGAGCCCGCCTAAACCATCAACAGATCGCGGAACGCGGGGAAACATGTATAGATTGCCATCAAGGTCTCACTCATAAGCGCATTGTAATAGAGTGAATTTACCCGCCATTGCGCTCGGATAATGCCTTCTCAGCGACGTGCTAAGAAGGCATTTTTTTAACTTGCCGCTTTACTCATCCGACCACACATGTTAAATAAATGTAAACCCTCTTCTAAGACCATTATGAATCATTATTTCCGGCTATTAAGCATGTTTATCCGCCATTGGTTTGGCAGCAAAACTCATCAAGATCCCACCGATGACTTCCTTATTACACTGCGAGCGTTGCCTCTAGACTGCGATGCCAATATGCACCTCACCAACTCCCGCTACTTTAGTTTTGGTGATTTAGGACGGATCGACATGATGTTAAAAACCAAGCTTGGCGCAGTAGCGTTTGAAAAACGCTGGTTAGGCGTAGTTAATGCGCAATCAGTAACGTATATACGACCTATCAAGCCGATGAGCAAAATTGAGTTACACAGTAAATTACTGGGTTGGGATGAAAAGTATTGGTATTTTGAGCATCGCTTTATCGGTCACGGTACGCTGTATGCCAGTATTTTAGTGCGAGGAGTATTTATCAAAAACAAAAAACCAGTCGCTATGACAAATCTACTTTCACTCGTTGATTACCATAAACCCTCTCCAGAACTGCCGATGCGAGTGATTCATTGGAAGCAGTTACTATCGACTAAAAAAGAAGAGTCTGCCCCCATATAGGTACGCTGTTTTTACCGCGGTACAAACGCATAATGAAAAGTTAAGCTTAGCTGCCATGCTTGCGAGTAAGCTTAACTTATCAACTCACTATGAGCCCATTATTATTTATTAGATGCCCTTTAAGTATACTGCAAATAGTCAGCACCAGTTATCCAAGCTCAGCTGTCGCTAAAGGCGTCACTTTAGCGACCAGTCAATCCACACCTACCTTCATAATAAAAAGTTCTGTATCGGGTATTCAACTAGATATTATTCAGCAAGCAATTGAAAATTATAGTTATAAAATCAATGAACTTATAAACTCAAAGTGTCGTGTAGAGAGAATGATAATACTAAGTGCTGTTGATGCCATCGTTAGTTCGCCTAATAATGGTGAGCACGCTTACTTATCTGAGCCGGTTATTTTTTATCAAAACATCGCCATCAGCGTTAATAATAGACAATTAGCAATAGACAACATCAGCGCTCTCAGTCAATTTAAGCTTATGGGATGTCAAAATACCAAAACGTTTCTTGGCAATGTGCAGGCTAAAGTCGCAGCCTAGAATGATGCTGATACTGAGGTAGCAAACCAACTTGCACCGCTAATGCGATTAAACCGGAGCCAGCTTGATGTCATCATTACGGGCAAGCGTACATTTCATTATCTAAACCAAACGGCATGGCCTCAAGGCACGATAAGGCCTCAAGTGACATTTCATGACGTACTTCCACCTTCGCCTCGAGTCTTAGGGTTTCACCATAAGACGCTAAGAGATCAATTTAATGTGGGGTTAATGCAATTTAACGCTGAACAAGCCCACCTTTTCGAATAGTATTTATAGCCGAGCCAAATAAGTATTATGAAAGAACAAATATAACAATGGGTCCTCTGGTGTTTTCCCAAGATTACAATGAATTACACAAGCACAAAACCTACAATTGATATAATAGTTATTTTAATGTTAATTAATTTATATTTATTACAACTCCAAAAATAATTAATTAAGTGGTAGAACCACACTGCGCCATAATTTTAAAAACAAGCCAAAGATCACCATTTGATAAAAAATACTTTTTTTTGATAAAATTATCGACTTAAATAAAGCAAAACTGTAATGAGTAGCTAATAATCTAAGCCTGAAAACGTTATCATGAAAACTCTATTTTCGCCTATGAGGAAGTATTCGAAATGTCAGAAAACCGCTATTCCCATGTTTCTAGTAACAGATTAGTGAGACGTACAGTTGGGCTAGTGCTAGCCGGTGGCAAAGGCACTCGCCTTAAAGAACTCACTAACAAAGTGGCTAAACCCGCCGTATCTTTTGGTGGTAAATACCGAATCATTGATTTTACTTTATCAAACTGTATCAATTCTGGGGTGCGTAACATTGGGGTGCTAACCCAATACATGGCCCATGACTTAATTATGCACCTTCAGTCAGGCTGGCAAATTCTTAATCCTGCCCTCAATGAACGAGTATCAATCATTCCTGCACAACAGCGTACTGGCGAAAACTGGTACCGAGGCACTGCCGATGCTGTTTACCAAAACCTAGACATCATTAACAACGACAGCACTGACCGAGTGCTAATTCTCGGGGGTGACCATATCTACAAGATGGATTACTCACGGATGATCAACTTCCATGCAGAAAACGACGCAGATGTTACCGTTGCCTGTATCCGCAAACCGCTTTCTCAAGCTTCATCATTTGGGGTAATGGGTTTAGACCCTGAAGGAAAAATAGTAGATTTTGAAGAAAAACCGGAGCATCCAAAATCTGACCCTAACAACCCAGAGCTAGCCTTAGTCTCTATGGGCATCTATATTTTCAACATCGATATTCTTGATAAAGTGTTGCGCGAAGGTCTATTACAACCGGGCTACTCACATGACTTTGGTCACAATGTTATCCCTAGTATGTTAAAAGACCGCAAAGTTTACGGCTATGTATTTGCGGATCAAGGTCACCCTGGCCGCAATGCCTACTGGCGCGATGTAGGTGACATTGACGAGTACTTCGCGGCAAACATGGATTTGGTAGACCCTAATCCCGAGTTGGATTTATACGACCGAGAATGGCCGATCATTACCGATCAAAAACAACGTCCCGGGGCCAAATTTGTTTTTAATGACGATGACCGCCGCGGCTATGCTACAGATTCCGTATTATCTGCTGGCGCAGTAGTATCTGGAGCCCGAGTCAACCGCTCACTGCTATCGCTGGACGTTAGAATTGAAGACCATTCAGAATTAGATGAAGTAATAGCCCTTAACGGCGCAGTGGTTGGCAAAAACTGTAAGATAAAACGCGCCATTATCGCTGAAGATTGTGTTGTGCCCGATGGTACTATAATTGGATTCGATGAAGAGGAAGATCGTCGTCGCTTTACCGTCTCAAAAGGTGGCGTCACGTTAATTTCTTGTGAGATGTTTGACTAAATGATTAACGCTAGCAAGCACTCTGCTTGCTAGCTCTCACTTTCTAAAGACCTTTCAATCAACAAATAGCGTGTCATCTTTCACCTTGCAGTCCACCAACAGCACCACGTCTTTACTTATGTAGGTACTGAAGGTTTTACACATTTCTTTACTACTTGAATCACGATAGATTTTCGACAAAATTAGCTGTTGTGGTTTCACTGAATCTAACGCAATTAGCGCATGGAAATATGGTCGAAAACTCCAATTTGCACCCACAAATTGGTTATCTTCAATAATGCCTTGCTCGGTCACATCAAAATTTGGCGATACTTGGGTGCCGTCTATTTTACAAAGGAAATATCTCAAGATACCGACATTGACCAATTGTGCAGCTAAACTGGCCACCGATTGAACATTTTGAATTAAATGTTTTAAGGCCAACACGCTCGTTTTTACGTTAACATTGTGTTTTACCGTCTCTAGGGTTCGATGACTTTTACGTTGCAAATAACTAGCAAGCAACTGCTTTACCTTAGCTTGGCTATCTTGAGCAGGTAAAAAACGTTCCTCGGCTTTATGAAATAACCAGCCCTGCATATATCTCGCGCCACACTCTACCCCAAAATGAAACTCTTGCTCTGTTTCTACGCCCTCGCAAATCAGTTCGCAGCCCACCCGCTGCACCAACTCTGCAACAGATAACACCACATCTGCCGGTAAGCCTCCTTTGGTAGCATTTTTAAATAAACGCATGTCCAATTTAATAATATCAGGCTCTAAAGCAATAATTCTGTCCAGTTGCGAAGCGCCCGCACCAAAGTCATCAATCGCCACTTTCAAGCCAGCCTGATGATAGGCTTTAACCACGCGCTGTAGGTTATCAATATTACCGCTCGCCTCAGTAATTTCTATCACCACCTTGGCGGGATCAATACCAATTTCGTCAATCATGGCTATGGTTGGAGTGCATATTTTGCTGCTCAACATATCCACCCAATCAGGCACAATATTGAGCGTGAGAAAGCCATCCTGCTCAGCCGCGGCAAACTGCTCCAAGGCTTGTTTACGAACAACACGGTCAATGTTGCGTCGCTCACTGAGCGAATAACGATGGTTAGAAAACAGCTCGCCAGCACTCACTACCTTGCTATGTTGCTGATGGGTTCTTGCTAGCGCTTCATAACCCGCTATTTGCCCTGAAGGCAAAAAAACGATGGGCTGAAAATGCGGAAAGTAATTGAGTGGCTCTAAAGTTGGTTGATTAGCGAGATTAATTGCCGACTCAATACTAACAACTTTATGATGTTGTTTATCAAAACCCATTATGTTCACTGCAGTTAATCAACGAAAGGTGAATAATAAGCACAAAGCGCGCCAAGCATTGAGTAATTAACTACTCAATGCTAACCGTTTTAATCATGCGCTTAATTTCAGGAACACATGACCCACAATTTGTGCCCGCTTTACAGTGGCGGCCTACTTGCTCTGCGCTGTCGCAGTCATGCTCAGCAATCACCTCGCTGATGGTTTGTTGACGAACCTGATGGCAAGAACATACGATCTTACCCAAATCGGGAGCTGGGCTCGTTCCCGCCAATACACCTCGACGAATATTGTCCGACATAGGCTGCTGCAACAGAGACTCTAACCAAGAGCTAGAATCCAGCTGACCTTTTGCTGCTGCCGTAAAGCTAGAAAACAACTCCCCTTCCACCACTAGCGCAGAACGATAATGCTGCTTAACCTGATCGGCAAAATCCAAACTTTGTAACTTGGCTTGCGATAACAAGAATGCTTTTAATTTACTGGCCAACATTGCTGGTTCAGACGTGTCGGCAATGCGGTACAAATAGCCGTCACCCAAACCTTGTTTCACCCAATAATCAACCGGTAACGCTTGGCATTGTTGAGTGGATAAGGCGTTAGCCGTCAGCAATACCGCTTCGCTGGCATATTCCCAAGCGCTGATTTTTACCGGGGTATACTTGCTCTCGGGTTGCCCGGAGATAGGGTCTACTGAACTAGCCACAAGGTTACTTACCAGTCCATCACTGGAGTACTGCGTATTCCAGTGAATAGGCATAAATAGGTAACCCACTTTTTGCCCCTCACTAATACTTAAGCGAACTTTTAGCTCGCCTACTTGGCTATTTACAGTTACCACCTCACCATCACATAGCCCTTGATTGGCCGCGTCTTGTGGATGGATCTCTAATAAGGGTTCTGAAGTATGGCTACTTAACTGCGGCGCCAAGCCGGTTCGAGTCATTGTATGCCATTGGTCGCGCACACGGCCGGTATTCAGTACTAAGGGAAAGGCTTGGCTAGGCGGCTGTAACGATTGATTTGTAACGGCAATCAGCTGGGCTTTACCAGAAGCAGTAGAAAAACGCCCCTCACTAAATAAGCTTTTGTTATCAGTGTTCGTCTCCAAAGCAATTGGCCAGCGCTGCGGGCTCAATTGATCAAAACCTTGCTGGTCTTTACCACTTAAACCGCTAATGTTAAAAAGGCGCTCCCCGGTGTCACTGAGTAAGCCCGATAACGCAGCATGCTCACTAAATATGTCAGCAGAACTTTGATAATCAAATGCGCTGGCGAAACCCATGTTTTTTGCCACTTGGCTCAGCAGATACCAATCAGGCTTGGTATCACCTTCGGCACTTACAAACGCTCGCTGGCGCGAGATCATCCGTTCAGAGTTAGTTACCGTACCATCGCGCTCTCCCCAAGCTGCTGCGGGTAACAATACGTCGGCGTAACGCGTTGTATCGGTTTCAGCAATACAATCTGACACAACCACCAAGGGACATGCCAATAATGCTTCTCTCACTTTGGCAGATTCGGGCAAACTTACCGCTGGGTTAGTCCCCATGATCCACACCGCTTTTATCTCACCACTGCCAATTTTTTCAAATAGCTCCACCGCCTTATACCCTGGCTTTTGGCTTAGCTGCTCGGTTTGCCAAAACTGTGACAATGCCGCTAAATGCTCCGGAACATAGTCTAGATGCCCTGCCAACAAATTAGACAAGGCACCCACTTCACGCCCTCCCATAGCGTTAGGCTGACCGGTAATAGAAAATGCGCTAGCGCCTAACCTGCCGATCTTTCCAGTAGCTAAGTGATTGTTAATAATCGCATTTACCTTGTCTACACCTTGGCTACTTTGGTTTACCCCTTGGCTAAATACAGTGACACAACGCTGATTATCGGCAAATAATTGGAAGAACCGTATTAAGGCTTCTGGCTCTAAACCACAGGTTTGGGCTAACGCGGGCAAATCACCCGCGTCTTCAACCGCGCTCTGCAGCGCCGCTTCAAGGCCTTCAGTTGAATGTTTGATATAGTCAGTATTTAGCTTGCCATGCTCACTTAAGTAGGCAAGTAAACCATTAAACAAAGCTACGTCAGTGCCACCGTTCAGAGGCAAATGTAAATCGGCGATGTCGCAACTGTCGGTGCGGCGAGGGTCAATCACCACGACTTTTAAATGAGGGTTTGCCACCTTGGCGCGCTTTAAGCGTTGGTAAACAATCGGGTGACACCAAGCTAAATTGGAGCCTACAAGGGTGACTAGCTCAGCATGTTCTAGATCGTCGTAACTCCCCGGAACAACATCTTCACCAAAGGCGCGCTTATGCCCAGCCACCGCTGAAGACATACATAAGCGTGAATTAGAATCGATATTTGAGCTGCCGATAAAGCCTTTGATCAGCTTATTAGCGACATAATAGTCTTCGGTTAACAGTTGGCCTGACACATAGAAAGCCACCGACTCAGGACCGTGTTCGGCAATGATGTGGCTTAATCTTGCAGCAACAAAGCTCAAGGCTTTGTTTAAAGGCTCTTTGTGGCCCTTAATATAAGCGTGTTGGAGGCGCCCTTCTTTAATCACTGTTTCACCTAACGCGGAGCCTTTTGAGCACAACAAGCCGCTATTGGCAGGATGCGCTGCATCGCCTCTTACGGTCACTTTTCCATCACTGGCTACTTTAGCTTCTACGCCACAGCCGGTACCACAATAGGGGCAGGTGGTTTTGATCCATTGCTGAGATTGTTGTTGAGACACGCTATATACTCCTCACCGAATTTCTAGGCGAGTCGATCTATTTCGCCCGCATTTATAGTGAGTACATAGCAAGAGACGAACCAATAAAAACAGGGCAAAAACCTATTACTTAAGGAGTAGAAAAAGCCACTATTTAGCCCATAATTTAGGCTACAATATAGCATCAAGCCCAACGCCGCCCTCTGTTGGTGCAACAGATCCCGAATTTGAACCTAAAGCCCCGATATGTGTGTGGCTAAAGTCGCAGTAATTAAAACAAATACCAGGGCTATTACGGCAAATAAGCGTGTCGGTCGTACACCTCCACTCGGGAGGGATAACGAAAGCCCCCCCCAGCTTGTAACCTTGTGTTATGGAAATTGACTAAAAGATTGTTTATCCACAGAGAGAATGAAAAAAGCCAGCGTGATTATTCACCATGCTGGCTGAGTAAGTTATTTGGCGCACATTCAGTTTAAGACCCAGAGAAGTAACACTTAATCCAGTCGTAAAGTATTGCTTGATTAACCCCAGCCTGAGAAATCTCTTTAAACTCACCGGCTGGATCTTGATGGTTAAAGGTAAACTGGTAAGAAATAAACTCAGGACTATGGTCATGTAAAACCACTAAAATGCGCTTGCCTGTTTTCAGGCAATCTATCGTCATTAAGTCGGCTGGCACACCATTTTTACGCATACTACGGTTAATACCAATGACCGGGTCTATATCTTCAAAATCTTGCTGAATTCGAAAATGCGCGACGTTGGCTATATCCGTTAGGCTCACTAATCGCTGCTCGCTAGCAGAGGCTTGTTTATCGATATTTTTCATTCACTAACCCGCGCGTAAAGCTAAGATAGCCTTAAGGTCTAAAGGTTGAGGATAAGCACAAAATGCAGGGTTCTTTTCTGCAATGGCATGTATCGACATTCGGTCTGCAAGTTCGTTGCCCTCTACCCCTACGTGGCCATTAACATGCAATACTTGCAGCTTGCCTTTGAGTGCATCATAGCGCTCGAACATTTCTTGAATCAACTCAAGATTTTTAATCTCACCACTGGCCTTTTTCCAGCCCTTTTTCTTCCAACCCGCGGCCCACTGGGTTACACACTGAATCGAGTATTTAGAGTCACACAAAATAGCCACTCTTAAGCCTTTAGCCAACTCTTTTTCAGCCATAATCATCGCCTGATTTAGCGCATGTAACTCGGCGGTATTATTGGTGCCATTAGGGTTATACAAGCCATACCATAACTCAGCGACTTGATTGTCTCTATATAGCGCAAGGCCAGACCCAGCTTTACCAGGGTTGGGTTCACAACCACCGTCGGTAAATATTTTCACTTCCGCTGCTAACTTATTTACCTCTGCAGCCGTATAGGTCTTAACAGTTTGCCCAGAGGAGCGCTTACGCGCAATGGCAGTGGCTCCAGCTTTAACCGTGCTACTCGCATTGCCACCAAAAGCGGCTTCGGCCTCAGCTAAGGTGGGAAACGATTTATAACGTGCACCCGCAAACTTATCGATGTGGCGTTTACAGGTTGGCCAATCGGTAAAAATGCCTGTCTCACGACCTTGCCAAACTACGTAGTACTTTTTAGCCATGCTGAACTCTCTCTTATATTTGCTTGCTAATATAACCAGCTGGCGCTTAATCATGAAGAGAAAGTTAGTTAAAGCGGCAAGTTATTGAGTGTTGCGCCGCTAGGCTCAATCAAATTGAGCCTGCTTATTTTAACCTAGCAGCCAATCATCGATGGTGAAGTCTAAAGCAACTTGGCATCACCCCAGTCACACTCACTACGCACTGCTTTCGAGGAAGGCATAATTGTTTTTGCCGCGATGTTTTATGGCGTACATCGCGCGGTCAGCCAATTTAACCAGTTGTTGAGGGTTATCACTATGCTCTGGGTATAAGGCTATACCAATGCTGGCACTAATACACACGTCCACCGAGTCGATAGTAAATGGGGTAGCGACGGCGTGAATCATTCTTTCGGTAACAATAGCAATAGCATCACGCTCAATAACGCTACTCAGTATCACCAAAAATTCATCTCCGCCGATGCGTGCAACCGTATCAACCTCTCGAACGCAGGCACACAAGCGTTCGGTAGTCATCTTTAAAACCTGATCCCCAGCATCATGGCCAAGTGTATCGTTAACCGCTTTGAACCCATCGAGGTCAACAAATAACACCGCCACCATAGTGTTATTGCGGCGCGCGAGGGCTAAGGCGCTTTCCATACGGTCCATAGACAGCTTGCGAGTCGGTAGACCGGTGAGTGCGTCATGATAAGCCAAGTGATGAATGCGTTTTTTTGCGTCTTTTAGCGCCGTAATATCTTCTTTCACCGCCACAAAATGGCTAATTTTACCATTGCGTGTTGTAACCGGTGCTATTGAGGCTATCTCCCAAAATAGTTCGCCGTTCTTTTTACGGTTATGAAACTCTCCCCGCCAAGTATCACCCGCCGAGATGGAACTCCACAACACTGCGTAGTCTTCAGCAGCCATTTCACCCGATTGCAAAATACGCGGGTTTTGGCCGATAAGTTCTTTTGCAAGATAGCCGGATTTTTCTGTTGCTGCAGGATTCACGTAGTCTATAGCCCCGTCACTATCGGTAATAATTATCGATGATGCGGATTGCTTTACCGCTTGGGAAAAAATACGTAATTCAGACTCAAGGACCGCATAAGTCAGCAATATTAAGCTTATTGCAATCCCACCGATGATGAAGATACCGCCAAGAAACACGATGGAGGAAGACATACTGGCATGCATAAAAGATTGTCCTGGCGAGGACAACAAAGCAACGATTCCCCGCCCGCCGTGAATAATACCAAATGAAGCAAAAACAATGGCGACGGCGACCCCAGCAGAGCGCCAAGGTACATTTTTCTCACGCAATAAGGTAAACACTATCGCAGCGCAAATCACAACAAAGGCCGCTGAAAGTACTGCAATTCTAATATTTAGATTGGGTTCAATGTAATTAAAATAGTAAAACAGAGCTGCAACCAATGGCAAAAGCCCAAAGTCTAATAACACGATGGGAGGTCGCCCAGTAAAGACACGTAAGCCGCGCAATAGCAGCAGAAACCCCAGTACGTAAAATGAATTGGCCATAACCAAAGAAATAAAATCGGGAATGCTACCGCGCCCGGAAATCAAGATACTGCCGGCGGCAATACAAGACATTCCCAATGCCCAAAAGCCGGCCCCGTTAGCACGAGACTGTGCTCGCCATAGCGCGATCAATGCTACGGCAGCCCCCAGGGAGATAAGAGCAGTTACCACCAGTAACGTTCGGTTATCTAGCATAAACATCTTACTATCATGTTAATTCCATTTATTTAATACACCGCTAAATGTAGAACTATAAGCGAATAGATACCGAAGGCTTGCTCATAAACTTGGGAGGTGGCAAATTTTGCAACAATAAGATCCCACCGAGTGACTTAATAACACTCAGCAGCTTATCTGGGATAGTCTTCAACTTGGCAAATAATATATCACTCACCAAATAACCAATCTACTGAGAAAGCCCCCCCCTGCAAAAGAAATAATCGCTAACGCCGAACACGACCAAACCATCAGGCTGAGCTGAAACAGCCCCCCAATCGATGGTCGTATTCGAGGCCTTAGAAAAGTAGTTAGGCTTTTTTCAAACGTTGATACAAAGAGTCTTTCAATACCGAGCGATCATGCTTGAGCTGATGCATAGCTTCATCATCGATTGGTGCGCCATTTAACTCCAATACTCGGATTTCTTTATCTAACGCATTGTAGCGTTTAGTATCTTTAGCAAAAGCCTCGTCGCGCTTTACCAATGAGGTAATGGTATCGAGTAAATCAGGAAACTCTTTCGCTAAAGAATGATCTTCACCTAACATAAAAACTCCTTCAAATTAAACTTACAATAAGCAATAGTAAAGTGGCTATTACCACCTGTTTGCTATTTAACGTTAGCAAAAGGTAGAAAAAACACCGCTTTTTATTGGTTAATAACGCTAATGGCAAGCAAGTTGAGCGGCCTATGACAATCTTGCTAATACTGCTGGACTGCAGATGAAAATCAGGGTGAATGCTAGACACTAAAAAACACTTTAGCGCCTTTACCTCACTTTTGGACAAAGCCCTGTACAGTATTTAGCTTTACTTGCAGGCCTCCAAAGAGAAAAAGTAACCGATGCCTTTGCCCTAGCTATGAGCCCTTGAAAAACCACCCATACCCAGTACAGTAACGCGCGCCAACTAAATCTGTACCTTGCAGATTTAGAGAAAAAATTGTGACCATCAGTGGCTCAAATACTCTCCCCTTAAAAACAAAAAACTCCCTAGCACAAGGTACCAGAGAGTTTATTTGTAAGTCTAGTTATTGCGCTAACGACTAACTAGCGTCATTCATTAACTTGGTTAGTTGATACTTGGGGTTTATCAACTTCTGTCATTAAACCTTTCATCAGGCTAACACAGCCCAACAAAAGTATAATGGTAAACGGCAATGCAGCAATAATGGTAATGGATTGCAGAGTTTGAACAGATTCAGTACCGCCAATCCACAACATAAGCATTGCGATAGCTCCAGAGATAACAGCCCAAACGACTTTCTGTTTGATCGGTACTTCTAACTTACCCCCCGCGGTCATGCCATCAATAACAATAGAACCCGAGTCTAAGGTTGTCACAAAGAAAACAACAATCAGTACTACAGCAATAACAGAAAGAACATTCCCTAAGGGGTACGCATCTAACATATAGAATAAGCTTAGAGAGACATCGGCAATGCCTTGATCAAGGCCTAGTTGCCCCACCTTATCGATCACCTGTTGAATCGCAACGCCACCGAATACAGACATCCAAGCCGTTGTTACCAATGTTGGAATAAGCAATACACAAAGAAGAAACTCGCGAACGGTACGCCCTTTAGATATGCGAGCAACGAACATACCAAACAGAGGTGCATACGCAACCCACCATGCCCAATAGAACACCGTCCAACCGTGCAACCAAGCGGTATCATCACGGCCAGAAGTTTGGCTTAACGGAAGAATGTTTTTCACATAACCCGTTACAGCGGTAACCAAAGAATCCAACACGGTGGTGAAATTAAAAACAGCAATCAGACCAAGGAATACAAACGCAATCACCATATTCAGATTACTTAAAAACTTAACGCCTCCATCCATGCCTCGTATAACAGAAACAATTGCTAAGCCCATAATCAACACAATAATGGCTTGCTGAAGATAGAGGTTATTTTCGATTCCGAAAACATGGCTGATACCGCTAGCCGCTTGTGCGCCCCCTAAACCAAGAGAGGTCGCTAGGCCAAACAAAGTAACCAATACTGTTAATACGTCAATTAGGTCACCCGTTTTACCCCAAACTCGGTCACCCAACAAAGGGTAAAACACAGAGCGCATAGAGAGTGGTAAGCCTTTGTTGTAAACAAAGTAGGCAAGGCTAAGGGCTGTCATGCCATAGATGGCCCATGCGTGTAAGCCCCAGTGGAAGACAGTTGCCCCTAACGCCAGTTCACGACCAGCCTCGGTATAAGGTTCAGCATTTAGTGGCGTACCAAACCAGTTGGTAAAGAATGCCGTTGGCTCGGCAACGCCCCAAAAAATCAGCCCAATGCCCATGCCTGCAGCAAAGAGCATTGCTATCCAAGATGTTTTGGAATAATCAGGAGTTGCCTGATCCCCTCCTAAGCGAATTTTACCTAAAGGTGAAAACGCTAAAATAATGGCAACAACTAACAAGATGTTGGCTCCCCACATAAAGAGGAAGTCAAACTTAGACAGCGCAGCACCCTTAATGAAATCAATGGCTGCTTTTGCATCTGCTGGCGGTAATGCTAGAAGGGTAACAATGAAAAGAATAGACAAGCCAAGTGAGACGACAAAAACAGTGTTATGGACATCCATCCCCCATTTACTGATGTTATCTTGACCCACTTGATAGTCAGTAGATTCAATACTGTACTTTTTTGATTTTAAACCCATAAATTATGATGTTCACATATTCGAATTAACGAATAGTACGACCAACTCCATATCCAATGACAACTTGATTGACTAGCCACGCCATAAAAACATACATGATATAAGTGATTCATGGCCTTTGCTCAACCGCAAGCGGCGCATTCTATCACCAAATGGAGATCCCTTAATTGATGTTAGCCAGTCGCTATCGAAGTTCTCTGTTTGCCAAAAAGGAATGACGGTAAGGCATTGCGAAATCATCGGTAGCCTAATCAAGAGAACAGACTGATATGTTGTAGCGGGGTTCGACACATTCTGTAACTAAAAAATGGGGCTTAAATCTATCCTAACTAATGCTATCTCGTCTTGGCTGTAAATCATGTTGTGGAACAACGGTGTTGGCCTAAAACCGTAACTCACATTTGGACAAAACTTGTTAAAAACTTTATAGGGGCTGAGTGAACTCAAATAATGTCAGCTATTAAAAATAGCATGCAAAGTTGTGGACAATTTACGTATCCACAACAATTCAACGTTGAAATCGATAGATTCAAAGAAGGTAACTACTGAGTTACTACTCTGATGCGGTCTACGTCGACTTTTACTGTTGTCCAACCTTGGTCTACTTCACCTTGAACAATAAGTTTAGTATCTGCTATCACATTAATACCGTGCCAATCTTCGTTTTCTATTTCCACAACAATTTGGCCCGTCTCATCACTAAACGTATATAGCTCATGACCAATTTGTTCTGTGATGTTGCCAGTAAGAGTCACATAAGCATCGTCTCTTGCTTCAGACGCAGCCTTAACCGTATCCGGATTAGCAATATTGCCGTTAAAACCAACCGATGATGACTGATTAGACGCATTCGCCTAACCCGAAGAGAACCCACCCTGCGCAAATGAGCCAGCACTGGTTAGCGTTACTAGAGTTAACACACTTGAAAGCAATAATTTATTTTTCATGATAAACCTTATTTAATTTAAATAGATACGAAGTAATTCCATTTCTAGTACGTCTTGATTTAGGTCTATGCTAATGAGTCTGTAACAAAATGTGTAACTAGAAAGTATTCGAAAAACGAATACAATGCGCGAAATACTATAAATCCATTCTATAAATTCATTCTATAAATGTGGCTACTTGGTATAACCAAACCAATCCCTTAGGGCAAGAATGATCTCATCAATAACTTCACGGTGGGGATAATCCAATCTGTAGTACAGCATCAGCTGAAATGACGGATCGATTTCTCTTTTATCAAAATTAAGCGACACCACTTGTTTCGATTGAATCGCTGGGTGCACGATGTATTCCGGAAGCAATGCTATCCCTAGGTCGCTTTTGACCAGTGACACCACAGTATTAGCATCACTACACTCGATCATCTCTAGACTTTTGAATAAGGCTGTATCGTATTTATGGGTTTGTTCATAAGGAGCAGACCAAATAGAAGTTTGCGACAACAGCATATCCAATTGTACGTTCGGCTCGCCACACAAGGGATTATTGGGGTGCGCAATCAAAGTCGTATTTTCTTCACCAACTAATGCTCCACCCACGTTGGGATAAAGGGAATCAGCGACAATACCCAGTGCAAAATCGACGAGTTTGTTATCAAGAGCCAACTGAATATGGGTCATATCCGCATTTTTAAGCGAGATCTGTAGGTTAGGCCATGATGTTTTCAACCGACTAATTACATCGGCAATACCTTCCCCATCTATTAACTCACCAAAACTGATCGCTAATTTAAGAGGTGTAGAGTCACTGTGTATGGAAAGCGCAAGGTTCTCAAATTTTTGCAGATATTCAATAGCAATCTTTGCTTTGGGAAGTAAAAGTTCGCCTTTTTCACTTAGGACAACAACTAAACCATTACTTTGACGATCAAAAAGCAAATACCCTAACTCGTCTTCAAGTTCACCTATCCAGCGACTCACTGTAGACGAAGACTTGCCCAACTTACGAGCTGCTTTGTTAAATGTTCCCATTTCAGCAGCGGCGATAAAGCACTCAAGGTTGTGACTTGAAAATGTTAGCACTGTTTCATCCTCTCGATTTCCCATAGCAATACAACCACTCCAAATATGGGTCATTTCGTGCTGCAGGCTTTCTCGTTATGGTGCGATTATAGAACACGTCAACACAAACAACTTAATTTAGAGGCTCCACATCAGGTTGCCTTTACAAACGAAAGGTATTTATTGTGAAAAAACCAATCTTAGCCACAATTCTATTAGCGACAACTATAGGCTCTATAACATTGGCATCGGCAGCAGATGAAGTGCCTCTATCTAAGTTTTATGAAGGCTACACGGTAGCGGAAATCCCAGCAGATGGATTCCAACAATGGCCTTATTACACATATGCATCAGCACACATCGAACAGTTTTTACGTTATGGCGTACACAAACTACCTGCATCAGTAAACCCTGTTAAAATTGAACGTGTAGGTGGATTTGAAATCTCACCGGAACTACGTAAAGACCTGATCGACACACAAGTAAAAGCATTCGTAGTGATGAAAGATGGCAAGGTGCTAGCTGAGCACTTCGACAATGGCTTTAAGGCTGGCATGTTAAATAACTTGCAATCAGCAGCGAAGTCTTACGTTGGTGTTTTACTAAGCCACGCGATTGATTCAGGCAAGGTTTCTCTTGATGAGAAAGCGAAAACTTATTTACCAGAGCTAGAAGGTTCTATTATTGGCGAGGCAACTATCACCGAGTTGGCTACAATGAATTCGGGCATCGAGCCACTGAGTGACTATCACACTCCTGGCTCTAATGGTTACGAATGGGAAAAAGAGATTGGTCTACAGAACGCAGGTGAGCCAATTGGTCACTTAAATGCAATCAAAGCAGCTAAAGCGACACAAAGCGAGCGTGGCACAAACTGGGATTACACAGACCAAAACACTGACACACTGGCTCTTATTATCGCTAAAGTTGAAGGTAAGCCATTTGAGACATTACTTGCTGAGCTACACAATAGCTACGGCGGTAATGATGAAATTCAAATCGCAAAAACATCTGATGGCACAACATCTCCATCGTATGGTATCAACACCAGTGCATACGACTACGCGTTATTCACTAGCTACATTGCACAAGGTAAAGCTGGACAATCTTTTTATGCAGAATTAAAAAATTCATCTAACGATGTACTTAATGTTACGCCTTTGATTAAAGACGTATTTGCTGCAGCAAGCCCTACAACGTATGACATGCAGTCGTACACAATGAAAGCCGAAAATATCGTATATTCTCACGGTTCATTCGGTCAAACTGGTTTTTCTGACCTAGAATCTGGTTATTCTGTAATCTACCTATCAGATTGGTACACAAATACAGTTGCACCTAACCTACAAAAGCAACTAATCAATACGGTAGACATCATTAATGAACTACGAGCTAAATAATATCAATTAGTTAAAAGCCATCGCCCGCATCGGGCGATGGTCATAATTGAAGTTCTATCGCCCGTTCTTCAGGGGCAGGTCTCGCCTTTTGCTCACCATTAGCTTACGTATTCCAAAATCAGAAGTCTACTGTGCGCTCTGATACCGCTTGCAACTCGTTTCGGTGCAAAAGTGAGTTACCTAACCCAACCCTGAACAGTTTCGAGTGACGACTGGAAGCAACAATGTCTTGAGAGGCTATAAAGTGTCTAGAATTTTCAGGCCTTACCAGCTCCACCTAAAGATAAATGGGGAAAATTCATTACGAGTGCCAATATAGACACTCGAATACTTAATGAGGCAAAGGTGAGCTAGGTTGTGCACTTTGTATGCTCACCAACGTCAAAGTAATAAAACTAAGCCAAACGAGTTATAAAATCCCACCATTATGGCGAGAAACTATCGTGGATAGATAAGCTATTGAATTACAAAAATTACATCCGATTGTAAAAATGACACTGTAAGCAAAATCTACAAACACCAGAAAAATATTTAGCGTAAGGGCTTGCTCCAAACAAATATACGAAATATCATATATATGAATTTTCATATATATAGTTTCAATTATGTTATCAGTGTTATTTCTATGTACTGCCAATGCTGCTCGCTCCCAGTTAGCCGAGGCTTTGGTAAACCAACGCTATGCGCAGCATTTTGTGGCTTATAGTGCCGGTACTCAGCCAAAAGGCATAGATCCAAGAACCCTGCGACTTTTAGAAACACATGGCTTATCAATTGATGGCTTAAGCAGTAAAACCATCCACCAGCTTGATCTTCAGTTACAACAACAGCATGGCCAACCGGCGCGATTTGATTTTATTATCACCCTATGTGATAGCGCTAAACAAGAATGCACCTTGCTGCCTAATGGTGCCGCTATTTTACATTGGAACTTAAGTGATCCAGCAGCCGAACCCGGCACCGCTTTATTTGAGCAAGTATTTAGCGAGCTTGAATTACGCTTAGCCGAGTTTGTCCGCTTTAATCACAACCCCACAGCCGCATTACAATTACCCCCTATCGAGGTTTTTAAGCAATTTAGCGACAATACGCGCTTGCAGATTTTAATGTTAATTGAAGATGAGCTGCGGCTTTGTGTTAATCAGCTGTGTTTTGCCTTACAAGAAAGCCAGCCAAAGATATCGCGCCATTTAGCGCTATTACGCGAATGCCAACTGTTGTCTACCACTCGCCAAGGCCAGCAGGTGTTTTATCATTTAAATCCACTGTTGCCAGAATGGGTGGCTCAAACGCTGTCTACCACACGTATGGCCAACCCCAGTTATATCAATCAGCCTTTATCGCGTATCCGCGAATGGGCTAGCCCAGAATTACTCACCCGTTTAATTAATCAAGATTAAGGTAACACTATGTCTTCACATCCTATTTTTGCCGTTGATGTTAGCGACAACGCTCAATTGCTTTTAACCCCCTGCCCGGGTACTAAAGGTGTTGATTTATCTACGTCTTTACAGCAGCTATGTTACAAAAACAGCCCTGCCCTTCTAACCATGATGACCAAGCAAGAAATGGCCGATAACCAAGTGAGCGACCTGCCTAAACACGCGGTGACTTACGATATGCAGTGGTTCCACTTAGCCCTAGAAGACGACACCGTGCCAGACCAAGCCTGGGAAGATTACTTTTTGATTGTATTACCCCGCTTTGTACAGCTCATTAACAGCGGTGTAAGTTTGTCGCTGCATTGTAAAGGCGGCAGCGGCCGAACCGGGATGGTGGCAGCACGTATCATGCTTGCTTTGGGCTTTGAATTAGACGACGCCATCAGCAAGATTAAGGCGGTACGCCCTAACGCATTCACTGTGCCCGCACAGCTTGAATATATTCAGAAATTTGCCAAATAAGAGTAACCGTTAACATGACAATTAAAGTAGGAATTAACGGCTTTGGCCGCATTGGTCGCTTAGCGCTACGTGCCGCTTACGATTGGCCAGAGTTAGAGTTTGTCACCATCAATGATGTCGCCGGTAACGCCGAAACGTTAGGGCACTTGCTAGAGTTTGATTCGGTGCAAGGCCGCTGGAATCATAGCGTTGAACACAATGCAGAAGGCATTGTGATTAACAATAAAACCATTAAGTGCTTTCAAGAAAAAGATTTAAACAACGTAGATTGGTCGGGCTGCGACGTCGTGCTGGAATCTACCGGCGTGCATCGTTCAAAAGCATTATTAGCCCCTTACTTAGCCCAAGGTGTGAAACGGGTGGTGGTATCAGCGCCAGTAAAAGAAGACGGCGTAGCTAACATTGTCGTGGGTGTGAACGACGATATTTTTGAGCCAAACTTGCATCAAATTGTTACTGCCGCGTCGTGTACCACCAACTGCTTAGCCCCTGTCATTAAGGTCATTCAACAGCATTTAGGCATAGAGTCTGGGTGTATGACCACTATTCATGACCTAACCAATACCCAAACCATACTAGATGCGCCGCATAAAGACTTACGCCGTGCCCGCGCCTGTGGCATGTCGTTAATACCTACCACTACCGGCAGCGCTAAAGCGATATGCGATATCTTTCCTGAGCTAGACGGCAAGCTAAATGGTCATGCAGTGCGCGTGCCGTTGGCCAATGCGTCACTCACCGATATGGTGTTTACCCTTGAACGTGACACCACGGTAGAAGAAGTAAACAGCTTGTTTAAACAAGCCAGTGAAGGTGAGCTTAAAGGCATTTTAGGTTATGAAGAAAAGCCCCTAGTATCGATTGATTACAAAGGCGACCAACGCTCTAGTATCGTAGATGCAAAATCAACCATGATGGTCGGCAAACGTATGCTTAAAATCTACGCTTGGTACGACAACGAAATGGGTTACGCCACCCGTACCAGTGAGCTGATCCGTACCGTTGGTTTGGCAGATAAAGGCTAGATAACTCATGATTAAGACGCTACCCCAACAGCTCAAGCAGTATTTGCTAGTAACCTTTAATTATTGGAACTTCACCATTACCGATGGCGCACTGCGCATGCTGGTTGTGTTGTACTTCTACCAGTTAGGTTATTCGGCCATTGCGATTGCTATGCTGTTTTTGTTTTACGAGTTATTCGGGGTAGTGACTAATCTGATTGGTGGTTGGTTAGGGGCGCGGATTGGCCTAAACCACACCATGAATATCGGCTTGGCGATGCAAATTATTGCCCTGCTGGCATTGGGACTGCCCTCTGAGTATTTGTCGATCCCTCTAGTGATGGCCGCTCAGGCGCTCTCAGGTATTGCCAAAGATCTTAATAAAATGAGTGCCAAAAGCTCGATTAAAGGCTTAGTAAAACAAGACCAACAGCACAGCTTGTATAAGTGGGTGGCGATACTCACGGGCTCAAAAAACGCATTAAAAGGCTTTGGTTTTTTCTTAGGTGGCGCACTGCTTAATTCCATAGGTTTTCAATATTCGATGCTGGCTATGGCGGCTGTGTTATTTATCGTGTTGATGCTGAGTTTACAGCTACTAGCAAAAGATCTTGGCAAAGCTAAAAGCAAACCCACGTTCTCTCAGTTGTTTTCTAAAAGCCGGCAAATCAACATACTGGCTGCAGCACGATTATTTTTATTTGCCGCCCGCGATGTATGGTTTGTAGTAGCACTGCCGGTATATTTATCAGCTAGCCTAGATTGGTCACACATTCAAACAGGTAGCTTTATGGCCATTTGGGTAATCGCCTATGGAGTGGTTCAGGGTTTTGCACCACGCATCACCGGCAGTAAGACAGGCAAGGTGCCGGGGCGAAACTCTGCGCTTAGTTGGGCAGTATTACTCAGTGTTGTGACCGGTGTTTTAGCGTATTTAGTGCAACTTGCTTGGCAACCACAAACCACCATTATTGTAGGCTTGTTAGTGTTTGGTGTGGTCTTTGCGGTGAACTCCTCGTTACACTCTTATTTAGTGGTGAGTTATGCCAGTGATGATGGCGTTTCAATGGATGTGGGCTTTTATTACATGGCCAATGCCATGGGGCGTTTACTTGGAACCCTGTTATCAGGCGTGGTATTTCAAATGGCCGGCATAGCGGCGTGTTTATGGGTAAGCTTTACTCTATTAGCCATCACGAGTTTGATTAGTATCGGTTTGCCCAAACGAGCCCCAAAAACCTAGAAATATAAAACGAACAGCCATAGCGCTATGGCTGACCCTACAAGCTAACTAAGCGAGCAGCTATACTCGACGATAATGCCGCCATACACATGACACCGTAATGACAGGAACGTTGAACATTAAGTATCAAACGTCATTCGTATCAGGGCTCAATTTATCGTTTTGCAATAAAAAACCTCGGCTAAAATACTAAATGCGCATCGCTGCCTGTTGATTGGTCTAGACTAAAAGAGTGTACGGCAAGCTAGAGGGGAAAGTAGTGCTTTAGCAGGCGTGAAATGACCAACCTTGAAGCACGGCTTGAATTATCCAGCACTACAATTGAAATCTAAATGACAATATGGTCGGTTTTTTGTTTAAACCCGCTCTCTCATCGTGTGTGAGAGCTTGATAAAAACAATGGGCAGTTGCTGATATTTAGGATAAATTGCTATATCTCAATATAACTAACAAGCTTGTTAGTTATATTTTAACATTAAACTAAATACCGATTGCTTTGTTGCTTCATATGTCAAATTAAGGTGTATTATCAATGGTTACCGATGACAGCTTGTTCCAAATAGTCAAAGATTTTCCTCCACAAGCTTGGTCAATCAACATTGATAGCAGCAGTTTTCAGTGTCCTAAACAGCTCATTGCAATGCTGGGTTATCCAAACCAATCGGTCATTACTTTGTCTCAGTTGTTTGCCGCTTTTGAAAAACCTCAGCTACTGCTGCTAAAAAAGCACATAACACAGGTGATCGACACCGGTGAATCCATCACTCAAACGGCGGTATTAAACACTTTTAACCACCGTTATATTGCAGAAATCATTATTCATGCAATGCCTAAAGGTAAACACCAAGTTACCGGTACCATAGAGTTAAAACAGTTTTTTCTTACCAAACAACAGGAATTAGAATTTTTAAAAAGCTTATTTGCTAAATCAAATGAAGGCTTTTTAATCGCTGACCAGAACCACTCTATATTAATGGTTAACGCCGCCATGTGTCGCAATACCGGTTACCCAGAGCACGAGTTATTGGGACGCCCAGCCTCGATTTTGAAAAGTGGCCGTTACAATACGTCATTTTATAGAAAGCTTTGGCAACATGTAGATGCGCATAAAATATGGAAGGGCGAGTTACTGGCTAAAAGTAAACAAGGCGAAGTATATGCTCATGAAACGCGCATTCAGCGTATCGACCTGCCCGACAAAAGCCATGTTTATGTTTCATCTAGCCATCGTTTAGAGACCGGCGCTGATTTGTGGGATGAAGATAATCCCGACAGTACCACCAAGGTTCATGTACCGGATAAACAGGCATTTACCAATCAACTCTCCACGGCTTACAAAGCGCTAAACAATAAAGATACCATTATTTGCTTAGTGTTTAGCCTGACTCTAGCTCAACAAACCAGCGTTATGACACAACAATGGCTAACGGCTCAGCGTTTCAATCAGCTAAACACACACGGTCACTTAGGCATTTTGAACCCAAAGATGTTTGCCGCTTATTGGGTGGTGCCGAAAAAAATGGAGCATGTTGAGCTCACCTTAAAGCAAGCGATAGCGGCATTAGAGGGAGAAAACAGTTACGAAGATATCGGCTTGTCTGCAACCATCCATGCGGGCGCTTCTGTTTTGCAAATTGATGCTTCTTCGCCAGCCCAATTGCTTAGCCATGCTAGCCAAGCTCTTATCGCCAATGCTCAAGGCAATGAGTCGACCCTGTATTACTTTGACCGAAGGCTTTCCAAACGTTTTAGCCGTAAATCTATTTTGGCCACAGAGCTCAATAAAGCGCTAAATGCCAACAAAGTAGAAGTCTATTATCAACCGATCGTGGCACTGCCCAGCTTAAGCATCGTAAAATTTGAAGCGCTATTTAGAATAAAACTTGATACTGACATTCCCTACAGTGTGCAAGAGCTGATCGAGATTGCCGAAGAATATAATTGGATAGACAAAATAGATGCTGCCGTCACGCGGCAAGCCTTGAACGATTTACCGATCCTGCAAAAACACTATCGCAGCGCCAAGCTGGGCATGTCGATTAATCGCTCAGTGGCAAATGACCGCTTATCTCATTGTTGTTTGGAAGACACCTTAAACATCTTTGAAGATAGCGATACAGACCTCAGCTTAATCACCCTTGAACTGACCGAATCTGCTTATTTTGACGATTCTTATTACCACTCTAAATGGTTAGATAAGCTTAAAGCCCATAACATTGCTATCGCGCTAGATGATTTCGGTACCGGCTTTTCTTCCTTCTCTTATCTACGGCAAATACCGGTTAATATTGTAAAAATAGATCGTTCATTTGTATCGGGTTTAAGCGAAGAGTCCAACGAATACTCCATGATTGACATGCTGTGTAAACTCACCCATAAAATGGGCGGTAAAGTGATCGCAGAGGGGGTAGAAACAGAAAAAGAATTGCAGTTATTATCTAAACTTAAAGTTGACATGCTTCAAGGTTATTTGTTTAGTAAACCTATTAGTCTGGCAGATACCTTGGCAAACTCGAGAGATAGAAAGTATCTCCAATTGGGTCAATGTATCCATGTAGAAAAGGTGGTTGACGCACAGATGGTTATGCGTCGAGATATTCCTAAAATTGGCCCTGACGCACAATTAAAAGAAACCTTAGATTTGTTCGAGCAATACTTATCTAGGTATTTATTAGTGATAGAAAATAGCCGTTGCTTAGGAGTATTGCACCTTAAAGATGTGAACGCTGCCATTAGCCCCTATTTAAATACTAAAGGGGAGCAAAATAGAGATTTAGTCACACTCAACAAACGCGTACACCAAGTTATGCAAAAAGATCATACCCAAGTAAATTTAGACACACCGTTTGACCAGCTATTTAAAATATTTGTCAGCAACCCCTATACCGCCATTGCAGTAACAGGGCCTACCGGTGTCTGTTTGGGTATAATCGCTTTACAAGATATGCTGTTAAAACAACAAGACAGTTTATTAGACTTCAACCTCAACGATAAAGTCACGTAAACTGCGCCCTATCAAATACCAAAGAAGTCAATCAGATGGATTATTTAGCCTTAAATAAAGCCGCTTGGGATAAACGCACCGAGCTACATGTAGATTCTGAATTTTATGATGTTGCCAGCTTCTTAACTGGCGCAAGCTCACTGAAGCCCATTGAGCTTAAATTAATGGGAGATGTAAAAGGTAAAAAACTTTTACACTTACAATGCCATTTTGGTTTAGACAGCCTGTCTTGGGCTCGTTTAGGCGCACAGGTTACCGCGGTAGATTTATCCAGTGAAGCGATCAGACAAGCCAAAGAACTCGCTCAAAAAACCGGGCTAAATGCAGAGTTTATCTGTGACGATGTTTATCATTTTGGTGAGAATACCCAAGCCATTCATGATTGGGTATTTACCTCTTATGGCGCTCTATGTTGGCTGCCAGATATTAACCGCTGGGCACAAGTGGTCGCCGCCAGTTTGAAAGCGGGCGGTAAACTCTGTTTAGCCGAGTTTCACCCGGTGCATGATTTAATAAGCGGCTATGGTTATTTTCACCGCGAAGAAGCCGATTTAGACGAAGAAGGTACCTATACGGAAAACGACGATGGTGAAGTTAGCCCCATGCTCACTTGGGGACACCCCGTCTCTGATGTGGTTAATGCCTTAATTAAAGCCGGATTACATCTAGAACAATTAGATGAATACGATTACAGCCCTTACAACTGCTTTGAAGATCTAAAAGAGCGTAAAGCAGGTGAATTTGTTTATGAGCACGAGCATTATCCATCGCCTTTGGTTTACAGCATTATTGCTAGCAAACCTTAGCCGTCAACACCAGGTCAAACGGCGACGCTAAGGCTTCGCCTTTCATCGATAATCTTACTCATGCTTTTATTTACAACTGCACATACAGCATAGCTATAATAGCTATTCGTTAACTAAGTAAGCACTCGCTAAATAAATAGCATCTAAACCTGTCAAATCTCATTTTACCTACATTCAAATAGTCGCGATTCTATAGTGGCAGCCTTACTGCATGATGTTACCAAGTAAAGTTTAGTAGATGAACTAATTGTCGCAAACATCAGATAAATGTAAAAAAATAATTGCGTTACATATAAACAATTATATTCTTAACGAGAATTTTAAAACCAAGGATGATAACTCCGATGTTAAACCGTTCATTTTTTTTACTTTTTGTGTGTTTTTTTCCCCTTTTAGTTAGTGCTAAAGTGTATACCACTTCTTTTAAAATCATTGACCCGAATGCTTCATCAGAAGCAGTAAAAATCGCTATCTATGATTCCTTAACACGACGCGGATGGACGGTGGACGAGCAAAACAATCTACAAACCGTTGCTCACCTTCACAAACGCACAACCAAAGCAAAAGTAGTCATCGATTACAGTTCTACCCATGTAGACATTAATACCACAGGGACACGCACTTACTCTGCTCCCGGCATGTCACCAAGTGAACCGATGGTGGAAACAGAGAAAACCTTCAACCCAAGAGGTTGGATTAAAAATATTGTAAACGACACAAAGCGCCTGCTACCAAATGCGATTAACCAAGTCAAAGATCAAGAAACTAGCCAAGAAAGTTTAACCGCTCAGTTAAGCGAATTAAAACAGCTATTTGAGCAAGGTTTAATTAGCGAAGAGATTTATTTGGAAAAACAACGCAATATTCTGCAGTAATAACAAGGATTTGCCTGCTCCACTAGCGCTGATCAATATAGCCCCATTTAGCGGTTTGATTGGCGCGATTGTTAGGTTTAAGAAATATCCATGCGCCACAAGCAACCACTAACAAGGCGGCTACGCTAAACGCGACGATTCCCGCCCAGCCCCAAGCACTATAGAACGGCTGCATTAATGCCCCACCGCTGGCGGCGCCGACATAGTAACTAATGGTATACAAGGCCGAAGCACTTGCCTTAGCGTTAGTTGCATGTTGGTTTACCCATGCGCTAGCTTGAGCATGGCTAAAGAAGAACCCCATTGATGAAATCACCATAGCCAGTAGCAACACCCAAAGTTGACCACTTAAGCTTAAAACACTGGCGGCAACCATCACCATCAAACCGATCAAAATACAGCTTTTTCCGCCGTAGCGTTGGGCAATACGCCCCGCCGAAGATGCCGTAAAAGTACCGCCTAAATAACTTAAAAATAGTAATGAGGTTATGCTGGCAGGAAGTGAGTATGGCGCGTCGGCCAAAATAAAAGTCAGGTACGAAAACTGATTGATAAACACGCCAAAACCCACGCCCCCCACTAAGTAAGCACAGACTAACTGCGAATTAGCTAAATGCTGTTTATAGTGACTTAAACTGTGCAGCAAACGCCAAGGGCTAATGGCTTTAGGCGCTTCAGCGGGTAACAAAAAACACACCGCAATACCCATCAATAAACTTAACATTGCGACTAATACAAAGGCCATTTGCCAAGACCCCAATAGATCAGCGCTCCACCCTCCTAGTAAACGGCCACCAATTCCTCCTAAGGAGTTCGCAGCGATAAAAATGCCAACTGATTTTATTAAGGCATTAGCGTTTAACTGCTCCGCTAAATAAGCAATAGCGACAGCCGGTACGCCCGCTAAAAAAAGGCCCTGAAAAAAGCGTAAGGCCACAATATAGTGAAAAGACTCGGGCTGAGCTAAGCCGATAATTAAACTAATACAAGGCACCAATATGATAGAACTCAGCAAAATTTTACGCCTGCCTATCGCATCAGATAATGACGCCAACAACAACAAGCCAAGCGCCATGCCTAACATGGCAGCCGATAAGACGCTGCTAGCGGCTAATGCCGATATTTGATACTTAGTGGCGAATATCGGTAACAAGGGTTGAACCAAATAGAGGTTAAAAAAAGTCACCAAAGAGGCTGCCGATACGGCAGCGGTAACTTTCCAAAAGCCTTTACTGTTTTGCGGATAATTCATTATGGCGCTCGTTAAGCTTTGATGTACTCATGCTATGCCGACACTACCAATAAATAAAATATATTAGTATTATCGTAACCATAACTTTTGTTTATGGATGGCAGTGAGATGGAACTTCGACAGTTACGGCAGTTTGTTAGCGTAGTGCAACTGGGCAGCTTTACGGCGGCTGCTAAACACCTCGGTATTGCTCAGCCAGCGATCAGCGCCACCATAAAAAAACTAGAACAACAATTGGCGATGCAATTACTGCAGCGTAACGAACGTAAGATCATTGTAAGTGCCGAAGGCAAGGTATTATACCAACACGCTGTTCAACTCCTTAAGCAAGCCGAAGATGCTGAGCAGGCGATGCAGTCACTTAAAGGCTTAGACAGTGGTACGGTCACGATTGGTATTCCAAGCATGATGGGCTCATACTTTTTCCCTCCCTTACTGATGGGCTTTAAAAGCCAATACCCACAACTTAACTTGTCAGTAGTGGATGCGGGCACAGAGCTAGTCAGAAAAAAACTTCTGAGCGGGGAGTTAGATTTAGGCATCGTTGTGACTCAAGATGTCCCCGCAGAATTGCATTGCGAGCCTATCTATAAAGGCGAATTATTAGCCTGTTGCAGCCAAGATAATCCACTTAGTAAACAATCCAGTATCAGCCACAAAGAGTTTTTGGATCACGAGCTGGTGTTATTTCGCGAAGGGTATTTCCATCACAAGGTGATTGAACAAATTAGCCGCGAGCAACAGCAAGTCCCTCAAGTGTCTTTTCAAACCAACCTGATCCCACTGATCAAATCAATTGTCGCCAGAGATTTTGGCATCACAACACTGCTTAGCATGGTGGTACAGCCCGGAGACGCGCTGCACTCTTTAAGTTTTAATCCCCCCTTCTTTCTTGAACTAGGGCTAGCTTGGCGACGCGATGCTTACATGTCGCGCGCCAATCAACGTTTCAAAGATTTTGTACTAGAGAATTGTAGATTAGCTGACAGCTAAACTAAGGCAGCTAATTGCTCTTTAGCGGCTTGCATCTGTTGCTTAGCTTGCTGCTCACCCATGTTTAAAGCTTCTGCATACACCACCTCAACGTCGCTAATGCCCAAAAATCCCAAAACTAGTTTTAGATGAGGAATTTGAGTGTCGCTAACCGCATCTTTATGCACACCACCGCGAGTAGTCACAATAATCGCTTTGGTATTATTGACCAAGCCGACCGGACCTTGTTCAGTATATTTAAATGTGAGACCAGCACGGGCCACTAAATCTAACCAGTTTTTAAGCTGAGTAGGAATGGAAAAGTTATACATGGGTGCTGCAAGCACCAACACATCAGCGGCTTGTAACTCTTCGACCAAAAGGTTCGACAAGCTAAGTGCTTGCTGCTGGGCTTGGTTTAAATGGTCACTACCGCGTAATGCTGTGGCAATTTCTCCGGTTAACACGGGTAAAGCTTCAGCGGCTAAATCGCGAGCAATAAGCTTGGCACCCTGCTGCAAATAGCGCTCTGATAACTGATCGATTAAAGCAGATGAACTGGAATATTCTCCCAATATGCTCGACTTAAGCGTTAATACTGTACTCATAAGAATGACATCCCATTTAATGACTATTGATTTTGATGAGATGAATTTACCAACAAATAATTAGAACAAAAACCTCAACTTTTCGCCACTAATCTTCGATTTAGTAGACATATAATCCGAAACTGCTCGCTGCCAATTTCAAATAAACTCGATATACTAAGGCTATCCCCCTCTCAAGGACGAGCCAGTGTCTAGCGAAAAACCCACTCAAAGCCCCATGCAAAAAAAGCTTTACGAAATCATATTTGGTTACAATAGTAGCGCGGGGAAACGCTTCGACTTAATGCTAATTGTGGCCATTTTAACCAGTGTACTGGTGGTGATATTGAACTCCGTTGGCTCCTTAGAACAGCAGTATCACTTTTGGTTTATTACGATTGAAGTGGTGTTTACGGTGTTCTTCACCCTTGAATACATAGCTAGGTTGTACTGCTCTCCCAGCCCTAAAGAGTACGCAAAGAGTTTTTATGGGGTCGTTGATTTACTGGCTATTTTGCCCACTTACTTAGCGCTAATCTACCCTCCAGCTCAAGTGATGCTGCTATTTCGATTGCTACGAATACTAAGAATTTTACGGGTATTAAAACTAGTCCGGTATATGAGCGAAGCCAATGTACTTCTGCGCGCCTTAATGCTGGCTAGACGCAAGATCTTAGTATTCTTATTCTGTATTTGCTTAACCACCACCATTTATGGCGCTCTCATGTACGCCATTGAAGGCCCTGAAAATGGCTTTACCAGTATTCCTAAAAGTATTTACTGGGCAATTGTCACCATCACAACGGTGGGATATGGCGACATTTCTCCCGTAACGCCGCTCGGCCAAGCACTGGCAGCCTTGGTAATGATTACTGGTTTTTCAATTATTACCGTCCCTACGGGCATTGTTGGTGCCGAACTAGCTAATGAGATGCGCAGAGAGCAACAAGCCAACCGCTGCTTGCATTGTGAGAGAGCCGGTCACGACCACGATGCTGACTACTGTAAACACTGTGGAGCAAGTTTATTGGAGGAGTCATAAAACTGTATTACACTGCAATTAAGCTACGAAGCTAAAATCAACTTAGCACAAGGCATGCGCCTGAGCACGAAGAGGAATCAGCATGGCAATAATTGCAGGGCACCGGGGCGTAACCGGTAGCACTCCCGAAAACACCCTGGCTGGCTTAGATAAAGCGGCTGAGTTAGGTTTGGAGTGGGTAGAGTTTGATGTTTTTCTAAGTAAAGACCATCAAGCGATTGTTTTTCATGACGAGAGCTTGGAGCGCTGCACTAATGGCAGTGGAAAAGCGACCGAATACACCTTGTCTCAGTTACAGACCTTAGATGCAGGCGCATGGTTTGCACCGTCGTTTAGTGGTCAAAACATTCCTAGTTTACGCGAGTATTTATTGCACGCGAAAAGACTCGGCTTAAAGCTAAATCTAGAGTTAAAGTACCACCAGCAACCTCGTCAGCAGTTAGTTGAGGCGGTGTTAGCTGAACTGGCGCATTGCAGCTTTCCGCTTAACAATTTACTGATATCAAGCTTTGATCATCAAGTATTGCTATTTTTGCATCACCAAGCACCAGAAATAGACCTTGCGCAACTCTATACAGACATTCCAGAACACTGGTTACAACAGTTGAAAGATATCGATGCCGTTGCTTGTCATTGCGATTATAAGAAGCTAAGTGTATTACAAGCTAGAGAAATCAAACTGGCGGGTTATCGTTTGTCTACATACACTGTAAATGAGCCCTCAGAAATAACCACCTTGATGCCATGGTTAGATATGGTGATAAGTGATTATCCAGAGCGTTTTTTATTAGCTTAGAGTGATGCGACAACGCTTCCGCTCTATCGCAGGAAGCGAAAAATGTCCCACTTAAGTGTCGTCTCGGAACAGCAGCTTAAAGAAACAATACTTGACCAAGTATTGGCGTTTTTATTGGAGGGGGATTGGCAGCAAATCGAAATGAAAAATATTGCGATTCACTGCCAAATCAGCGATCAACAATTAGCGAGTTGTTTTCCTAACTTACAAGCGATTACTTCTGCTGTGAATCTTAGGTTAACTGAAAATTTTATACAGCACTTAGATCTAAGCTCCCGCGAGAGCTTGCGCCTTTCTTGGTTAGATAGCCTAGAGTCACCTCGTTTTAGTGCTATTGTTCACTTGTTCATTGATGCTTCTAGGCAAAAAAGTATTGCATGGCGACTAGCCAATGTAGGTTGGAGCCAATTTACCAATCATGTCGCCAACCATTTAGGTTATCAAGCAGTAAACCAAGACTTGCCATGGTTACTGGGTAAGTCGATGCTCAAGTTTATCAATCAACGTAGTCGTATTAATCTAAAAAGTAGCAACACCACTTAAGCGAGTTTTGCCGGCGAAAGGTGGTCTCGTTGGACGGCTATTATTAGAACAACGCTAAATAACACAGAATTTATAAGTCGCTAGGTATTAGCGAATAAATAGCTGCATGCACTGGTTTACCATATTCGACGACTCTCGCTCTTGCTAGACCTTCAAACTGGGCATTGGCTTTGTCTGCCACCCTACGGCTTGCAAAATTGTGCTCAGCAATCACCATTTCTAACCGATTTAACTGCAAGGCATTAAAGGCATAATCGGCCATCAAGCTTACCGCTTCAGTAGCAATACCTGCTCCACTGGCGCTTTCTCTAACCCAATAACCAAGATTGGCCGAGCGATAATTCCACTCAATTCGGTTTATCGCAATGGCCCCCAAGAACGCCCCGCCCTGGTTGGCAAAAATGCCCATGTCAAAAGCGATGTTCTTAGCAATAGCCGCTTGGCTCAAGGCTAACCAAGAACGGCTCTCATCTTCTGGATAATCTTCTTCCATCCACTCTAGCCAACGCTGTCCATTTTCTGCGGTTTCACGTACAGCCTGAGCATGCGCAGCTGCGTCTTCAGGCAAATAAGGGCGGATTAATACCTGTTGGCCTCGCATTCATATCTCCTATTAACTGGCATTCACATAAATATAGCCAATAAAACCCAACCAAGATAAACCCAGTAACGCCCATGGTAGCCATTGACGCTGAGGCGACTCAAGCGATGTTGTTTGAGGCTCATGCGGCACACTAACAGCCACCTTAGATTGTTTTTTACGTTGTTTGTCAGCTTCTCGCATCTTCGCTTTATGCTGTTTTTTGTATTGCTCAATCCCTTTTTGAATACCCGCAGAAATAAGCTTCGTTTGCTCTTTGCTTTGTCCGGGTCGCTGGGTTGCTTTGGCGATACTGTCAGCGGTTGCGACAGTTTCATTTGATATTTGAGATTTATTTGCTTTGGCCACATGCGCTCCTAGGTTTTTGTATTACTTTGAACCAAACTGCTAGCCAAGTCCAAGATTTCACACAACTCTATTAAAACACTGAGTTTTTCACAGAGTAACTATCTTGATCATTTTTTTGAATCACGCTTAAGCGTACACTAAAGAAATTTTTTTATTCAGGGAGAGAAACCAATGAATACCCCTCTACTGGGGGCACAAATGCTACTTGTTGCATTTGGTGCTACTACTTTAGTTCCACTACTTACAGGGATTAGTCCAAACCTCGCTTTGCTTGGTGCAGGTATTGGTACTTTAATATTTCAAATTTGTACCCGTCGACAAATCCCTATTTTTTTAGGTAGCTCATTTGCATTTATTGGCCCAATTATACTAGGTATTCAACAATTTGGACTACCTGCCACACTCAGTGGTTTGATGGCGGCCGGGGTAATGTTCCTCATTATTAGTGCCATTGTTAAAGTACGTGGCGTAAGAGTAATAGAACGCTTTTTACCGCCGGTGGTGGTTGGTCCCGTTATTATGGTGATTGGTTTAGGGTTAGCACCAGTGGCGGTAAACATGGCCTTGGGTAAAACCGGTGATGGCTCGGCGGTATTAGTAGAACAAGATGTGGCCTTGCTAATATCCTTAGCCTCTCTATTCACCACTATTGTGGTGTCTATTTTTGCTAAAGGCATGTTGAAATTAATGCCGATTATTAGCGGTGTGGCAGTGGGTTACATTTTGAGCCTATTCTTTGGTTTAGTTGATTTTAGCTCGGTAGCCAGTGCCGCTTGGTTTGCTATTCCTGAATTTGTGACACCAGAGTTTAATTGGCAAGCCATTTTGTTTATTGCCCCTATCGGCTTGATTGTTACCATTGAACACTTTGGTGATATTTTGGCTATCTCTAACGTTACCGGTAAAAACTTTGTAGAGAATCCGGGCATTCATCGCTCGTTATTAGGTGATGGCTTAGCCACCATTACCGCCGCCAGCTTTGGCGCGCCACCCGTAGTGAGTTATGGCGAAGTAACCGGCGCGGTAAGTTTATTGAAAACTTACAATCCAGTGATTATGACTTGGGCAGCGGTATTTGCTATTGGCCTAGCTTTTGTAGGTAAAACAGGTGCCTTACTATTGTCTATTCCAGTACCAGTAATGGGCGGTATTATGTGTTTGTTATTTGGTGCTATTGCAGCCATTGGTTTAAACACCCTTATTAGCAAGCAAGTAGACTTATCTATTCCACGCAACCTAGTGATAGTTTCAGTCACCCTAGTATTTGGGATTGGAGGCATGGCTGTAGGCTTAGGCGAATTCACCTTAAAAGGTGTTGGTTTATGCGGCATAGTGGCGATTATTCTTAACTTGGTATTACCCCAAGAAGAAAAAGCGACAGAGGCATAAGCTGATTATTGATAACTAAACAGGGCCAGCATATTGCTGGCCCTTTTTATTACGAGTAGAGAAACAAGTTAACTAAACATTGATAAATGGGTTTGGTTAAAGTTACTCAGGCTTGGAAATAGCTCCAAAATTTCGCTATCACTTAGGCCAAACCAACTGGCTAAGCTAGCAAAGTATTGCTCGTTGGCCACTTGCGGTATCATCCGGCCACCGCCAACATCATAGGCGCTATCCAGCGCTTGTTCGATAACCGAACCGTATATCTCACCACCGTTTACTGCGCCGCCCATCACTAGCTGGTTGCCCGCCCACCCATGGTCGGTACCGTCACCATTCGAGCTTAAGGTTCGGCCAAAATCAGACATAGTGAAGGTAGTCACTTGGTTAGATAAACCTAAGGTTGTCATAGCACCATCAAACTCTGCCATCGCTTGCGATAGCTGCTGCAACAAGGCTGGATGATTAACATTTTGATCATCGTGGGTATCAAAGCCGCCCATGCCGACAAAAAATACCTGACGCCCAACCCCAAACTGAGATTGTACCGACAAGGTTTTTGCTACAGCTTGTAACTGACTAGATAACTCTGTGTCACTAAACACATCAGTAAACTCATTGGCCCCCGCTAAGGCTTGGTTAAGCTGCTCGGTATTACCCACCGATGAAGCCAATTTGTCACTGTAGCTTTTTGCCAAAGGATGACTTGCTTCACTAAACATTTGTTCTAACTGTTGCCTAAACGCCTGGGTTCGCTGCGAAGTACTGTTGTAAGCACTGACTCGAGTAATACCCGATTTATTCATAGCAAATGGCACCGAGTTAGGCCCTGTTTGCCAAAGATTATTGCCCGACAAAGAGATGTTAGAACCAAAAGTATCATGCTGGTTAAGTAGTTCTAATATGCGCCCACCCCAACCATAATTTAGGCTTTCTTTTTCACGCCCTTGCATCCATGTGGCTTGCTGATCGTTGTGGGAAAACAAATTATTGGGAATAGCCGCGCTCTTTTGCTTGTATTGCTCCAAGGTAATAGGAACAAGCAAACTCCCCACCCCCGATACCACAGCCAAGTTTTGATTAGTAAAAAGCGGGGCTATAGGAGCCAAAGCTGGGTGTAAGCCTACCCCACCAGCTACTGCTGTAGTTGGGTCAATACTTATAGCATCGGAGACCGCTAAATTCTGCCGGCTATTTAAATACGCTGATAAAGGGTCACCTTGCTGAGGGATCAGCATGTTAAACGAATCGTTGCCCCCCTTTAAGAAAATGCATACTAAGGCTTTAAAGTCACCTGTACTCGCCGCTGGCGCCGCCATACCGGTCATCGCTTTTAGCTGCATGCTAGTTAATGCCGCCATTGACACGCCGCCTTTTAGGCACAGCGACAGAAACTCTCGCCTGTTTTTATAATTCATCTCAGGCTCCTAAAGCTGAATAACATAGTCGGGAGAAACCGACACGGTAAATAACAAAAATGCGACTTGATGATTAATCCCCCATGACGACCATATATCTTGTACTTCGCGCAACGTTTGTCGTTGAGAAGTACTCATCGCCCCGCTATAAAACACAGTATTGTAGTAATCGAGCAAGGCTTCTAAACCTTGTAACTCAAGAATGTTAGCGTGCGCCTGCATACTTAACAAAATACGATTGTCACTAGGATCAGACACTTCTTCTTTAATATTCCATAGAAAATTACCGTATTGATTATTAAACTGACCAATTAACGCGGCATCGTTGGCAATTTGTAACTCTGGTGCCACGATGTCCAAATCCAATAAATCAGCAGGCTGGTAATCGGGTCTAAAAAAGTTAAAAACCGATGGCGAACCTAAAGGGCTTTGGCCATGGCTGTCGTTTAACGACCAAGTGAAATACCAACCACTAGGGCTAGCCGCATCTAACTCACGCCAAAATTGAACAGTGCGTAATAAAGGCTCTCGCACTTTACCGTAGTAGCTTATTACCCCTGAGTTTTGGCGGGCTTCGTCGTCTAACAAAATAGCGCGAACTACTGCCGCCAAATCACCGCGAACACCATGGCCATTGTTGTTAAATACACTGGCTACACGCGCCACGTATTGCGGCGTAGGGTTAGAGGTAATTAAACGTTGGATAAGCTGTTTACCAATAAATGGCCCCACGTTAGGGTGGTTAAATAAATTATCTAACGCCGCTTGCATATCGTCTTCTGGGCTTTGTCCGCCGGCGATGACTTCTCCACTTAATAAGGTTTTGTCTTTTTGCGAGTGGTAATCGGGGTAGGCTTCCATCGGAATCGTATAGTTACGGCTAGGTCGGTTCCAGCGGGCGCTCGCGCCAAATGTCCAGCCGGTAAATACTCTAGCAAAGCCTTCAATTTGTGGTTGACCGTAAGTGGCAATCGTATTGCCTTCGCCATCGCGCTTGGGGCTGCCATCAAGATTTAATTCCGCTAAACCAATAGTGAATAACTGCATCACTTCACGCGCGTAGTTTTCATCAGGGCGAATGTTTAACTCTTCATCGGCTTTTTCGTTGCCTAAGTGACTTAAGTAAGTCCCCATGACTGGCGATAAGGTGACTTCTTCTAGTAACTCTCGGTAGTTACCAAAAGCGTGCTCGAGTAAAATATCTTGGTAATGAGCCATACCTTCTGGTTCACCACGCAACGCATTATTACTATCTGATACCACCAAAATTTCGCTTAAGGCAAAAGCCACCCGTTGACGCAACTGATCAGGCGCATTGAGTGATGCCTTCCACCAAGCGTCCACTCGATTGATTTGATTAGGCTCCTCTCTATCGGGGTAGTTTTTTACCAACGGCGAATGAAAAGTAATCGGCAATTGCATTTGCTCGTCTAACCATTCTTGCTCACTAATACCGATTGCTTGTTCTATCTCAATGCCTTTAGGGCCTAGCGTAGCTTGATGCAGCAAGCGGGCTGCTTGGGCTGAGCTCATTGCTTGTTTCACTTCAAAGCTCAATTGCTGGCGAGTAACGTTGTCTTGCTCATTAGTAATGGCTACTTCAAAGGTATAGGTATCAGCATCCAGAGCGTTATTACTGGCGGGGGTTATTTCCAACTCTAGGCTATCGCTTTGATTAAAGCTGATACTTGGCCCTGCAACTTGGCGCCACTCCACTTTACTAATAGTACCCACACCAGAAGCTTTTGCTTTTAATGTTACGGGCTGGCCCTTACGGGCAGTTTGGCTCAACTCAATATCCACATTAGGGTTTTGAGGTTCGTCCGAGACTGATTCCGAGCCACCACCACAAGCTAACAATGATAAAAGCAAGGTGATACCAACAATACTTCGCATTAACACATCCATGTCATTAATTGATAAACAAACGAATTCTCGGGATACTTGGCTTTAAAATCAACAATTTGATAACACATAATTCTGCTACGGTGTTACCGAAGCTTTACGCTAAAAACGTAGAGGCTAATAAAATCAAAGAAAGTTGGATTGAAACTTATAAAAACAACCACTTTCAAAAATAAAGCTATACTTTTCTTTAATTTACCTTTTTTTGATAATTAGTTAACCCAATGTATTTGGCATCTTTTAGTCAATTTAACTGCCTGTAAAGCCTACCATGTAACTAAATTTGTCAGAATAGCCATTTTATACCATTACAGCCATAGCAGTAGCACACAACCAGCGGTGAGGCATGACATAGTTATGTTAAAGTTTTGCCTAGCGACCGGAGAGCTTAACCAGCGGGCGATAAACTTACCAAAACTAACCCAAACCGTCGCGGTCACCGGATTGACGAGAAAAAATGACAATACCAAGCCTGCGATAGATGGCCAATAGTGTTCACCGGGGATAGCAAAACTAGCCACTGCCGATGAAGTCATCATCCATGCTTTGGGGTTTAAATACTGGAAGCCCAATGATTCTAAAAAGCTGAGAGGTTTCGCCATGCTTTGCTTCGCCAATGTAGATTGGCCTAATATACGGTAGGCCAAGTACAATAAATAAGCACTACCTAAAATTTTCAGCCCCCACTGCAATAGCGGGTAATGCTGAAATACCCAGTTTAAACCTAAAGCCATCAGCAAGATCATCGAAGCAATGCCAACCGGAATTCCTGCCATTTGCGGCAAAGTGCGCTTAAAGCCAAAATTGGCGCCAGAAAAAGTCAGTAGCATATTATTTGGCCCCGGCGTTCCAGCCATAACCACTGCAAATATAATCATTGATGAAAACAAAGCAATATCCATATCCCCTCCAAAATTGTATCGATACAATATAGTAAAAACTGTGAAAAACACTGCCAAACATCTAAGTTACACGCTAATATAGCCTTACAACGGCGTCAAAAGGTTTATTGTCATGATGACAATTTGGAACAAGTTGAATAAAGAAGGAAATAAAGCCGCTCAAATTGTTGAGCAGCTAAGAGAGTTAGTCGCCAGTAGCTCTCTGCTACCCGGAGAAAAACTGCCTCCTCAACGGCATTTAGCCGAGTGGCTTGAAGTCACCGTGGGCACCATAAGCCGAGCTTATACCCAAGCCGAGCAGCAAGGCATAATTGAATCTAGAACCGGTAGCGGAAGCTATGTAAAAAAAATGCCTGACTACCAACAGCAATGGGGAAGCCTAAAAGGGGATAACCAAAACATAGGCTTATGGCAAAATACGGCGTTTACCCAAGCTAGGGCTCAGCACTTAAGTCAGTTACTGCAAGGCTATAGCCAAGCAGGTGAACAGTTGGATGACTTGCTAGATAACGACTTCAGTCAAAACATCATCAGCCAACGCCAAGCGATGTGTAGTTGGACGAATCAACAAGGTTTTCACTTTAAGCCTGAACAGTTGTTTTTTTCCTATGGGGCACAACATGGCCTACACCTATGTTTAATTGCTATGGATTTAGTTGGTGAGCGCGTTCTTTGCGAATCTTTGTGTTACCCCGGTCTGATTACCTTGGCCAAACAGCTTAAGATTGAATTAAAGGGCCTGAAGCTAGACCAACAGGGGATCTGCCCAATCGACCTGTTGCATCATATTGAAAAGTTTCACCCCAAAGCCCTCTACCTCACCCCGACTTTGCAAAACCCCACTACCGCAATTATGTCTGAGCAGCGGCGCCTAGAAATTATCGAGATTTGTCAGCAACACCAAGTGATCATTATTGAGGATGACGTATGTGGTTTACTGCCAGATCAGCGCCCCAGGTCAATGGTTGAGATTGCTCCCGAGCAAGTCATCTATCTAAATAGTTTTTCTAAAGGAGCATTTAAGGGCTTACGTTTTGCTTATCTACACGCGCCAAAACACCTAAATGATGCACTTAACAGCGCGATTCGAGGAAGTGTGTGGAATATTAGCCCCTTGTTGGTTGATATCGCCATTCAGTGGATCCAAGCAGGCCATGCCGATCAAGCACTCATCGAGCAGCGCCGCAGGGTGAACCAGCGGGCCCAGTTGCTTCATCATCATATGGCGGGCTTAGATTACACCTACCAACCAGGCGGCTTACACTGTTGGTTGAAGCTCCCCTCTGGGTGGCGTTGCGCCCAATTTGTAGAAGCGGCTAGGCAACAAGGCGTAGAAGTGGCCTCGGCTGAACACTTTGTGGTTGATAACCAAGCGAGCCCTAACGCTGTTCGTTTGTCATTAGGCCAGGCGGAATCAAACCTTTTACTAGATGAAGCCTTAGCTAAACTGGCCATATTACTAAACTGCGGCCCCAGCATCCCCACACAAATCATCTAATCGAGTAAAGTGGGTGAGAAACTTGCATCTGCGCTAGTCTGTACCTAGACTAGCGCATTATCATCAGCTTTCGTTTGATGCCCTTTCTTATCAATACAGAGACTACACTTTGTTAAGCTATCGCCACTCTTATCACGCGGGTAATTTTGCCGACGTACTAAAGCATTTAGTACAACAGCGAATTCTTACTCATCTCACTCAAAAAGATAAACCTCTTTGTTATATCGATACTCACGCTGGCGCCGGTGCGTATAGCTTAAATAGCCCTGAAGCTAAGAAAAAGAGTGAGTATGAAAACGGCATTGGCAAACTGTGGGACGCTGAAGATTTACCGCAGTTGCTAAAAAACTATTTAAAACTGGTGAACCAACTGCACCCAGAAAAAACCCGCCAGTATTACCCGGGCTCACCGTGGATCGCTAAAATGATGCTGCGCCGTGATGACCGACTGTTTTTGCACGAGTTACACCCTAGTGAGCAAGCGCCTTTAAGTAGTTTGTTTCAACGCGATCGTCGCTGTAAAATTCGCCAAGAAAACGGCCACCAAAGCTGTGTGGCACTAATGCCCCCTAAAGAACGTCGAGGCTTAGTATTAATTGATCCGTCCTATGAAGTGAAAGACGAGTATCGCACCGTGGTAAGCACTTTAGTTGAGTCTCACAAACGCTTTGCTTCTGGTACTTATGCCTTGTGGTACCCGGTCGTTGAACGCTTTCGTATCGATAAGCTCGAAAAAGCCTTAATCCGTAGCGGCATGACCAATATTCAACTGTTTGAATTAGGTATTCAGCACGACAGCGATGAGTTTGGTATGACTGCCAGTGGCATGATTGTTATCAACCCACCGTGGACCTTGATGAAAGAAATGCAAGAGGTGTTACCTTACTTAGCCGAAACCTTAGGTGAAAACGGCGAAGGCAATTGGCGCGCCGAAGTGCTAGTAGAAGAATAAAGCCCGCCTGCAGCGCATTTAAGCTGACACTTGAATGCGCGCTATACCTTGATACTTTCTAACCAAGCCAAAGAACGCGGCATCAATAGTGGCTGTTCAGCCTGATATTGCCAATACCAGGCCAAGTCTAACAATGTCACACCTTTTTCTAATAATGCAAATTGTTCAAGACCTAGGTCGGATAGCTTGAGCAATTGCTGGCGCTGCTCAATGTTCACCGGACAGCGCACCGACACGCTGGCTGCATCCCAGCCAAGCATAGAGGTAGCCGCATACTCCCAATCTAATACCAACAGTTTTTGCTGAGGCGTAACGAGCAAATTTTCAAGGTGTAAGTCATGATGATTAAAGGCCGTAGCGCTTGGCCAATTTTGCTGTTCTATCCAACGTAAGGCCCGCTGTCGCCAGCCTTGTGCTTGAGCGTTTGTCACATCACAAACGTAATGTGTTAGGTAACCAAGCATATCAAAATGTGGCAAGCCCTTACCGGCTTTTGGTAATTGCTGAAGTATCATTAATAGCTGCTGCCAAAGCACTGGTTGTCGCCATTGATTATGGCTCACTACCTCGCCTTGTTGATAATAATACAGTAAAAAATGACTACTATTACTCAATGGGTGTAACTTGATCGCCCAAGGAACTAAGTTAAGCTGTTGTAATACTTCTCTTTCGCGTTGATAATCCAAGCCATAACAAGGCTGATGCTGATTTAGACGCAATACTAACAGTTCGGTTTGCGTTTTAAGTAACCAAGAATGCTGATGGCCACCGCTTAAACGGTCGGCTTTCAGTAATGGTCCAAGGTGTAACTCTAGGTAACTTAAGACTGGTTCGGGTAATGCAAAACTCGGCACACTAAGTTCCGTAAGTGGTCACAGAAAAATTATTATCAAGGAGTGTAAGATGAAAAAACTGCTATGGCTAGCATGCTGTGCATTGAGTGTAGTAGGCTTTAATAGCCAAGCTAAAACCGAACTATCCGTATATACCTACCAAAGTTTTGTTTCTGATTGGGGACCTGGACCAGCACTAACTAAAGCCTTTGAACGCCAATGTGACTGCACGATTTCGTGGGTAGGTTTAGATGATGGTGTGGCTATTTTAAATCGCTTGAAACTAGAAGGTAAGCGCAACAAAGCCGACATTATTCTAGGCTTAGACACCAACTTAATCCCTGAAGCCAACGCTATTGATTCGGTACAAGCCCATCAATTAACACTGCCCCCGCTTGCCATTGACTGGCAAGATAATAACTTTGTGCCGTTTGACTATGGCTACTTCGCCTTTGTCTACAATACTGAAAAATTAGCCAAAGCCCCAAGCTCTATGCAAGAGCTAATTAACGACTTTGACGGCACCATTTTGTATCAGGATCCACGAACTAGCACACCAGGTCAGGGCTTGATGTTGTGGATTAAAGCCTTATACGGTGACCAAGCAACTCAAGCGTGGGACAAGCTCAAAACCAAAACAGTGACAGTGACTAAAGGCTGGAGCGAAGCTTACGGCATGTTCTTAAAGGGTGAAGCAGATTTAGTACTAAGCTACACCACCTCCCCTGCCTATCACATGGTCGCAGAGCAAGAAAATCGCTACCAAGCAGCTGAGTTCAGCGAAGGGCATATGAGCCAAGTAGAAGTAGCGGCTATTAGCTCAACCAGTCAAAATGTTGAATTATCTCAGCAATTTTTACAGTTTTTGCTTGGTGAAGAAGCACAACAAATCATCGCCACCAGCAATTGGATGCTACCGGTTAATCCAAAGGCAGAGTTGCCTGAAGCATTTTCAAGCTTGATAATGCCAAAGCCTCTTAGTATCGACAATCAAACAGTCAGTAAACAACGTCAGCAATGGACCAAAGAGTGGCGGAACGCAGTAAGCCAATAAGCCACTTATAATGCCCAAGTTAGCAGCGCTATTAGGCTATGCCGCCACAGCGACAATCGCCTTGATTGTGGCTGTGGCTTTTTATGGTTTAGCCGAACAAGCTAAACAGCTTAGCTGGGCAGCATTTAATGACCCCTATTTATGGCGAGTTTTACGCTTTAGTCTTTGGCAAGCCTTAGCGTCTGCGGCGCTAGCGTGCGGAGGCGGAGTGCTGATTGCTAGAGCGTGGTTTTACTTGCAACCCAAGTCGTTGGCCTGGCAATTACGAATAGCCAATTTATGCTTTGTTAGCCCGGTTATTTTAGTTGTTCTAGGGTGCGTAGGCAGCTTTGGCTCAAATGGGTTTTGGCAACAGATAAGCCCATTTTCATGGAATATATACGGATTACCTGGGATTTTAATCGCACATAGCTTCTTGAACATGCCGTTAATTGCCCGCTATTGCTACCTGCAATTTAACGATATTCCTGCCAGCTATTGGCGGCAAGCTAAACAACTAGGCTTCAGTGATTTACAGCGCTGGCGGAATGTAGAGTGGCCACTGCTCCGTTCTCGTCTAGCGGGTTTATTTGGCTTAGTATTTTTACTTTGCTTTGGTAGTTTCACCATTGTATTGGCACTAGGCGGTGGCCCTCGTAGCACCACTTTAGAAGTGGCAATTTATCAGGCTTTACGCTACGACTTTGATCCCTTATTTGCTTTGCAATGTGCCCTGTTGCAATTAATTATCGCCGCCAGTTTAGGTTGGTTATTATTAGGCCGAGAACAAGAAGACGCGCCCCGCCTTAAGCAATCCTATATCGAAAAAATTAACGCTTCTGCTGGCCTCTGTATGTTCTATCGTGTTGCTCTGAGCATCTATTATCTATTCATACTATCAGTAACATTGGGGATTTTAAGCCCACTATTTACACTTAATTGGCACCAACTGCCTTGGGCTCAATGGCAAAGCAGTATTACTTGGTCACTCAGTATTGCCTTACAAAGCACACTATGGGTAACGGTGTTGGGATTTTGCTTATTGGCCCACTACGCACATAACCTCAACCAACAGCGCCGCAGTAAAACCAATCGAATTCAAGAGCTCTTTGCCTCGGTCATGTTACTTGCGCCAGCGATGGTGATCACTACAGGCTTGTTTTTCTTTCTAATTCGACGAACAGATATTGCTGAATATACGCAAGCCCTAGTCGCACTAATCAATGCCTTGATGAGCCTGCCATTTTTTATTCGTAGCTTAAAACCAGCGCTCAATGACTTGGTGAAGCAATACCGTAAACTCAACCTCAGCTTAGCATTGCCAATGTCTAGTCAAATACGTTTTATTGCTTGGCCCTTGCTGCGAAAACCACTGAGTCTCGCCCTGGGTTTATCGATGGTATTATCTTTGGGGGATATGGGTGTCATCGCCTTGATAGGCAGTGTGGATGTCGTCACTTTACCGCTGTTGTTATATCAACAATTGGGCACTTATCAATATGCGCTAGCCAGTGCAACCGGACTGATTATGTTGCTGTTATGCACCAGTATTTTCTATCTACTCGATCGTACCATAGGACGAAGCCCATGCTGAAGATAAACCAACTAAGCTGCCAGCGTGAACAACAGCTGTTTAATTACCAGTTAGACGTGGCGGCAGGAGAAGTGGTGGCCCTGTTAGGCGCGAGTGGTAGTGGTAAAAGTACGCTGTTAGAGCTTATTGCTGGTTTTGTACCCGCCACTTCTGGCGAGTTAATTTGGCAAGGGGAAAACATATTACAACAACCCATTGCTCAACGCCCTGTCACCAGTTTGTTTCAGCAACACAATTTATTTCACCACCTTACTCTTGCCCAAAATATTGCATTAGGTATCGCCCCTTCCCTTAAACCCAGTAAAAACCAACAACAGCAAATTAGTGAAGTGGCTGACAGCTTGGGGATCGCAGATTTACTTCAGAAACGCCCAGACCAAGTGTCAGGTGGTCAGCAACAACGAGCGGCATTAGCGCGTTGCTTAGTCAGGCAACAACCTATCTTATTACTGGACGAGCCTTTTAGCGCACTCGATCCGATGCTGCGTTTAGAGTGCTTGGAGTTAGTTAAGCAGTTAGCAGAACAATGGCAGCTGGCGGTGTTAATGGTCACTCACCAATGGCAAGACGCCTCAAGAGTTGCCAAGCGTGTAGCCTTTATCGAACAAGGAAAAACTCAGCAGTTTGCTGAAACAGACACCTTACAGAACTACCCGGCCAATAGTCATATAGCCCATTACTTGGCCTGCAGCTGAGAAAGGCTAAAGCTCATGTAACAGTGGCCGATATACTTGTTATTCAAGCTTAGAGGGGGCTTTATCATGCAAGTTAATTACAATTTACAAGCGGCCTCGCTAGAGTCTACTTATGCTGCCCGTACCCGCATAGAAAACACCGCCCCTAGGCAAACATTAAGCGAGTATACCGCGCGTAGACAAATGTCTAGCCCAGGCAGTGCGGTGTATAACGGTAATGACGTTCAGCCAAACCAATCAGCAACTCAATTGCGTGATGGCGACGATGCCAAGCAAGCTAACCGTAAGCAAATTCGCGAAGCGATGGGAAGAAGTGTTGATCAAGCGGCCACTCACATTCGTTTGTATTTTCAGTATATGGATGAAAAAAGTTCTCGCGGGCCACAGCTGTTAGCTAAAGCTTAAACACTTATCCACAGTCAAGAATAAATCGGACCTAGAACCCGTTGGTTTAGCCATCGCCCCTCCACCAACATCCTTCGCTACAACCCACTGATCATTTACGTCTATCAATCATTGAGTCTCTTCTTCTCACCAGCCTCCACCTTAGTACAAAAAACCAGCAAAAAAATCATAAATAAATTATTAATTCAAAAATAACCACTAATCGGGTTCAAAATTTGCTAAAAGACCTTATGCAGCATTTTTTTGACTTATAGATTTAAGGACTAACTCTTGAACAAGGCAATTTCTACAACCTTTTTAGCCACTTTATTGTTATCTGGATGTGGCGGTGGTGGTGACTCATCAGCACCCAGTGCCCCAAAATACAAGTGGCAAATTATTCAGTTACAAACGCAAAAAGAAAGTGAGATGAAATCTGGCTGTATTATCTATGGAACCTCAGAGACAGATGACAGCCGAGTGATGACCGCCTCCGTTGCGAATACTGGTTACAACATTCTATTTCACAATGCTGATGGCACTATCATTGACGAACACACCATCCCTGCCGCGGATGTTCCCAGCACGGGAATTGTCACCATTAATAGTGCTTTAGTACCCGATGAAGGGTACGTATCTTTAGAAGAACTTGACCGAGACTTTACCGGGCAACCCGATGTGTACATGTTAAGTGTTGAAAAGTCTTTATTATCCGACTCGGTGTTTAGTGTGCGTAGTGCGCAAACGGGCAGTGATTGCTATAAAGGAAAAGACTACCGCACAACGGTTGATACCTCTGACACCGCGGCCTTAAGCGCATTGCAATTAAGCGGTGTTAGCTACTATAAAACCAGTTACTCGGCAGAGTTAGTCGCTGGCAGTGAAATATCGGCACACGTCCCTGTACGCTCACCTTTACCGGCCACTAAAAACACCTTGGTCACGGCGTTCTATGCTAGCGAAAATCAACAGCATACTGACCTCGCCTATTACGGGTTTATTGAGCCACAGTATATTTATGATACCGAAGACAGCGGCGATATCATCTCGGTGGAGCTTACTAGTGAAGACTTACTACCGATGTATTGGCAAGCGGCATCTAACCTTAGTTTAGATGACGGTAGCGCAATACTGGCCATCCACAATAACAATAGCTATCACTGGCAAACCTTATATGAGCAGGTTGACGAATTTAGTATTTTCTCTAATAGCCGCTTAGTCAGCCACTGGGTGGGGCTTTTTTCTGGAAGCACATTAGACAGTCAATGGCAATTTGATAGCTTTGTAGCCATCGACTCAGATAGCTCAGCTGTAAGCCTTGAATTGCCCGATTTGGCATCCATCGATTCGGTTAATTTAAGCAGCAATTGCTCTAGCGAGTACTCCGCGGCCAGCTACTGCTTAGATAATGGTAATAGCTTCAGTAGCGAGCATTTTGCCTTGCAACGTAGCCAGCTACGTTTGCTGTCTCATGCTGATAGTCGCGTTTTTTATCAAACTATTTATGCCCAGCCTAAGGCTGCTCAAGTGGTACTGCAAAGCAGCGCTTCAGAGTTACAAGTTAGCTCGGTAGACCGACTTGAATTAGCCCTGCTTAATGGCGAATTATCAGCAGATAAGCGTGATTACTTCATGGCAAGTTATATGGATAGCCAAACCATTGCAGAAAGCAATATAGTGAATGAATTTAGTGATGCAAACGGTTTGGTCGTCACCCCTGAGGAGCTAGATAATTTGTATCTCAATATGCTGAAGAATACCTCTACCATCTCACACAATGCCAAAACTGGAAGTTAAGCCTTAAGCTTAAGCGTCGCTCAGATAACGCTGACGACGCTTAAGCTTAACCACACATTAATAGGGCGACAATAATTCTACGGAATCTAAGCGATGAGCCAATAGAGTATCTACGTTATCCCCATGCTCAGGATAGTAGGCCCACCCTACTTTTAAACTATCCAAAGACACGCCTTGTAATTGTTGTTGTAGCTGTAAAGTCAGTTTTTCTGCCACGCTGTTGGCCGCGGCTCTGCTTGCCCCATATAACAAAGCAATTAACTCGCCATCACTATATTGGGCGATACTGTCAGAACGCCGCAACTGTTGTTGTAAAACTTGGGCAACAATAGCGCACACCAACGAAGAGTCATTGCTAGAGTAATGCAAAGTGAGAATGGCAAAGGGTTCATGATTGCGTTGGCTTAAACGCATCGCTTGAATCAGCAACTCACGAAATAAAGGGGCAGACAGCAAACCACTTTGCGGATCGCGTAGTTTAGTCTCATCGTTAATCACCGGCATGGTTAAGGGTAATACACTGGCTAGCAAGTAATGTTGCTGCTGAATTTCAACCGGCATACCGTGAAGGCGCAACCACTCATCTTCACTATGGCAATAATGACAAACCAGTGCCGTGTTATTGCTTAAGCTAGCATGCATCGCTTGCTGGAAAGCCGACCGGCACCGAATATCAATTTTCTGCAACCATTGCTCTAAAGACATTTTATCCGTTTCATTGGCCACCCAAGGGTAACGTACAGTCACGAGATCATCATTTGGCTGAAACAACCAATAACCACTATCCGTTTCCACAATACTATGAAAAAAGCTCACAAGATCTACATCCGCCACGCCACGTCCTTTTTCAGTGTTTACATAGAGTGTAGCAAAGCTATTCACTTCGCTTACTAGTATTGTTTTGCTATTTAACAGGCACAAAAAAGGCTGAGCATGCTCAGCCTAAATTAACGTTGCTTGATAAGCCTATATCAACTCAAGAGTTTCCATTTCCTTACGGATGCGGCTCTTGGTGGTGTCAGACAACTCAGTTACGGGTAAACGGCACTCGGCTTTACATTTGTTAAGCAAAGACATGGCGTACTTAGCACCGGCAGGGCTTGGCTCCAAAAACATCGCCTGATGCAAAGGAATCAACTTGTCTTGAATCTCACTCGCTTTCGCATAGTCACCATCTAAAGTGGCTTGTTGCATTTGCGAACATAACTTGGGTGCAACGTTAGCGGTGACAGAGATACACCCTTGGCCACCACTCAAATTATAAGAGACTGCGGTTGCATCCTCACCACTTAACCAACAAAAGTCAGCACTGATTAATTGACGTTCAAACAACGGTCGTGATAAATCACCGGTAGCGTCTTTCACGCCGACGATACGGGGTAACAAAGCCAACTTAGCGATGGTCACGGGGCTCAAATCCACCACCGCACGAGGTGGAATGTTATACAAAACAATCGGAATATCGGTCGCGTCATGCAACATCTTAAAGTGTTGGTAAAGGCCTTCTTGATTTGGGCGGTTATAATAACCCGCCACATGCAATGTCGCGTCGGCTCCAGCTTGTTGAGCAGCCTTTGTATATTCAATCGCTTCAACCGGGTTATTAGACCCCGCGCCAGCGATAACAGGTACTCTTCCCTTAGCTTGTTCAACTACCGCTCTTACCACCGCGATATGTTCGTCATGGCTTAAGGTGGGGCTTTCACCAGTCGTACCTACTGGTACAATACCGTGAGTCCCTTGATTAATATGCCATTCAACTAACTCGCGAATCGCCGCATAATCCACCTCGCCTTCTGTAAAGGGAGTAACTAGCGCTACAATCGATCCTCTAAACATGCCCGCTCCATCAACTTACTTCAAAAATAAAAAAACCCGGTCACAGTGGCCGGGTTCAAAAATGTTGTTTCGTTTTAATAACACCCAGCCATTAACCACCCGTTTTTTATTTCGGGCCGTTTATACTTCTTCAACTCTAAAGAAAGTGGCAACACGGTGCAGTCCTTTAACAACGAAAATCTTACTAGCTAGTTTCCTTAGCACGCACTAAAAGTCAAGTAACCTGAAAAATAAATCCATAGTAACTGCGATGAGATAGCCTTTTCTGTGAAAACTTCCTATTATTGCCACCATTAAATACCGTGATAAAGCCTAACTATGAACACCTCGCTACATACCACCAGCCAAGTACTCGCCCGTCATGACAATTTATTTGCTCAACAACACTTAGTTGTAGCAGGTCAGTTAGCCGACAACTACCCTTTATCACTATTAGAACAGGTTGAATCCTTACAACTATGCTGTACTCACTATGGGCACTACCGCTACTACCAAGCTAATCAACACCGTAGGCTCACTAGCCAATTTTCAGCGACCCCAGTGATAAACCCTGATAGCAACGCCCTGCTGTTGTTTATGCCCAAAGCAAAACAAGAAGCGGCCTACCTATTTGCTCAGCTATTACCGCAACTGCAAATTGGCGCAAGTATTTTTGTGGTTGGCGAGAATAGAGGCGGAGTAAAGAGTTGTGAAAAACTACTTGCCGAATTTGGGGTTAAGATGAACAAAATTGATAGTGCTCGCCGCTGTGGGCTCTATCATGGAGAGTTAACCCAAGCGGCCCCTCCGTTTGTTGCCGAGCAATGGCAATCAGAGTTCACCATTCCCGCTGACGATAAAAGCTTGAGTGTTAAATCTATGCCTGGCGTATTTAACCATGGGAAACTAGACTACGGCAGCCAACTTTTACTTGAGCAACTACCGCCTATGCGTGGCTCGGTGCTCGACTTTGGGTGCGGCGCGGGCGTTATTGGTGCAAGCTTGGCACTTCGTTATGAAATCGATATCACGCTGCTCGATGTTAGTGCATTTGCTGTCGCTAGCAGCCGAGCAACTTTAGCAGCAAACTCGCTAGATGGAACAGTACTTGCTTCAGATGGATTAAGCGAGGTGGGTCAACGCTTTGATTTTATCGTTACTAACCCGCCATTCCATGCTGGTATTGATACGCAATATGAAACAACTGAAACGTTTCTTATTCAAGCAAAACAGCATTTAAACGCTAACGGCGAATTATGGTTAGTGGCAAATAGTTTTCTTCAGTATGAAGCAATTATTAAGCAACACTTCTCTCGCTGTGAAAGCAAGCTAGATAACAAAAAATTCAAGATTTTGCGTTGTTGCATATAGAAAATCACTATTTTCATTATGGATTTATTAAAACGACTATTCTGCTGTTTACATTAGAGCAAATATCTGGAAACTTAGACGGATTACGTGAAAACGATTTCATAACTTAAAATTTAAATAGAGGTACTAGGTCCCATGGCTGGAATTCTTACAATGATCCTCGCGGGTGGAGAAGGCACACGCCTTTATCCGCTAACAGATAGCCGCACTAAACCCGCGGTTCCTTTTGGGGGGAGCTATCGGCTTATCGACTTCGCCTTAAATAACTTTGTTAACTCTGATTTTTTAAAGATTTATGTTCTCACTCAGTTTAAATCGCAATCACTAAATATCCATTTACGCCAAGCTTGGCACTTATCAGGCATTACTGACCGCTTTATTGACGCGGTTCCCGCTCAAATGCGAGTGGGTAAACGCTGGTACGACGGAACCGCTGATGCCATTTACCAAAATGCGCGATTTATTGAGATAAATGAGCCTGATCACGTTTGTATTTTTGGTAGCGACCACATCTACAAGATGGACGTTCGTCAAATGGTAGATGAACATCGCCGTAAAGAAGCAGACCTAACTGTAGCCGCCATTAAGGTGCCTAAAGAGCAAGCCGACCAATTTGGTATCATCGAAGTCGACGTAGAGGGGAGAATGATTGGTTTTGAAGAAAAACCTAAAGTAAACCCTAAAACCATTCCTGGCGACCCTGACCATGTACTGGCCTCTATGGGCAACTACGTATTTGAACGTAAAGTCTTATTAGAATCACTCTACGATGATGCTAAAGAAGACAATTCTACGCATGATTTTGGCCACGACATCATTCCAAAGCTCTACCCTAAGGGTAATGTATTCGCTTACGACTTTACTCAAAACGACATACCAGGTGAGACAACTAGCGGCTATTGGCGTGATGTAGGTACCTTAGATGCCTATTGGGCGGCTCACATGGACTTATTAGATGAAGAGCCACCATTTTCGCTATACAACCCTAAATTTCCACTGCACACCCATTACCCTCCATTGCCACCAGCAACCTTTAAGGATGTAGGAGACAAAAAAGTAAGTATCAGCCAATCTCTGATATCTGCGGGTAGTTTTGTTTTAGGTTCAGAGGTTAACCGCAGTGTACTTGGTTTCAGAAGCCACGTTCGCCCGGGCTCGGTCATTAGCGAGTCGGTGTTAATTGCTAATTGTAGAATTGGCGAAGGCTGTCAGATTCGTCGAACAATCATCGACAAAAATGCTGAAATTGCCCCCGGAACCATTATAGGAGAAAATTTAGAAGAAGATCGCAAACGTTTTACGGTATCTCCAGAAGGAATTGTAGTGATACCGAAAAACGCTAAAGTTGGCTTTTAATTGACCAAGTCACCTTGTAAATAGACAAGCAATTACTCTAATATGAACTTATTTAAGGCACCCTAGGTGCCTTAATAGTTAAGGAGCTCTCTGTGACAGCCAATCCTGTCAGGATATTATTTATAGCCTCTGAAGTTGAAAGCCTTGCTAAAACAGGCGGTTTAGCTGACGTGGCTAAATCTTTACCTCTTGCCCTAAAGGAACATGGACAAGACGTAAGAATTATCATGCCTTTCTATAAAACCTTAAAGCGCCATGATGAAGCTGAAAAACTCTTCGACTTACGTTTACACACTAATCATGATGACATCGAATATTCTGTTTATCGTTTAATGCTTGAAGATGTCCCCGTTTATCTTATCCAGCAACATGCTTATTTCGAACGGGATCAATTATATAGCGAAGGCGAGTTTGCCTATGATGATAATGGCGAACGTTTCTCTTTTTTCTCTAGGGCGGTTTTTCAAGTCGCTGAAGCACTAGACTTTAAGCCTGATATTTTTCATTGTAACGACTGGCACACTGCTTTAATCCCTTATCTTCTCAAGCAAAAGTATGCCCATCACCCGTTCTTTTGTAATAGTAAATCGGTATTAACTATCCACAATGCCGCATTCCAAGGCATCTTTGAAAAACACCAGTTTCACCTTCTTGAAGGTTTAGCTGATGGCCTAGTTGACCAAATATTGGATGGCTATAATTGCTTAAACTTACTGAAAGCAGGGATCCGTTACGCCGACAAAATCAATGCTGTTAGCCCTAACTATGCACAAGAGCTACTCACTCGCTTAGGCTCTCACGGTTTATGTGACTATTTCGAACAGCGAAGAGCAGACCTAGTCGGCATTTTGAACGGCTGTGATTATTCTGATTGGGATCCCGCTACTGATCACTTATTACCCACCAATTATTCAAGCAGCGATCTCAGCGGCAAAGCGGTCTGTCGTCATACTTTGCAGGTGAAAACTAATCTTGCTCAGATTGATGTGCCGATATTTGGGATGGTATGCCGTTTAACGGAACAGAAAGGGTTCTACTTATTGCTACCAGCGCTACAACAGTTTTTACGTCATAATGTACAAGTTGTGATTGTTGGGACCGGTGATAGTGGCATTGTGGGCGAACTAGAAGCGCTGGAAAAACAATGGCCTGATAAGCTTCGCTTTATTCACGCTTACAGTAATGAACTAGCCCATTTAGTTGAAGCAGGGGCAGACTTCTTCCTGATGCCTTCTCTATTTGAACCTTGCGGCTTAAACCAAATGTATAGTTTGGCTTATGCGACCTTACCTATTGTTCGCGGAGTGGGTGGTTTAAAAGATACGGTTGTCGATTATGATGAAGATCCAAGCCAAGCAACCGGACATATTTTCTATGATCCAGAGCCAGCAGATCTACTCAATATCTTACGCCGAGCATTGTTGCTATATCTAGAGCACCCCGAAGAATTTCAAGCAATGCGCCACCGCGCAATGAAGTCTCGCTTCCATTGGCAAGAGTCTGTTTGGCAATACGAGGCGCTGTATAATGAAGCGCTAAATGTGAGTCCGGTTCAACAACCATAATATTATCTGTCAGAGTCTAGCGACTCTGACTATTCTTATGTAACCTGAAGACATACATTTATTTGAGGAATTTACATGCGCTTATCAGAGGAAATTCATAACTTTACTGAGTTCCTAGTAGGTGAACAACTACATGCCTTAAACATTCAAAAGCGCTGTGATTTAGATACCTTGCAAGACTTATGTTGCTTGGTACTTAACCGCTTACCACCGCGTTACATCAGGCATGACGTTGATGTACTAAGTGCAATTAGTGACGAAGAACGGGTGCTATTAGTAGAAAAAACTAAGGTAGCGATTGAAGAAGGGCTTAAGTTTCTCGAACAGGACCGTCGTAAAGGCCCCCGCGATTAAGATATTTCAAGTTCAATCGCTGTACAGCCCTTGCCACAATAGACCCCGGGTGTTTTTTCTTGATTAGGTAAAACCACAAACAAAGGTTGCTTACAGCTTTCACACAATTTGGTTTTACCCGCTAGTACTTGTTTAATCACCTGGCGCTGTTGCTGAAACGAGTTAGCACTACGCTTGTTCAGTTCTTTAAATCCTGACATTTTATTATCCCACGCTATTTTTATGCTCACTTTAGAGCCTCAAGGTTTTACTTACAATTGCTAATCACGCGAATTGGCTAACGCGCAAGCCAAGTGCGTAGGCTTGCTCCAAATACACAACTGATTAGGCCCAACAATACTAAACAGGTTCCCATCCATTCTATAATCGTTAGGTGTTCGTTAAATGCCAAACTGGCGGTGAGCATTCCCACCACCGGAACCAATAAAGCAAAAGGGGTGACTGTTGCCGCACTATATTTCGTCAACAAACGCCCCCATAAAGCAAACGCAAGCAGCGTAGAAATAAAGCCGACATAGGCCAAAGCCAACCAAGTAGTCCATTGCGCGTTCAGCAATAATGCTATTGGTTGCTTTGATTCAAATAAATAAGAAAACAGCAGCAAAGGTAAGGGGGGAACAAGGCTTACCCACACCATAAAGTGCAATACATTAACCCCACCCGCTCGTTTCATAAAAAGATTAGATACCGCCCAAGACAACCCCGCAAGTAGCAGTAAGAGCATACTAAGCAACGTTAAATTTTCCGAGCTGTTGCTAAAAAATAACGCGAAGCCACCACAGGCAATGAAGATCCCTAGCAGCTGGTAAACGGTGATTTTTTCCTTAAACCATATATAGCTTAGTAAAATGGTGAACATCACCTGTGCTTGTAACAATAGAGAGGCTAAGCCCGCGGAAGCTCCTACCTTCATAGCGATAAACAACAAACTAAACTTTATCACGCCAAGAAAAACACCAACAGCCAGTACGTTACGCACTGCTGTTTTTGGGAAAGGAACAATTAGCACCGCTGGGATAGCAACAACGGCAAAACGCAGCGCCGAAAATAACACCGGCGGCCACTCCATTAAGCCAAATTTTATAACCGAAAAATTTACCCCCCAAATAGTTGCCACCAACAAGGCGAAAAACACATCCAATGGTTTCATACAATCCCTATCATCTCATAGCGTTTGATTCAGCATTCTCCGCAAAGCTTCAGCCTACTATTGGTTGGTGGCAGGGTCAAAGCTCGCCCTCGCCTTAACGTTGAGCATTCGGCTTTGATCGTCAATTAAATCTTACCCATTACCCTGGTTGATAGCCTACAATAGCCATACATAGACACTTTGAATCCATAAGGCCCAAATATTGATTCAGACTGTAGAGATAAGAAGTGAGACGTAATGAAAGACTTTAACATTTCGTTTATTCGATTAAATTTTATCAAGCCGATCATTGATGGATTAAAGGCTGAATACGGCATTAGCAGTCAAGACTTAGGGATCCCCGATAAACTGCTGGAAGAACCGCTGTCCTTGGTCCCTCAAACTATGTGTAATCACTGGTTAGAGCTAGCTGAGCGGCTAAGCGAAGACCCGCTATTTATGCTTAAGTTATCTCCCTACTTGCGCTTTGAGAATATTCAGCACTTTAACAACTGGGTTTATTATACCCCTGATTTAGCGATCACCTTTCGTCGCATCAACTATGGAACCTCATGTTTGCAATCAGGTTGTACATTCCACGGTTTGCAATCGGGTCATATTATTAAATGGTGTTACCTTAACCCTTTTGTACACAAGCAAGGGCGTTTGCACGACAGTGTTCGCGTCGCCCTAATGATGGTAAACATGCTACGCCATTATCTTGGTGACAAGTTTGTTCCACTGCAAGTTAACTTAACAGGTCCTACTAGGGACAAACCTCGATTAGAAGCATTTTTTGGTTGTAAGGTAAATGTCGGTACAGCGCAAACCGAAGTGTGGCTTAATAACTCTGTGATCGCACCCAACAATGAAAGCCAATGGCAAAAGCAAGCACCATTGCGCTTAAATGACGCCCAGTTAGATGAATTAGTGAATATTCCACAACCGCACGACATGGCAAAATCACTCTATTCCCTGATTAACTTCTCGCGCTATTACGGTAGACCGAGTGTGGCCTTTTTAGCGGACTGTTTGGATATGTCTCGGCAACAATTACAACGTCGTTTATTAGCCCATGGCTGGAATTTTTCGTCGATGACTAGCTATGTATTGTGTAATGAGGCCATCCAGTATCTGTTCAAAGGTTATCAGATTGAAGACATTTCAGAGCGCCTAGCATACAGCAATCAACAAAGTTTCTGCCGCGCCTTTAAACGTTTACGCGGTATTACTCCCCATCAATACTTGCAAAGCTTAAACAACCCCCCCGTTAACTAGCGGGGCTCTACTCCACCCTGCCTTGTTTAAACTGTGGTAAGTTGTCACAAATGTCATTCCAATTTGCTTTATTGGCAACAAAGATATGTGCATCGGGTTTTAGCGCAATATCAGTGTCTAGGGTCGCTAAACTAAATTCGATAAACTGGCCATCGTCATTGTCGGGTGCGAAGGTTAAACTGGAACCGCAAGTCCCGCAAAATTGACGAGTGGTGCCATTATGAGCTTTATATTGTTGCAGTTTTTCCACACCACTCAACCAGCTAAAGTGTTCAGCCTTCGCCTCGCCATAAGTCGCAAATGCCGCGCCATGAAACTTTCTACACATGCTGCAATGGCAATGCCCCATGCGCGGCTCCAATTGCGTGACTTGATAGGATATCTGGCCACATAAGCACTTCCCTGAATATATCGTCATAACTTTCCTCTAGCAGTAAACAATCGGCTTAATACTTCACTCTACCCCTTAAATCAGCAATTGTTGAGTGAACTTTATTGTGCCACCATTATGTCAGTTCATTTATAGCGCCAGATATAGCGCTAATACCATTCTAGATAGGAATAGCTTCGATGTTAAAAATCATTAGCGATAAGGATTTCTCGACCTTTAGCGACAATGCAAAAGCAGCGCCCCGCCAACGTAGCCACCACAATGTGCACGATAGCTTAGACGCTAATGTACAGCGCCTATTCATCGCTACCGAACCAGATACCTACATGCGCCCACATCGCCATAGCGAAGCCCACAAGTGGGAATTATTTTTGGTCCTGAAAGGGCAATTAGATCTATTGATCTTTAATGATGAAGGCCAGCTTACCCAGCGCCATAGTTTGTCACCCGCCACCAACCGAGCGATTGAAATCCCACCTAACACTTGGCATGGTTATGCTTGTATGCAAACCGGAACTGTGGGTTTAGAGATTAAAGAAGGCGCTTACGTCCCCACCCCAAAGGAAGATTTTGCCCCTTGGTCACCCGCCGAAGGCGATGAAGAGGCCGATCAATACCGTGAATGGATGCGTAAGGCCCAAGTAAAATAGTCACCAAAAACTATTACAAAAAGTGAGCTTTAGGTGACTATGCGGCCTAAAGCTTTTTCAAACAAATAGTCTAATTGGCTTAACAGCATATTCCGTAATCAATAAAAAGCCGCTACTATCAAAGCACTAAACTCAATGTTGCTTGATGGAGTACAGGAAATTTAATGCGCCCCTTTGTTCTGCCGCTACTCTTCAGTTTCGTTCTCAGCCCTTTATTGAGAGCAGAAACCGAGCAAACTGACCTTCCGGACAATATACCGTCGATCAGCGAGCAATTTCAGCACGACTACTTCAGTGCGCTCGATCTTGATGAAGATAAAGATTGGATCCAGCTAGATTCAGGTGAAGTGATTCAAGGAGAGTTAGAAGAGCTATACCAAAAGGAAGCATTGTTCGACAGTGACGAGCTCGATGATCTCACCATAGACATTGATGACATCCACCGCTTACGCACAGCAAAGTGGTATCAGGTAAACTTGCGGGGTTTAGGCGTGGTACGAGGCCGCTTAATGGTGAATGAAGATAAAGTTACTATTGTTGGCAAGGATACGCACCATGCCTCTCGTTACGATGTAATTTCGGTATATCGAGTAGCCGAAAGCGAAGCCGACCGCTGGGAAAACAAAGCCACCCTAAGTGCCAACATAGCGAGTGGTAATACCAATACCCTAGAAATCAATGGTAAGTTAAATAGCGAGCGTAAAACCGCATTAAATCGAACGATCATTACCTATCTTGGGGTGATTTCTGAATCGAACAGTGAAACCACCGCACGTAACCATCGTATCACCTTGTCTCACGATTTATACAAGCATCATGATTGGTTTTTTCGCCCCATTTTGGCCGACTTTTACCATGCGCCGCTTAAAAACATCAAGCTACAGTCCCAGCTGGCCTCACAGGTAGGTTATATAGCGGTGGATGATGACGATAAAAAGTGGGAGCTATCAATTGGTCCATCTTGGCAACAAACGCGCTTTGAAGAAGTGAGCGCCGGCAATTCTGATAAAGAAAGCAGCTTGGGTTTATCTTTTGGCTCTAATTTCGAAATAGATATCACTAAAGATATTGAGTTAACCCACGACTATCAAATGACCTTATCACAACAAAAAACCGGTGGTTATCAACATCATAACTTGGTTAATCTAGCTATTGATATTACCGATGATTTAGATTTAGATATCGACTTTATTTGGGACTATACCGACTCGCCAACAGCAGATGCTGACGACATTACGCCCGTTAAAAACGACTACCGCCTTGTCGTTGGGATTGGCTTAGACTTCTAATGTTTGGGGAGAATTGCTCCCCCCATGTGAAAAACAAACCAGAAATTACAATGTTTTGGTTTCTGTAGGCGTAATTTCTTCTACTTTTACAGTATTAGCATTAGTGGTATTACTCAGCTTCGCCAAATTTCTAATATGCTCGACACAATATTCCACTGATCGTGCTAACTCTCGCTTTAAGGCATCACCCTTTTCCAGCTCTGCGTAAGACGGCGCTTTTCCTGTATCTTCATACTCGGGCATATTGTTACAAACTTCTTCTGCAATAACATTGCCTTTTTCTTGGTCAATTAAGCGCGCATGAACGTGATAACTCACTCGGTAGTTATCCCAATCACTAGGATAGTAAATGGAACTCCAGCTTAGTGTACGTACATCCAAAATATAATCATATTCACTGTATAAGCTAATTATATTGGGTACTTCAGGCGTGGTTACTACTCTTGAATCATCGTCAATCACTTTAACGCGATAACTATTACTCAATCCATTCGCTAGTTCACGGGCGATGTCTAATGCAGGGTCTTCAACCTTGTTGTTTACAATCATTGCGTTACCGTTTGATATAACGGTAGCTAAACCTAGTAAGCCAAATTGAACATTCGCTGCCGTTTGTGCAGGAAAATCAAGCACTATGATATATAAATTGAACGCCCCCAATAATTGCATATACAAATATTGGGGGCATTCTATAGGGCGTTTTTTGAGGGACTAGCTTGCTTTAAACTTACGTCGCCAAGCATGTAACAGCGGTTCAGTGTAACCACTTGGTTGCTCACAACCTTTAAAGACTAAATCGAGCGCGGCTTGGTATGCGCAACTATCGGCAACATTACCAGCCATATTTTGGTATAGAGGGTCACCACTGTTCTGCTGGTCAACTAAAGCGGCAATCACTTCAAAACGTTGCTTAACTAAAGCTTCACTCACCACCTCATGCTTCAGCCAGTTGGCGACATGCTGGCTAGAGATACGTAAAGTTGCTCGGTCTTCCATTAAACCTACGCCGTTAATATCAGGGACTTTTGAACAACCCACTCCTTGCTCAACCCAACGCACCACGTAACCTAGAATACCTTGAATGTTGTTATCCAACTCGGCAATTAGCTGTTGCTCTGTCCACGTGGTTTCTATCGCCAAAGGCGGGGTGAGTAAATCAGCCAAGCGTTGCTTATTCAATGGGTTCAATTGTGCAACTAGTTGCTGCTGAATACTAAATACATCGACTTGATGATAATGTATGGCGTGCAAGGTAGCGGCGGTAGGCGAAGGAACCCAAGCTGTACTTGCGCCACTTTTTGGATGCGCTTGTTTAGTCTGCATCATCGCAGCCATCATCTCCGGCATTGCCCACATGCCTTTGCCTATTTGTGCCTTACCGAGTAAACCACACTCTAATCCGGCCTCTACGTTATTAAGTTCATAGGCTTTAATCCAAGCGCTTTCTTTAATGTCCCCTTTTGCCACCATCGCGCCAGCACACATACTGGTATGGATTTCGTCGCCGGTTCTATCTAAAAAGCCCGTATTAATGAAGACCACCCGTTGATTCGCTTCAGCGATACACGCACTTAGGTTTACACTGGTGCGGCGCTCTTCATCCATAATGCCTAGTTTAATGGTATTGGCGGCTAAACCTAATAACTCTTCCACCGCAGAAAAAACTTGGTTACTAAAAGCCACTTCCTCTGGGCCATGCATCTTAGGTTTCACAATGTAGATAGAGCCTTCTCGCGAATTGCGATAAGGGCTATTTCCGAGCAAGTCGTGCTTAGCTATTAAACTGGTAAACACGGCATCTAGCAGCCCTTCTGGAACTTCATTGCCGTCAGCATCAAGCATCAAATCACTGGTCATCAAGTGGCCAACATTACGCACAAACATCAAAGAACGGCCACTTAAGCTAAAGCCATGCCCTTGGGCATTAATGTAATGACGATTTGGCGCTAACTGGCGAGTGATTGTCTTATCATTTTTTGTCAGCGATTCACTTAGATTCCCGCACATTAAACCTAGCCAGTTTTTATATACCGCAACTTTGTCTGCAGCATCAACCGCAGCAATAGAATCTTCACAGTCCATGATAGTCGTCAGTGCTGACTCTAAGACAATGTCTTTTATGTTTGCGGTATCCTGTGAACCAATTTGGTGCTCAGCATCAAACTGAATCTCAATATGCAAGCCATGCTGCTGAAGTAAGATAACCTTGGGTTGCTCGGCTTCACCTTGATAGCCAGCAAAATGAGAAGCTTCGACTAGGGTGGTATTGGAGCCATCTTTTAAACAAACCAGTAAACCTCCAGACAACACCCTGTAGTCTGTGGCGTCTGTATGGCTGCCGTGCGCCAGAGGACAGTGTTCATCTAAGAATGCGCGCCCATAGGCGATCACCGCGGCCCCACGAGCGGGATTGTAGCTTGCACCTGGTGCCAACTCACCGCTTTGGTCAAGTACATCAGTGCCATATAAAGCATCATACAAGCTGCCCCAGCGCGCATTGGCGGCGTTTAAGGCGTAACGTGCGTTCATTACCGGCACCACCAATTGGGGCCCCGCTAATAAAGCCAACTCTCGGTCAACTTTTGAAGTGTCTAAACTAACATGAGTGGGTTGCTCCACAAGATAGCCGATACTGCGTAAAAACTGCTGATAAACATCGGCGGAAAATGGCGCAGGGTGTTGAGCGTGCCATTGATCTATTTGAGCCTGCAATGCATCACGCTTAGCCAAAAGTATTTTATTGTTAGGGGTAAACTGCAATAAATAGCTTTCTAAATCAGACCAAAATGCCGCTTCATTGACACCCGTACCAGGCAATACATCTTGGTTTATAAACTGGTACAGCAAACTTGATACTTGAAAGTGTTTTAGTGGTAGATAGTTGGATTCCTTGTTGGTCAGCTTACTCATCAATTGTTCCCTTAATTTATAGTTATTATTTAGCATTAGCTTATGCTTAGCGTTTTAGTTAATGTAACCCTGTATTAAGATAAATTTGCACCCCAAAAAAGATACAAAATAGGTGTCAGGCTAGCATCCCACATATCAGTATGGCTTTACCATTGGCCAAATGTCGCATTTGCAATCATACAACTCTTTGATAACATTTTTCAAACACTTGTTTAAAGTCGTATGAAGCGTCAAACTCAACATACTAAAATTCAATATCTAATACTATGATTTAACTACATAAAGAGGCATGGATTTGCTAGCGCTAATTTCTCGATATTCAACTCAATTACTGGCAAGCTGTGTCATCATCGGTTTTAGCTTCCCTCAGCTTTCAAACGCGCTACTGCCTTATTTACCAAGCGTATTGTTTGGCTTAATGTTGCTCACCATTGTCAGCCTACACATAGGGACTTTAGTAAAAGATTTGTGCCAGGTGTCGGTATGGCTATACGCCCTTTGGCATACTTTAGGGGTTACCGCTTTAGTCATGTTGTTAGTTTGGCTGCTAAACATCAATAGCCAGTTATATTTAGCAATAGCCGCTACCTGCGCCACCGGGTCTTTATTCGCCAGCCCTGCCATTGTGCGTTCTTTAGGTTTAGATGCGCAGCGCTGCATGGCGATGACAATTGCGTCGACCCTTTTAATGCCTTTTATATTGCTGCTCAATGGCTTTATTTTTAGCCGCTTCAGTGGCGCTGAGCAGCTAACACTGGATTTGCAGGTATACAGTCAACGTTTAGCGATTTTTATCCTTCTTCCCATCATTGTTAGCTTACTTTGCCATAAGCTCATTAAGGCAAAACTGATTGAACAAGCCTTGATACGAATTCGCCCTTTTACCATCGTATTGGTTTTTTTCTTTCCTTTGGGCCTTATGGGGGCATTTCGAGAGGTGTTTAATGCCCGTCCCAGCCTAGCATTAGAATATTTGCTAATTGCGAGTAGCATATCCACATTACTATTTGTTAGTAGCTTTTGGCTTTATCTACGACAAGGAAAAGACTTGGCAATAATTAGCGCTATCACTGCTACCAATCGCAATGTACTACTCACTTATAGCGTTACGGGTAGTTTTTTGGGGGCGGAATATATGATTTATATGGGGGCGATACAGTTGCCTATTTATCTATTGCCCATGTTAGTCAAACTGGCATATCGCTCAAGCTAACCTAGGCTCAATAGAACACCGACCATTTTGGAGATGACAATGGCAGAGCAACAAGTGCTTAGTAAGCCAGCGATACAGAGGGCTCTGAAACACTTACCCAACTGGCAATACCAAGATAATGCCATTTCAAACAACTACCAATTTAAAGACTTTGTTCAAGCTTTTGAATTTATGGGAAGAGTGGCTGATTACGCCGAGCAACAAAACCACCACCCAGATTGGAGCAATTGCTATAACAAAGTAGATATAAGCCTAACGACTCATGAACTAGGCGGGGTGAGTGAACGGGACTTTAAACTGGCTAAGCTAATAGAAGAGCTTTACCAGCAATACTACTAAGCCACCGACGCGCTCTGTTTCGGTGGCAATTAAAAGCTATAACTTAGCCGCATCAATCGGCTTTATTTCAGGCCAATTTTGGTTAGCATCTACAATCAATTCATGGGTGTTTTCCAACCAGCGCTGTTGTACTTTTTTATCTAGATTCAGGTAAAGTTTACCGTCGACAATTTTCCAAGCATTTGGGTCAGTTTCAAACTTTTTCTCCATGGCTACACCAAATGCGCAATAACCACCGTATTGCGGTGCGTATTTGGCTGGTTCTGCTTTAAATGCATCTCGATTGCTAGCAGAAGAAAAGTGATAAATGGCGTTATTGTGAGTTGCCGAATAATCAGCCGTGCCTTGTGTGGGCTGGCCGCTAGAAAAATAGGCCACCGGATCATACCCCTTAATCGCCAAGTCATTACTATCCACGCTGATGCCGACATCAGCGGCAAAACTCAATCCACTAAACGCCAAGGCCGTAACAAGAGTGGTATAACGAATAGCTGCTTTCAATTTGTTCATTGTCTTTCTCCATAAAGTAACCGCTAACTGCGATGATGAAAATTTAACGCCTTAGTCCGGTCTATTGGGATACAATCGTCCGCTTGTTGGTGCGAAAAGTACGGAGTGTTATTGATGGACCATTTATCCACCTTACTACGACAGTTTTCGGTAACCGCAGGGGTCTTTTACTCTGGTCAATTATGTGGTTTATCGACCATTGAAAATAGCCAAGAGTTGGTGGGTCATATTCATGTGCTCAAACAAGGAAAGCTATCAGTTCAATATGCTAAACAAACAATAACGGTAGACCAACCAAGTTTAATTTTTTTCCCTAAACCCTTAGCACATAGGCTGATAGTCGATGATGAACAACCCGCTGAACTGGTGTGCGCTACCGTAAGATATGGCAACAACACTAGCAGCCCTTTAGCCAATGCCTTGCCTCCACAACTGGTATTAGCGCTAGGGCAACAGCCACAATTGTCTAGAACCATCGATTTACTCTTTGCTGAAGCGTTCGCCCCAGAAGAAGGGGCGCTAGTCATAATGGATCACTTGGTTGAAGTTCTGATCACCCTATTACTGCGTCATCATCTGAATCAACAACAAGCAGATACAGGGATAATTGCTGGTTTAATGCACCCTAAACTTTCTTTAGCGCTGGCCTTACTACACGCTAGTCCAGCGGCGCCTCATTCGATTGAGTCCTTAGCCCAGCAAGCCGGCATGTCACGAACCAGTTTTATGGAAACCTTTACTAAAGTGATTGGCAGCTCGCCAGGGGATTACTTAGTAGATTGGAAAATAAACCATGCTCAACAACTACTAAAAAGTGGTAAATCTATCGCTTGGACAGCGACGGCGGTGGGTTACCAAAGCGTATCGGGTTTCAACCGAGCCTTTCGGAGTCGAATTGAACTATCGCCCAAACAATGGCTTGAAAAACAACTAAATGAACATTAAGCCTTATTAAACAACAGCTCGCTAATCGCCATTTTTAGCTTGGGTAACAAGGTTTGCTCAAACCAAGGGTTGGCAGCGAGCCAATGACGATTTCTTGGCGAAGGATGAGGTAGAGGCCAAATACCCAGCTGGCTGAACTGTTCAAAACTCGCAACTTTATCAGTCAGTTTGCGTTGAGTGGCATTAGGTAGATAAAGAGCTTGCGCATACTGACCGATGAGCAAGGTAAGCTTCACTTCTGGCAACGCAGCCAAGACCTGTTGATGCCAAGTGGCAAAACATATCTTGGGTGGAGGCAAATCCCCATGCTTGCCTTTACCGGGGTAACAAAACCCGCTGGGGACAATCGCCACATGTTGCGGGTTATAAAAGATTGCCTCATCAATGCCCAACCACTCACGAAGGCGTTTACCACTCACATCATCCCATGGCACTCCACTTTGGTGGACTTTTAATCCCGGTGCTTGACCAATAATAAGTAAGCGAGCCTCTTTCGAGGCCTGAATAACCGGCCGAGGTTCAAATTGCTTAGCGCATAAACGACAGGCTCGAATGTCTGCTAACAACCCGGTTAGTGGCTGGATTGGGTCAATGTCTACGCCCTTATTCATCGTCGTTCTCGCTTCAGTTTTACAGTCATTCTTTACGGACAAGGGATACGGTGTTCGTCACCCAACTCTTGCATACGTTGCTCCATATCATCAGAAATGACTACTTGACTGCTTTGAATATTCTCTTTTAATTGCTCTAGGTTGGTAGCACCAATAATATTAGAGGCAACAAAGCTACGCTGGTTGACAAAGGCTAAAGCCAGTTGGGCAGGACTAAGTCCGAACTCTTTAGCAAGATCAACATAAGCTTGAATAGCTTTCTGGGCTCGATCAGAGCCATAACGGGCAAAACGTTTATACAAGGTTAAACGAGCACCTTCTGGCCATTGATCGTTTAGATACTTACCCGTCAACGCACCAAACGCTAAGGGAGAGTAAGCAAGTAGCGGTAGGTTCTCACGGTGCGATATTTCAGCCATTGATACTTCATAGCTACGATTGAGTAAATTATATGGGTTTTGTACCGACACTATTTTTGGCAAATTGTGTTTTTCTGCCAACTGAATGTAACGCATCGCTCCCCAAGGGGTTTCATTAGATATTCCCAAGTAGCGCACTTTTCCGGTTTTTACCAAATCTGCTAATGCTTCTAAGGTTTCAATAATCGGCGTTTGAGCGGCATCCTCGTTATGTGAATAGTTCAATTGACCAAAAAAGTTAGTCGCCCTATCCGGCCAATGCACCTGATATAAATCCAAATAGTCGGTCTGTAAACGATTCAAAGAATCTTCTACCGCCTGATGAATGCTGTTCCAAGTTAAAGTCATGTCACTACGAATATACCCGCCACGATCACTGCCAGAAGGTGCCGCGACTTTAGACGCCAAGATAATCTCGTCACGATTATCACGCTGCTTCATATAATGGCCGAGTATGGTTTCTGTATCACCTTGAGTGGTTTGTTGAGGGGGAACGGGATACATTTCGGCGGTATCAACAAAATTAACCCCGTTAGCTAACGCAAAATCAAGTTGAGAAAAAGCCTCGGCCTGAGTATTTTGCTCTCCCCAAGTCATCGTACCTAAGCAAATTTCACTGACGTCTAAAGTAGAGTGTCCTAAACGGCGATATTTCATTACTTATTCCTCAATCGGTTTAATCTAAGCGAATCATCAGTCATCGTAACCCATAATTAAAAGAGATGAAAAATTGTACAATTTTTATCCGAAATGATTCAGAGATCGGAGCTGTGTCAATTTTTCTTTAAAATTTAACACTGTATTGGTGATCTACTTGCTACTTCTTTACTGTTTTTTTAGTTATTATGCTTTCATGCAGCTTAAACAAGTTAATGGAGTAATTGTGCAAAGAGCATCCATATTTATTTTACTTTTCTGGTGTATCAGTACAGTTGCCACTGCGGCTAACGTTACCGTGCACTACAAAAGTACAGCAAACAACTACGATGGTTGGGGCCTACACATTTGGGCTGGCGAAGAAATGGTTAACGGAAAAGAAGTCGGCGCTCGTACCGATTTCCGTTTAAGAAAGGGCACTACGCCCGATACACCATTAATGCCTAGCAAATTTGATGACTTTGGTGTGGCATTTACCATCCCAGTAAGAAACGACGCTAAGCAATTTTCTTACACGCTTACCAATGGTGCTTCACACCATATGGGTGTTGAAGAGTGGAAGTGGATTAAAAGTAAACATGGCTTAAACATTTGGATTGTGGAGAAAGACCCTAAGATCTACACGTCTTTGCCCGCTAAATATAGCAATACGGCAAGCACAACCAAAAAAGCAACAACCACAACAAAAGCTAGCGCGGTATTGCCGCCGCCAGTGCCAAAAGCGCCAAAAGCGGCTACCACCGCAACGGTTGCTGCAACTAAAACTGTCGCGAAGCCTAAGCCTAAGCCTAAGCCAAAAGCGGTAGCTAAAAGCACGACTAGCCCAGAGATGAAGCGAACTTTAGCCGTTCTCAAAGACGACTTAAACAAGAAGAATCGAACCATTAGTAAACTTCAATCTGCGTTAAATGATACGCAGAAAATCAACCAGCGTTTACAGAATGACTTAAATAGTAAACTGATTGATTACCAAGCTTTACTACAACTAAATGATAAAGTTAGTAATGAAAATAGAACGCTAACAGCAACCAACCAGAGCTTATACAGCCAGGTGGAGCAAGCTGGTAGCAGTAATGCGGAACAAAAACTGATTGAACGCAATCAGCAATTAGAGACGCAGTTAGCAGGCCTTAATGAGCAAATGCTCGGTCTACAAAAAACCATTACTGAAAACAATGTCGATGTTGGGCAACAGAAACAGCTGCAAGAACAATTCAGCCAGTTACAAACTCAACGCGACGAACTGCGTGAGCAAAACAATAAGTTGAGTGCGCATATTGTTGAGTTAGTACAACGAGCTGAAAGCAGCGGTCAACCTCAGCAGTCAGGAATTGCTTGGTGGTTATTTGGTGCCGTAGTCGCTGTGCTAGTGGTATTGATTGGTTTGGTCTTCGTAGCAACAAGCAAGCGCTATAAAGATTTACAGTTTGATATGGAAGATGCCATCAAGCGTAAAGAAGAAGAAATTAAAACTGAGAAGATTTACGCTGCAGCCGCGAATGAAAAACTACGCAAAGTTCTTCATGGCGAAGCACAACAGCGCAGTTGGGCCCCCCTACCCGACGGCTTACCCGAAAATCTAAAGAAAGATACTGCATAACAATCAAGGCCAGCTAAGCTGGCCTTTTTTCTGCCTAGCTGTAAACGATTTAATGTGTTAATTAACTGTCCATGCCATGTAACGCCGTTTAGCCGAGGAAGCTTTGGAACTGTATATATTCGACTTAGATGAAACCCTAATTGCTGGCGATAGTGGAATGCTATGGCACAAATTTCTAGTGGACAAAGGTCTCATTACAGACAGCCGTTTTCTCGCTAAAGATACAGAGCTAATGAGGCTATACGCCTTAGGTGAATTGCAATTGCAGCAATACATCCAATTTAGCCTGCAACCCATACAGCACCTCGATAAAGGATTTATAGATAAGCTGGTGATTGAGTTTGTTAAACGAGATATAAGCCAGCTGATATATCCTGATGCCAAGCAATTATTAGCTCAGCTAACGGCCCAGCAGAAAACTATTTTAATTATCTCTGCTACCGTCAGTTTCATCGTAAAAGCTGCCGCTGAGTTATTAGGAGTTAAGCACTGTATTGGTGTTGATCTCGTGCTGGATGATCACCGCTACAGTGCTAACATAGAAGGCATTGCCAGCTATAGAGCTGGCAAAGTAATGCGCTTGCAAGAATGGCAAACAGAACAACGCGAGCACTACACTACGTTGTATTTCTATTCCGATTCGATAAACGACCAAGCAATGCTAGAGCATGTAGACATAGCTTACACCGTTAATCCTTGCCCTCAACTTAGTCTTTTAGCTAAACAAAAAGGCTGGCCAATACTAAATTGGCAAACACACCAACATCGAGACTAAGACTGTCAAAAACCGACAGCATCCACCGTCGGCCTAACTAGATATTAGAGCTGGCTTTGGATATAGTTTTCTAAACCAATTTTCTTGATCATTCCCAGCTGTTGCTCTAACCAATAAGCATGATCCATTTCGGTATCGTCGATCAATGTTTGCAACATATTCCGAGTCACGTAGTCTTGCTTAGTTTCACATAAAGCCATCGTGCTTTTCAGTAAAGCGTCTACCTCGTACTCTACCTTTAAGTCGTTCTCTAACATGCTTGGCACATCTTTACCTACTCGCAGTGGCTCTCGCTGAGTCAAATCAGGAGTTCCCTCTAAAAAAAGAATGCGTTGAATAAGTAATGATGCGTGACCTTTTTCATCATCAAACTCATGATCAATGCGCTCATAAAGTTTATTGATCCCCCAATCTTCATACATTCTTGAGTGTATAAAGTATTGATCCATCGCGGTTAATTCGTTCATTAACAGTCGATTAAGAGCATCTATGACTTCACTATCACCCTTCATTAGTCGTCTCCTTCGGTAATTTGCGCCGCTAAATAGTTTTCTATACCCATTTTTTCTATTTGATATTGTTGGGTTTCAATCCAATCTATGTGATCTTCTTCATAACTTAGAATATCTTCGACTAAATCTCTGCTAACAAAATCTCTGGCAGCTTCACAAGCCGCTATCGTCTCTTTGAGGATTGGCAACTGCTCTAGTTGAAAATCCATATCACATTGCAGCATCTCTTCTGTGGACTCGCCGATACGCAGGCTGCCCAGCATATGTACATGCGGTAAACTTTCCAAAAACAGGATCCGCTCCATCAATTTGTCGGCCTGTTTCATATCCTTAATTGATTTTTTGTAGTTTTTTTCATTTAGCGCATCAAAGCCCCAGTTGCGATACATTCTGGCATGCAGAAAATATTGATTGATTGAGGTTAACTCGCTTGTAAGCACCTTATTTAACAAGGCGATTATTGTAGGTTCAGCTTTCATTAGCACGCTCCTTACTCATCAATTATCTAATCAATGAGTATATACCAAGCACCAGCAAACACACATTACATTTACATTCCATCAACTTACGCAACAATAGTGATAATTGTTATCATTTTTATTTACCACCAAACAAGACGATAATCATGACTTTGAAGCGGCTCACACCATCAATAAACGTTCAAAAAAACAGCAAGCCAGTTTGATGTAAAACAAGTTTTTCCGTTTCTCTGCTGTTCGCTATCACTTATAATTTTAAACAGATAAGCACCAAGGATGGCTAAACAAAAAGTGAGGTCATTATGCTATTTCAATTCTTAAAAACCCTGTCCAAAGCTGGCTTAATTGCTATATCCATATTTGTGATATTACTGGTTTTGAAACACTCCGCACAATATACGGTTCAGCTATTTCAAGCGGCTCTCTAGCTGATGTTGATTGAATTACTTCAAGTCTAGATAGTTACCACCTAACTGGCGCATTTGTTGGCTTATCCATAAAATGCGCTGATTGATATAGGCTGAACGCGGCCACAATTGATAGCGATAAGGACTAGGCAATAAAGCCGCCAAACTGGCCGCTTGTTCACGACTTAATCGTTTAGACGAATGCTTAAAGTAATGCTGACTAGCGGCTTCTACGCCATAAATACCAGGCCCATACTCGGCAATGTTTAAGTAAACTTCCAAAATACGAGACTTACTGAGGTTAAGTTCTAGCATTAAGCTGAAACCCGCTTCTAGTGCTTTACGCCAATAGCTTTGACTGGGCCACAACCACAGATTCTTTGCGGTTTGCTGGGTGATGGTACTGGCGCCACGTAGCCTAGAGCCCTGCTGATTGTCTTTCACTGCTTGCCATATCGATGCGAAGTCTATCCCCCAATGAACGGGAAACTTTTGGTCTTCTGCAGCCACTACTGCCAAGCTCATATTTGGACTGATCTCATCGATGCCCCGCCAATCATGGTTAATTTGCTGAGGGTAACTACTTGGAGGGTCAATACTTCGGTGAATTCGCCATGCCCAAATAGGAGGGTCTATCCAGCGCAGTGCTAAAACCATAATTTCAGCACTAATCATTATACCTACAAACAACCACAACAAGCCTTTACCCAGCCGTTTTAGCATCTGTGCAACCATTTTTAAGCGTGTATCACTACGTTAACCAATTATACTAAATAAATGAAGATATTAAGCCGTTCAATCATTTACAACGCGCTAAATATGCGGCGAAATAATGTACCAATAAGCCCAAGCTCAAGCCCCAAAAGGCGCTACCAATGCCTCCTATACTAAAACCAGAAGCTGTAGCAACAAAGGTTATTACAGCGGCATCTCGCCCGTTAGGCTGAGCCAGAGCTGTCGCCAAGCTATTGGCCACCGTGCTCAATAAAGCTAAGCCCGCTATCGCCATCACTAATGCTTCAGGAAAAGCCGAGAATACGCTTACCACAGTTGCTCCCAATAAACCGACCGCAACATAAAAAACGCCGGCCCAAACAGCAGCCCAATAACGCCTGCTAGGGTCTTCGTCCGCGTCTTTCCCCATACATATTGCAGCCGTTATGGCCGACAAATTAAATGCGAAACCGCCAAATGGAGCCAGTAGCAGCCCAGTAATGCCGGTCCAAGAGATAAGTGGCGAGATTGGAGGCCGATACCCATTGGCATGCAACGCGGCAATGCCTGGCATATTTTGCGAAGCCATGGTCACGATAAATAATGGTAACCCGACCCCAACCATCGCTTGAAATGATAATACCGGACTAATCCATTCTGGGCGGGCTAAATCCAAACTCAATTTGCTACCATCCAACAAACCTAAGGCATAAGCGATACTACAACCAAGCATTAAGCTAATCAGCATCACGTAACGTGGCAGGGCATAGCGAACCAGCAAGTAACACGCGAGCATGGGCCCAACGAATAGTAATTGGCTCTCAAGAGCCGTAAACAGCTGTAAGCAAAACTGCAACAACACGCCCGCCAACATTGCCGCCGCCAAAGACTGAGGGATCCATTTGATTAGCTTGTCTACCAAACCACTTAAGCCACAAAGTGTAATAAGTAGCGAACTAAATAAAAATGCCCCTACAGCCTCGTTTATCGACAAACCAGATAAACTGGTTACCAATAAAGCCGCGCCTGGTGTTGACCAAGCGGTAAGAACCGGCTGCTTATAATAAAGTGACAAGCCAATGCTACTGCACCCCATTCCTAAACCAAGCGCCCATAACCACGAGGCGATTTGCTGTTCACTTGCACCGACTGCGGCAGCGGCTTGAAAGATAATTACAGCAGAACTGCTATAGCCAACTAAAACCGCAATGAAGCCCGCTGATATATGTGACAAACTTATTAAACGTCGCAAGCTAAAGCCCTCCCTAACAAGCTCAATTACCTTTAACCCACCCGTGCGCTATAACGCACAACATGGACAAGCCTAGCACTTGTGCGCTATAACATACAAGAATTAAATACTAGTCAATCAAAGGTCTTCAAGTGCAAGCTCTCAATCAGTACCTCGCTCAAATGCTAAAAACCAAACGGCAACAAAAACAGTGGAGCTTAACCAAAGCGGCGCAAGAAACGGGAGTAAGTAAAGCAATGTTAGGCCAGATCGAACGCGGTGAGTCGAGCCCAACTATCGCAACCTTATGGAAAATTGCCGGAGGGTTTAATACGTCTCTATCTTATTTTATAGAGCCTAGCTTAAGTGATAGTCAACACTCAGAGGTAAGAAGCGCCGAGCAGCTTCGCCAACAGCCCGCCAGCGACAGCATGTTGGTTGCCACATTATTTCCCTTTGATCCCCATTATGGCTTTGAGATGTTTGAGTTAACCTTATTACCAGGTTATGAGCGCTTATCTGAAGCCCACGAACCTGGTGTCAGCGAGCATATTGTGGTCATTAGCGGTGAAATGGAAGTGCTAATAAAAGGGCAGTGGATACCATTAAGCAAAGGACAAGCAATACGGTTTGCCGGCGACCAAGAACATGGCTATCGCAACCTCAGTCAACAAGCGGTGGTGTTTAATGATCTGATCCACTACTCAGTGAATTAATCACTGCAACGATAAGTCGAGGCCAATAACGGTGTGAGGGATAGGCTAGGCTTAAAACCTGAAACGAAAAAAGCCTGCATAAATGCAGGCTTTTTAAAGGTGGTGCCCGGAGGCGGAATCGAACCACCGACACGAGGATTTTCAATCCTCTGCTCTACCGACTGAGCTATCCGGGCAACGGCGGCTATTAAACGTTTTTAGCCCAAACAAGTCAACCGATTTTTATAAAATTAGCACTGAGTGCTTACAAAGCAAGCAAAGCAGGTGAAATTCACTCAATCTGAGTAAAACTAAACCAATACACCCGCACGTCTCTCAGCGCTTTCAAAGCGCGGTTCTTGTTACTGTTAGAATTTGCCAGTGTAGAAGACTGCAAATCAATTTTAGTGGAATAGAACGGCAACGGCAGTGAATAAGGATTTAACACTCGCTATAGGCTTAACCCTAATTTACACCAGAAATGAAAATAGTCATTTGTTTACAAGCGCTTAAATAGTGAGCCAGCACTCACAAATTGCTATATAGATGACAAAGCTGACTTGCCAACTTAAGCTCATTGTTATAATGTAACGCTCAAATTTGTAGACCTGCTGAAGGTTTACATCCAACTCACTGTTCTCAATCGGAAATTCATGTCTACAGTAGAATACATACAACACGTTAGTGATTACTGTAGCGAACTTAAGCTTAACTTTACGCCTAATCGTGAGGCGGTATTAGCCTTACTGCACCGCAGTAATGAGCCCTTAAGCGCTTATGACATTTTAGCCGAGCTGCAAAAACAGCAACCGAAAACTAAACCACCTACCGTTTACCGTGCGTTGGAGTTTTTATTACAGCATCATTTCATTCAGCACTTAGAATCCAGCAGCCGCTATCTGGTTAGCCAACAAGATACGTCTTTTGGGCCTAAGCCGCTATTAATATGTACCGATTGTAAATCAGTGACTCAACTTGATTTATCCAACCAACTAAAAACTGAACTGGATAACTTTGCGGGTAAACAGGGATTTAGTTTGCATCCACAAACTTACGAGTTTCAAGGATTATGTTCTGGTTGCCAACACAGGCAAACACCATGACATTAACTTGCAAAAAGACTCTGTTCATCACCAATAACACTAAAACAACAGCTGCATTAAGACAGTGTGTGATAGGTAATAGATAGTATGTTCAACAGTAAAGCCCAAATGTTTGGCCGACCTAGCAAGCTACCCAGTAAACACTGGCAGCTTATATTGGCTTGTGGTGCTGTCATCACCATAGCCAGTATTTGGCCAACGCAGCAGTCAACAACCAGTAGCTCACGTCAATTGATTGAGCTTCCGCAAAACAGCTTTAATCAAGATAATGACACCCAAGTATTTGAGTTAGCGCCAAGCTCTCGCAAGACGATTGAATTAGCGAGTAAAACGACCCAAACAGAACCCAGTGCTGAACAGTTTAAACAACACGCTGAGCCAAGCGTCACTAAAGAAAATGATGCCCCACAGGCTGCGGCCGAACCCAGTAATGCATTAGAAAATAGTGTACAAACTTACCGCTACACGATAAAAAAAGGTGATACCTTAGGCAAAATCTTTACTCGCTTCAACATTGATCAAACCACCATGTATCAAGTACTAGAAGCCGATATATCGGTGCTAGCGTTAGATACTTTAAGCCTTGGACACCAACTTACATTTACCATTGACCACGATAAGCAAGAGTTACAAGCCTTACAGTTGGCCTTTAACCCTGCTCAGCAAATCGTGTTTAAAAGAGTGGATGCCACCAGCTTTGAATATGAAACCGTCACTATTGAAGGTCAATGGCAAAAACAAGCCATTAGCGGCACCATTGAAGGTAGCTTTTACGTCTCGGCACGCAAAGCAGGATTAAATGCCAACGAAGTCGACCAAGTGTCCCAAATGTTTCAAGACAAGATTCGTTTTTCGAGAGACTTTAGGGCTGGTGACGTCTTTCAAGTAGTAAGAAATCGCCAGTACATTGACGGGGCGCTCACCGGTCAAAGTGAAATAAGTGCGGTGCGTATTTTTAATCGTGGTAACGAATATAGCGCTTACCTATTTAGTAACGGTAACTATTACGATAAAGAGGGCGAAAGTTTAGCCCGCGCCTTTATGCGCATTCCATTAAAACGTAAGCAACGTGTTAGTTCGCCCTTTAATCCCCGTCGGAAGCACCCCATTACTGGCCGAATTTCGCCACACAACGGCACTGATTTTGGTGTAGCTATTGGCACCCCTGTATTAGCGGCCGGTGATGGTGTGATCACTCGCATCGAAAACCACCCTTACGCTGGCAAATATATCGTGATTCAGCATGGTGGTAAGTACCGCTCTCGTTACTTACATTTGAATAAGTTTAAAGTGCGGAAAGGCCAGCGAGTCACTCGTGGTCAAGTGATTGCCGAATCGGGCAATACCGGCCGTTCTACCGGTCCGCATTTACATTATGAATTTCACATCAATGGTCGAGCAGTCAACCCGATGAAAGCTAAAATTCCGTTGGCATCGGCTATCGACAAGCAGGACCGTATCGCCTTCAATCAGTTAATTACTGATATGAACCAGCTAATTGAGTCTAGTTAAGGCCAGCTGAACTATTTAAAACGGTACGTTTAACCAAATCGCTTTATATTGATTGTAAGGGCTAGATAGCTAACATTCAGCTATCTAGCTGCCATAAACCGCCCTCCCTCAGCTTAAAACGAGTCAAACAATACCGTGGCCCCTGTTTCAGCACTGCTAATTAAGCGTCGAAATGGGCTAAACAGTTCACGCCCAGTGCCAACATGTTGGTCTGGTTTACTATCAGCTTGCGACTCTCGTTGTTGTAGCTGTTGCGCGGTCAGCCTGCAATCTAAGATCCCTTGGTTAGCATCTAAATGAATAATGTCCCCGTCTCGCAGCTTACTCAATATACCGCCCTTTGCCGTTTCAGGGTTTAAATGAATAGCTGAAGGGATTTTCCCTGATGCTCCAGACAGACGACCATCAGTCACTAATGCAACTTTAAAACCCTTGTTTTGTAAGTTAGCCAATACCGGCATGAGTTTATGCAACTCTGGCATTCCATTGGCCGATGGCCCGTTATAACGAACCACCACCACCACATCTTGGTTAAACTCTCCTTTTTGATAAGCTTCTGCAACATCATGCTGGCTATCAAACACCCGAGCAGAGGCTGTAATCACTCGCTGCGAGGCCTCTAAAGCACTGGTCTTAATCACTGCCCGTCCTAGGTTACCGGCTAATACCTGTAAACCACCGCTATTGGAAAACTGCTGATCGTCGGCGGCAATCACTGCAGGATCTTTAGAGGCGAGCACTGGCACCCAACTTATGCGATTATCTTCCAAGCAAGCTTGCTTTAAGTAGTCGCTAACCGTGCCGTAAATGGTACTGGCGTCCATATGAATTAGCTTTCGCTGGGCGAGCAAACGCATTAAGCAGGGAACCGCTCCGGCTTGTTCAAAAGCATTGATATCGGCCGGCCCATTAGGATACATGCGGGTTAATTGAGGCACACAGCTTGCCAGTTTGGCAAAATCATCCCAATTTAGAATTATCCCTGCGCTGCGCGCTATCGCAATCATATGCAGCGTATGGTTAGTACTGCCCCCTGATGCCATTAAGGCCACTAACCCGTTAACTAGACACTTCTCATCGACTATCCGATATAGAGGACGATAATCGCCACTCCCCAAAGCAATCGATACCATGTGGCTGGCGAGCTTATCGGTTAGCTTATTACGCAAATTAGAATTGGTGGGAACAAAGGCGCTACCCGGCAACATCAGCCCCATGGCTTCAAACACCAGCTGATTAGTATTAGCCGTACCATAGAAAGTACAGGTTCCCGGCGCATGATAGGCTTTACACTCTATGTCTTGTAGGGCTTGGTCTCCTAGCTCACCCGCTGCGTGCTGTTGACGCATAGCCACTTTTTCTTGGTTAGAGATCCCCGAAGGCATTGGCCCACTAGGCACAAAAGCCGTAGGTAAATGGCCAAAAGCTAAGGCCCCCATTAATTGACCTGGCGCGATTTTGTCACATACGCCAAGTAGCAAGCAGGCATCAAAGCCTTGATGACTTAAACCAATAGCGGTGCTTTGGGCAATAAGATCTCGTGAGTACAGCGATAGATCCATACCCTCTTGGCCTTGGGTAACCCCATCACACATGGCGGGCACGCCTCCGGCTACTTGCCCGCTATGCCCTAATTTAATGAGTATTTCTTTAATTTGTTGCGGATAGCTCGCATAAGGTTGATGAGCACTTAACATATCGTTATAAGCACTAATAATAGCTACGTTCACCCGAGTAAAATCCAATAGCTGGCCTTTTTGCTCGCTGTTGCACGCTGCTACAGCATGCGCCAAATTGCCGCAACTGAGACTAGCTCGAGTGCTACCTTGCTCAGCTTGAGCTTGCATTCTCGAGACGTAGGCTTGGCGCAAAGCAAGGCTACGTTGGCGAATATCTTGAGTGACTTGTTGAATAATTGGATTCATTGGTTACGCTCTTGGCAAAGGTTGATGGGCTTGCTCACTCCGCGCAATAGCTGAAATACAACGACTGACTATTTGGCGAACAGAGCCATTGATGTCAGTTCTAAGCACATCAGTTTCTGTTGTAGATGGCACTTCTAAGCTAGCAAATTGACTGGCCAGTAATTCACTGGGCATAAAGTGCTCGCTACGCCCCGCTAAACGCTGGCTAATTAGCTGGAAAGAGCCATCTAGAAAAATGAACACTACCTCATGGCCTGCTTGACGTAGGGTATCTCGGTAGTGCTTTTTAAGGGCAGAACACACAATCACGACACTGTGTTGCTCAGCGAGACATTGCCTAGCCTGCTGGCGAATACGATTAAGCCAGGGCTGGCGGTCTTTATCATTAAGCGGCTCACCACGGCACATTTTTTTGATGTTATCACTGGGGTGTAAATCATCTCCGTCAATAAACGCTATGCCTAAGCGCTCTGCCAAAGCTTGACCAATACTTGACTTGCCTGAGCCTGAAACGCCCATGACAATATACACCTTAGCGACGTTAGCTTTCATATCATTTAAGCCGCCACGGTTGGGGCTGTGTCAGTGACACCACCTGCTGCTAACTGCACTGTTAAATAGTAATGTTCGGCCTGCATAAACCCACTAACGACTACGCCCCTTTCTGTTTGTTTTAAGACTAAATGAGCGCCTTGCGCTGCATTTGGCCAAGTTTGTTGTACCTTGATGGTGTTGTCGCTCAAGGCCTTAGAACGGCTATAGTTGATATGAAAAAACGCCCCTCGAAAGTGGCGAACAATACTCACTTGATGCCAGCGACTCGGTAGCTGCGGACATATACCTAAGCCTTGTTCACACCCCTTTAAACCAAACATTTTCTCTATGGTCTGCTGATAAAACCAAGCTCCAGTGCCAGTATTAAATAAGTGACTTGAACGGCCTGCTGTTCGTGGGTATTGATAATATGCGCCGCGATAATAGTTTGGCAGATAAACCGGCAATTGCCCCCGCCTCTTTAGATCGTCTTGATGATTACTGGGGATCATTTTGCGTAATACATCAAACGCTCTATCGGCTTCATCACTGGCGTATAACGAGGCAGCATAGAATGCTGCTGCGTGATTATAGACCGACCCATTTTCAGCGCTGCCAGGCCATTTTTGACTGACCCGGCCTATATCATCATGCATTGTGGTAAAGGCTGGCGCACTCATCATTACGCCATATGGGGTATCTAGCTGCTCGTCAATAGCATGTAGGATAAGTTGCTTTTGCTGCTGGCTAGCCGCGCCACATAGCAAGGCCCAACTTTGAGCATTAAGAAAAATTTTGCCTTCGCTGTCGCTGTTAATGCCAAATAAACGGCCATTATCGGTAATGCCTCGCCCATACCACGCACCATCCCAAAAGTAGTGATTGATCCGTTTATTTAACTGCTCGGCATGCAATCTCAATTTAGTCGCTAATTCGCTCTGTTGCTGTTGTTCACAAATCGGAGCCCATAGCTGTAAGGCATAAGAAATGGCCTCTGCTAACCAACCTGATACGCCTTTACCTTGATAACCCACCATGTTCATGGGGTCACACCAATCTCCCTGAGCAATATAGGGTAAACCGCGTTCATCATTTGCGTCACTTAAAAACAACATGGCTTTGCTCACGTGTTCAAATACACTGCTTTGCACATCTTTATCAACCCAGCCTAAGGGTAACTGCAAAAAGGCATAGTCAGCGGTTTCTTGCAGGTAAGCATTTACTACAATAGACAGCCACACCGGATGGTCAGTGTGCGGAACCTTATTTATGTATTTAAGCTCGGCATCTGCGGTGAGCAATATACCGTCGGGCATCGCCCCGCTGAACTTTTGCTGCTGCAGTGCGGTAATAATGGCCGCTTTGGTAGCGCTAGGGTTTAGATACACCATACCCATCGCATCTTGTAAATAATTGCGGGTTTGCGGATCAGTGGTTAGCCTATTGCTGTCGCCGTGATAAAAGATTTGCCTAGGCAACCAATGATTAACAAAGTGATTAAACTGTTGGTCTGGCGTTTCTACATTTAGGCAGCCTTGCCCTTGGGCTATATAAGCTTGGTAGGCCTGCTGGTCGCCAGCATGTTGATATAAATAGCGTTGAGTAAGGGCACTAATTTCGGCCTTATCTTTTGCTGGCCCAAACAATAACCTTAACGTCTGACTCTGATTAGCGGCCAATGGATAATGAAACTGCATAATCGCCGCTGGCAGCTCGTAATGGGCTTCACCATTGGCTAAATTTCTTCCTGCTTGCAGTGCCGAAGGATTGTGCAAGCCTCCCTCTCCTTCAAACTCACTTTGCGATACTTCATAAAAATCGGGCTGGCGATCGGCAGCCAAGAAGGTGATATCTTTAAAATGTTGGTTTTTGAAGTAGTCTGCTACCACTTGATATGGGGTAACGCTACTGCAAACAATAGCATTGAGAGCTGCATCAAAATGGCCGCCCATATTCATCCATGAAGCATAGCCAACCGGAAAATAAGGAATGAGAGACAGATCTCGTGGCTGTTTCGTCAAGTTACTCAGCTTCACTTGCCAAATCTCTACCACATCTTCCTCAGATAAACTTAAGGAAATATCCAACGCAACGCCTAGTTTTTCAAGGTGCCAGCGGATATCGGCTAAACCGGGTTCAAAGGCAAACTTATCTAGCGCAACCTTCATCGGCTCATACGGCGCTGAAAACATTTCACCGCTTTGATTATCTCGCAAATAGAAAAAACGACCAGGATGGTGACTAAAATAAGGCTGTTCAGGCTGCATAAAGCTCTGCGCTGCTAGGTTAGGCACATGGGCATATTTTCGTGGTTCAGGATCCATATATTGGCTCACTGCAAAACCACGGCAGTTCATGTGCACCATCATTTTTCGATTCCATAAGTACCCTGCACTGTTAGGCGCGATGCATGGGTCATCAAGCTGGTAACGTTGCCCATTTTCTATAAATTTAGCCATTTATTGTCCTTCACTATTTTAATAGCGCCATTTCAGGCTTAATTCAATCAGCGCTTGGCAGTGCTGGCCCGCTCTACAAAAACAGGCCTGAAATGTTGCTTTATCTGTCCAGTTAAGCCGTAAGCTTGATTAAGCATTTGCCTACAGGCGCTGCTTGCCATTTCCTCGATGGGGATGCGAACAGTACTCAGGGCTGGCGTGGTATACGCAGCAAAATCGACATCGTCGTAACCGACTACAGAAACCTGTTGAGGAACTTTGATTCCAGCGGCTTGTAACATCGACAAAGCCACTAACGCCACCTTGTCGTTGCCACAAAATAGGGCATCAAAAGTCTCACCTTGGTCTAACAAGTGCTGAATAGCGTGTGCGCAACGCTGATAGTCAAAACTGCCTTCGATGAGTAAGTTGGCAGCTATAGGCTGGCCTTGTTCCGCCAGTTCATCTAAAAACCCTTGCTGGCGAAGGTAGGCATCTTGGGCGCTTAACCGACCACTTACGCAGGCAATATTACGGTGACCCAAGCTTAATAACGCTGCGGCCGCTAATCGCCCACCCGCATAGTGGTCAACACTAAAAGAGTGCCCCGCGAGGGCTTGCACATGGTGATTAATAAACACTAAGGCTGGATAGTGCGCCTGCGCGTTGAGCAGCGCTTCATCACTAATTTCAGGGCAAACCATTAATACACCATCGCATTCTCGATGAATTAGATAGTTAAGATGTTCAAGACGCTCCTGTTGGCTGTTAGCCCCTTCTGCGTTGGCTAAAATCAGGTGCTTTCCGTGACTACGTAGCTCTTGCTCTATACTGCGGAGTATTTTGTGGTAGAACGGCCCAGATAAAGACGGCAACCACACACCAATAATGTTTGAACGACGGGTAGATAGCGCTCGCGCCATACTATTTGGGCGGTAGTTTAGTTGCGCCATCGCCTGAGTAATTCTAGTTTTCGCTTTGTCCGACACGCCCCCATTGCCAGATAAGCACCGAGAGACCGTGCCTACCCCTACCTCTGCTAATTTTGCGACATCTTTGATTGTAGCCACAACTTCCTAGCCTCTTTTGCTTTCGCTGATATAGAGTAGATTGCGGCAGTTGAATAGGAGGAACAAGCGAAGGAAAACCAAAATGGAACCGATTCCAAATAACTATGAAACAAAGTAAATGTGGGCTCGGTTTGTTTCATCCTGTTGGCTGTTTTCGATAATCAAAATCCTTAGGGTTTAATTGGCTCGCCGATCCATACTCAAACTAAGTTAGCGGGTAAATGTAAAACAAAAAAAGAGCGCCTTAGCGCTCTTCTCTTATCTGCTTTAGAAGGTTTCACCGAACAATCGCTGAAAACGACGTCAAGGCTTCCTGCTTAGTTTCGAACCGTATTAATTACTTAGCGCCATTTCATCATCACATTCATCACAACAAGGGTTAAGTAAACGTTCAGCACAATTAAACGGCTCAATGTGAATGATGACATCGACGACTTCGTCGAGTTCTTGCATTAAATGATCTTTAAATTCTTCTGTAATAGTATGGGCCTGTTCCACACTCATAAGGGGGTCTACTAGCAGATGAAAATCCACCAATATGGCGCTACCTACTCGACGATTACGGATAGCATGCACTTCTTTAATATCTGGGATTAATGCGGCACGGCTTTGAATCTTATGATCTAATTGTTCGTCGGCTTCTTTCTCGGTGATCTCTTGTAACGCTGGCCAGATAATTTCCCAAGCGGCTTTTAAGATCATCGCCGTCACCAGCAAAGCAGCTACTTGATCGAGGTAATGTAGGTGCGGGAAAAAGTAGTTAGCCAGCACTGCAACAGCCACCGGTAACGAGCTTAAAGCATCACTACGGTGATGCCAAGCGTTGGCATGTAACGCTCGGCTATTCACCTTTTTAGCTTGAACTAAGGTCCAACGATATAAAGCCTCCTTCACTACAATTGAAATAATTGCAGCCCATAACGCTAATGCTCCAGGATTAGAGGTTTCTTCAGAAAATGAATTAATTGAATCCCAAGCAATGCCTAAACCCACTATGACTAATATGGCTCCAATGAAAACATTGGTTAGGGTTTCAAAGCGACCGTGGCCATAGGGGTGTTCTTTGTCTGCTGGGGCCGCCCAGTAACGAGAACCTAATAATATGGCAGCATCGGTCACTAAATCAGAGAAGCTGTGTACCCCATCTGCTACCAGCGCTTGGCTTCCGGTAATTTTACCTACCGTAATTTTTAATATTGCCAACAGCACGTTGGCAATAGAGCCTATCCATGTGGCTTTACGAACAGTTTTTACTTCAAGCTGTCCCATAATAATGTCCGGTATCAAGCAAGTTAATTGCGCAGTCTACCGATTCTCGACAAAAAATACGAGCAATGAAGCAACACTTAAGCTGATTAACTAATTGATAATTATTACTATTAACGGAATTAGAGCCAATAGAAAATTGAGCGACATTAACACCGCTCACTTTCAACTAACGCTAACCCGCTGAACTTATAGCGCGATATCAACCTGAACCGGGCAGTGATCTGACCCCATGATATCGTTAAGTATGTCGGCATCAGTGACTTGGCTGGCAAAGGCTTCACTTACCAAGAAGTAGTCTATTCTCCAGCCAATGTTACGGCCCCTAGCTCCTGCTCGGTAGCTCCACCAGCTGTATTTAACTTGGTCTTGTTTCGCTAAGCGGAAGGTATCAACAAAGCCTGCTGCAGTTAAGTTATCAATACCGTCAATTTCGGCCTGCATATAGCCGGCACTTTTGTTGTAGTTAGGCTTAGGTCGCGCCAAATCAATGTCTTTATGGGCTACGTTTAAGTCACCACAAACCAGTACTGGTTTACGGGCTTCTAGGCCTTTGAGGTAGGCTAAAAAGTCGGCGTCCCACTGTTGGCGATAAGCTAAACGCTTAAGTTCACTGCCTGAATTGGGTGTATACACCGTCACCAAAATAAACTGCTGATATTCTGCGGCGATCACTCGACCTTCTTGGTCGTGTTCTTCGATGCCCATATCGTATTCAACATTAATCGGTTTTTCTTTAGTTAAGATAGCGGTGCCTGAGTAACCCTTCTTAACTGCCGAATTACTATAGATGTGGTAGCCCTCTAGCTCGGCTAAGGCTGTCATGACCTGGTCGTCTTGCGCTTTGGTCTCTTGTAAACACAACACATCAGTTTGCATAGAGTCTAAGGAGGCCACAAACTCTTTTTTCATTACTGCTCTAATGCCATTCACGTTCCACGATACTAAGCGCATTCGCTCTTCCTTAAAATAGTAACTAGTAGTGCTCTGTCCAAGCCTAAAGCGCTGGTCACGAGCTAAATATAAGCGCTATTGTAGCAGGCTTAAAGCACAGTAAAAAACCTTTAAAACTTAGCGGATTGCTTAGCAGGCTACTTAACAAATAGGCGTGAGATACGCGCCTTATGTAGCGGCCTACTCGCGTTAACTTACAAAATAATATGCGGCAGGTATCGACTCATATCTTGGGTGACTAAACTACTGTCTTCACGAATAGAGATACCCGCGGCTTGGTCGTCGACCAGCCAAGAACCAATTAAGGTGAAGTTGTCGCCAAACTTAGGCAGTTCATGTAAAGCTTGGTAGATATAACCTTCTTCGCCGTAAGGGCCGTGGGTAGTAGCAATCTTATCCTCACCCCGTAATATCGAGATATTGGCACCTTCGCGAGAGAAGATAGGTTTCTTTACAATGCCAGCACTAAAGTTAGCGTGTGATAACTGGTCTTCAAAAAAAGACGCTAATAAATTAGGGTGATTAGGGAACATCTTCCACAGCATTGGCAACAAGGCTTTGTTAGATATGATGCTTTTCCAAGCGGGCTCTAACCAACGAATATTTTGCTGGCCTAAACTATCACCAAATTCTTCGTCAAACATAAATTCCCAAGGATAGAGCTTAAACATCCAGCTAATCACTTCGTCGTTTAGGTTGGTAAAGCGTTGTTGTTTATCAATACCAATGTCTTCTACAAAAACAAAATTGGTCTCTAAACCGGCGGCTTTGGCGCAATCTTCCATATATTGCACGGTACCGCGGTCTTCGTCGGTGTCTTTACAACAGGCAAAATGTAGCGGCCTACCAGGTGTTAAATACTGCAAATCACTAAAGCGATTAATCAGCTTTTCTTGCAAGCTATTAAACTGATCGCTCGCCGGGTTCAGCCGGCCTTGGTCAACATTATCCTTTAACCATAACCACTGCCAAAAGCCACTCTCGTAAACCGAAGTAGGGGTATCAGCGTTGTTCTCGTATAACTTAGCGTCACCTTTACCGTCGTAGCAAAAATCTAAACGAGAATATAAACAAGGCTCGCCGTTTACCCACGATTGACGCACAAAGTCCCAGTGTTTTTCGGGGATACAAAAACGGCGCATCAGTTGTTCGTCGTGCACCACCTTATCAACTACCTCAAGACACATTTGGTGAATTTCTTCGGTAGGCGCTTCAATACCGGTTTCGATTTGCTCTAGGGTAAATTGATAATAAGCTGACTCATCCCAGTACTTATCACCGTACATGGTGTGGTAGTTAAAGCCGTATTCTTTGGCTTGTTGCTGCCAATTAAGTCGTTCTTGAATCGGAACTCGCAGCACGTTTAACCGCCCCAGCTAGATTTAGAACCACCCCAAGATGATTTAGCAGATGCTTTAGCGCCAAACCCACCTCGCGATACCGTTCTTGTTACGGTAGGTTTGCTGTCATAAGCAGAACGGTTAACTTTATAGCCTCTCTGACCGGCTTTACCAATCACCGAACCGTCGGCGGTAATAATTGAGTCACGGTAAGAGGAACCACGTTGGTTATATTTGTATACCGATGAAGGTCGACTTGTGTCCATCATTCGACCAAACAGATAACCATACATAATCGGTGTGAATATACCGTTACTACTCGCGCGACAGCCTTCATAACCAAAGGTCTCTTCACAGTCCTGGCGGTTATTGTATTTTGGCGCGGTGCGCGCGGCTTCAGCTTCAGCGTTTTGGTAAACCGCAACACACTGCTGCTGATTAAGCGTAGTTTTAGTCACACAGTCATCGACCGACTCAATCACTATCGCATCGTCTTGAGGCTCTGAACAGGCACTCAACATAGCGGCAGATACAGCGACGACCAAGGGTTTAACTAAAAACGAAGGCTTTGCTGCGGGTAGCTTACGCATCGCCGCCAAGTTGATAAACTTAGAACGTTTCATGGCGCCTCCTAGTAGGTCATGCAAGCTGCGTTAAGTAGTCCTACCGATACACTGGTTGCGGCCAACATAATGCCTGCGCTCACTTCGTTAGCTTCAATGCGCGACACAATGCCAGGAATAAACACAAAACGAACAATCACAAATGCAGCAATTTGCGCCACTAACGCAATCACACCCCATAAGGCATAATCAACAAACGAAATTGAGTTACTGGCGGCACCAGACAAAGCCAAAGCAAAGCCTAATACAGCGCCACCAAAAGCAATAGCCGCACTGGTGTTTTTACCTTCTTTAATTAATTCCCACTCATCATGAGGGGTAACACGCACGTAAATAACTTTAAACAACATTAAGAAAATAATTGATGCGGCGAAGTAAATAGCAAAGTTCGCAACAGCGATGAGTAATTCCGACGATTCCATTTTCAGGTCCTTTATCCGTGAATAGTAATTTGAGTGGGTGATACAGTCATGCCAGTGCTTATTACTAAACAACGTTCCAGCGCATCATTATTTAGCACTTCTTCGGCAGACAAAAACAGTGATTCCATCTCTCCATTAGCCAACTCTCTTTCAAACAGCATGGTGAATTGGTCGGTAGTCGAAAAATCACTATTGTCTTGGTAGGTCTTTTCTTCCATATGCACCGGATTATGGTAATCAGTGGTAGACGTCCATACTCGATGATAAGTATGCCCTTCTAACTGATAAGTACTTGCACCAATTTTTGTATTAAGTAGCTGGTCCCATTCGCTTTGGTTAGCGATATCTAAGGTGTCGTAGTAATGGAACATTTTAACATCTACCACATCAGCTTCGCCTTCGCCATTAGCGACCACTTGTAAAAAGCCTTCGTCATCAGTGTAAAAGCGGTACACCGTGGTACCGTCTAAATCAACAATGCCAGCAGATTGAATAATTTGCGTCTCTGCAACTTTACTCGCCACCATGTCTGCCATCACCAAGCGCAGTGCGAGGGCGTCCAGCTCAAAACTGCCGCCCAACTTAAGGCCCATAACGCTAGGCGTACCTGCGTATTTATCTTGTTCGGGTTTATTTCTTTTAAACAGAGACTTAAACATGCTTGTTATCCAATTGTCTTGAAATTAAAACACTCGTCGTCAGTTAAGCGGCGCTCGGCAATATAATACAAAGAGTCGCCTTGGTTTAACTGGGAATCTAAACTCGGGTTGAGTTGTAGTTGCGCGTCGCCAAGCACTTTCAGGCCTATGATAGTCGCTTGTAAATCAGTTTTGAAATGGTGAAAGGCATCGGCAAATTTAATCGGTTCTAGGGCTAAATACTGCACCGAATACTGCGTCATACCGTGGGTAGTATCCAGCAACTGTTGGTGTACTTGGGCAGAACCAGGGTCCATTGCTGAACGCGCTAACATCTCCACTGATACCGAAGGAATCACTTCAACTTTAGGACAATGGCTACGCAATAAATCAGCAATGGTTTGATCTTGTAGATAAGCAGTTTTATGGCAACTGGGATTGAGTTTGGCACAATATAAAGCACTGGTAAGGGTGACGTCATCTTGGTCGGTATCAATAATGATACGGCTCGCATCAGTGATGTTGGTGCGCGCCATCGTCTCGGCATGAGAATAAGAATCGACTTGAGCAAACTCAACTTTACCCGGTAAGGGGTTCTCGATATCACTATCTACACACAATAATACCGAGTCTGAAGAACCGTTAGTTGCCGCGGTTAGCAGTTCAATTAAGCGTAATGTTCTAGCACCGTTCCAACCTATAATGACAGTGTGGTTTGTCAGCTTCAACATGCGATGACCTCGTGTTCCTTTAGTATAAATATCGTTGATAATAAAACCGGCTTTGGTGATAACAATGGCAAAAATACTGATGCCAACAGGTATCACCCATAAACTCACAATTAAGCGCCCTAAAGGGGTAGAAGGGCCAAAATCGCCGTAACCAACGGTAGAAGCAGTCACCACCATCCAATACAGAAAGGTTTCACTGTTTACTAAGGCGTGCTCACCTACCAACAATAAGCTGAAGTATGAGATTAAAACGTACAATAACACCGAGAGGGCTATTGCTGTGCCATTAGCACGAAAAAAAAGCGCCGAAAATAATCGGCGCACTTTATAAAGCAGCACTTATTTTGCCTGTTTTTGGGCCAATATCTGCTTGAGTTTATCACTACCAGTAGATTGACCGCCAGACTCAATACCCGCTTGCTTTAGTTTCTCGTCTAAGCTGCTACCGCTATCTTCAGCGGCGAGTTCTTCTGCGGCAGATAACTCAGCACTGCGTAAAGCCTGCTTCTCTTTAATGCGCTCTAAGCTATCTAAGGCGGTTTTCACTTTAGAGTTAGCACCCACATGGTGTGAAGAACCTGCCACTTGGGCTTTTTGTAAAGACTCTGTCGCTTTTACTTGATCAATTTGAATGCCTAAGCGTTTTACGCTGGCTTTCGCTTTAGCAATGTTTGTTTTAAGCGACGTTTCTGTGCCTAAGTAACTCTTGTAAATTTCTTGCTCGGTAGCGAGTTGCACCTCTAAGTTTGACACGCGCTCGGCACATTCTAAGGCCAAAGCTTCATCAGCTTTTTCACTCGCGGCAATGGCATGCTGAGTGTAAGTATCAATGTCAGCAGAAATGCTCTCTACTTTGGTTTGCGCTAACTTGCGCTTAGCCATAATAGTAGTTAGGTTTCGGTCACAAGCCTCTAACTCTGTTTTCGCATCACGCATTTCTTGATCCAAAATACGCATTGACTGGCTATCAGCAACAGCTTCTAGGCCTTCATTAGTGGCGCCTCTAAGTGCGTTCCAAATTCTTTTTAAGCTCATACTGACGTCTCCAACTGGGTAAATTCGCTATACAATTCGATAAATTCACTAACATTCGAATAAAGGGTTTCAATTTCTTCTATTACTACAGCATCGAGGCTCTTAGTTGAAAGCGCACCAAATGCGGTGTAGTAATCTTTGTCGCCAATGTGCTTAATGCCAATCGCCGACAAGGGCAGTAAATGATGAGTACGTAAAATCAAGTCATTCAGTTTGGCACTGTCTGTTACCGCATCGCAGCCAAATAAAACAACTTCAATAAGCATCTGTTGCTCGCCAATGTAAGCAAAGGCATCAATACCTTCGTCATTGGTGATACACAAACAACCACCGTCATTATCTACTGTCCAATCAGGATGAGCCTGGGCAAGTAATTCAAGTGATGCTGAATTCCACGACATAACGTTTCCTTATGTGTTAGTTATAGCTAACAAATGTAGCAGGTTTGACTCTTGTGTCAAGTTTTACTAACATTCGTTGTATATGATTACAGTCGAATGAGTGTCAAAAAGCGATGAACCCAGAACAGAGTATTAGAAATCGACAAGCCTTGCAGCCTTATAAAGACAGTATTAAGCGATATATTCGATCGGCGATGCAATTAAAGGGGGTTCAATACAAATATTTGTCGGATGAGTTAGCCAAGCGAGACATTGAAATGAAAGAAGGTAATCTTCGTAGTAAGGTGTATGCAGGCACCCTGCCCACTGATTTATTTATTGTATTAGTAGAAATTTTAGACATGCCAACACAGGCACTGAGCGACATCATCGCCAATAAAGACAAATAGTAAAACGATGTTTACTTCATCCACAGCACCTTATAACCCATCGGCATGTTTAGTTGGTGGAAGCCATCACCGTTAATCGTTCGCTATATCATTAGTGATTGAGCAATCAGCACAATATCGACCTATGACGCTGGTATCTCAAAGTGCATTAAAACGAAAAACTCTTGGCACTATCGGGCCTAAAACCACCTCTATGAGCGGCTGTCTTTGCGCTAAACAGCAATACGAGATCTTATTACCTCCAGAGTGCTCAGCAAATTATCGTCTAATAATGTAAACTATCTTTACAAAATCCTATGGAGTTGTTCTAAACGAGGACCAATGAATACAAATAAAGATAAATATAGTATCGATAATACTGATTACACAGTCGGACAAGATAACGTTCAAAAGTGGGGTTTTGATGTACATAACCCGGTTTTTGGGATTAGTGCTTCCTTGATAGGCGTATTCTTAGTTGCCATATTGCTGGTTGACCCGGAAGTCTCAAAAGCCGCTTTAGACGGGATCAAATGGCAAATCATTGGCGCCTTTGACGGCTTGTTTATGTGGTCAGCCAACATTTTTGTGCTTTTTTGCTTAGCCATGATTGTCTCTCCCTACGGAAAAATTCGCTTAGGTGGCGATGAAGCCAAAACCGATTATTCGATGATGTCGTGGATTGCCATGCTCTTTGCTGCAGGTATGGGAATTGGCTTAATGTTTTGGGGTGTTGCAGAGCCTGTCGCTTATTTCACAGGTTGGTACGAAACACCACTTAATGTAACCGCCAATACACCAGAAGCCGCCAAACTCGCACTGGGTGCGACCATGTTTCATTGGGGCCTTCATCCATGGGCTATTTACGGTGTCGTGTCGCTATCGCTGGCATTTTTTGCTTATAACAAAGGCTTACCACTTTCAATGCGTTCGGTATTCTACCCTATTCTGGGTGACCGCACGTGGGGTTGGCCAGGGCATGTTGTGGATATTTTGGCGGTGCTAGCCACTTTATTTGGTCTGGCTACTTCTCTGGGGCTTGGGGCTCAACAAGCCGCTAGTGGCTTTCACCATGTATTTGGCATGGATAACGGCTTACTGCTGCAAATTGGCATCATAGTTTTTGTGACCCTATTAGCGGTGGTTTCGGTCGTTCGTGGTATTGATGGTGGCGTAAAAGTTATCAGTAATATCAACATGCTACTTGCGCTTGCTTTGGTAGTATTTGTTGCTTTGGTTACTTTTGCTGTATCAATGGGAACCGTACCGACCACCGTTATGGGCTACCTAGAGAATATTATCCCATTGAGTAACCCTATCGGCCGTGATGACCAGGCTTGGATGCATGGCTGGACCGTTTTCTACTGGGCATGGTGGATTTCATGGTCACCTTTCGTTGGTATGTTCATTGCGCGTATCTCACGCGGTCGTACTATTCGTGAATTTGTAACTGCGGTACTTATTGTACCTACGGTTGTTACCACGCTATGGATGTCGGTATTTGGTGGCGTTGCGATTGATCAAATCGTCAACAAAGTGGGTACCTTAGGCGAGCAAGGCCTAACAGAAGTTCCCTTGGCTATGTTCCAGATGTTTGATGCCTTGCCAATGGGAAGTATCTTGTCACTATTAGCCGTTGTGTTGGTATTGGTGTTCTTTGTAACCTCATCAGACTCGGGTTCATTAGTGATTGATAGCATTACATCAGGCGGTAAAGTTGATGCTCCGGTTCCTCAGCGTATATTCTGGGCGACCATTGAAGGGGCAATTGCTGCGGCACTAGTATGGGTGGGTGGCACCGAAGCCATTCAAGCCTTGCAAGCTGGCGCTATATCAACGGCCTTACCGTTCACCATTATTTTGCTGGTGATGTGTGTGAGCTTGCTAATGGGCTTACGTACCGAAAAACGGTTGCGTTAATCGCTTAACCATTACTCTATAAAAGCCGAGTGACGATGAGTCCTCGGCTTTTTTATTTTCAATATTGTGCAGCGGCCGCTCTTATAGCCACAGTTTGTTAATTGGCGTATCCGCGCTGAAATGGTAATTGATCTGTGCTTGTAGCAACTCAGCGGTTGCAATGGCATCAGTCAGCGCATCATGCGGAGGGTAGATGGGCAAGTTGTAGCGCGCTCGGCTGTTAGCAAGACGAATTGAAAATGGTTGAGGCTTTTTAAACCAGTCGATAATCTTTTTTGGTCGAGCTGCTTGAATATCCGCCTCAATTTGCATGGTATCTACCAGTGGAAAAACGATGCCTTCGTTAATCAAGCCACGCAGTGCGGCATGCAAAAAATCACGCTCAATTCTGCGGTAATGCACCACCACAACCTTACCCGCTAACTCATCCAACAATTGCTCTAAAATACGCAGTAAACTAGGCGCTCCCTGCAAATCAGAATGGGTAATGCCATGAATGACGATCGAGTCTTCTTGGAGCTTGTCTTGGGGGGTGACAAACCAATGTTTAGCCTCTCTACAGGCTATTCGTTGTAGCGTAAATGGCACCAAGCCAATGCTAATTATGCTGTTTTTTTTAGCATCTAGACCGGTCGTTTCAAAATCTAAGGCGACAAAATCAATATCCTTAAGCTTTGTTTCCGCCTGGTAAGTGCCCACATTATAAAACTTACGTAAGCGGCTATCTTTGCTCTCCAAGGCCTTGATTTTTAAAAATGCTTGCCAATTTAAAACTTCTTGATTAGTGATATTGGGCATTATTTACCCTGCTGCATACTATTGGCCGTATAGCGAAACTTCAAAAAGTTTTGCGCGCTACTTAATACTAGAAAAGCATCTTTCAAATTACGCCTTTCAAAATCAGACATATTTTCAGGCTCAATATTGTTATCTGGTTCTTGTTCGTTCTCTATGTCTAAGGCTTGATGGCGAATACGCACTAAAGATATCAGCTCCATCGCATGTTGAAGATCTTTACCCTTTGATGGCGGTAATATCCCCGCTTCAATAATGTCTTCTAAGCGATCGAAGGAGTTCTGCGATTGAGAACCTATCGCCAAGGCATGCACGCGAATAAGGTCAGCTAAAGGCGCGGTACCACGTCGCTTCAAGTTAATTGAATTTTTATGCCGACCATCTTTTTCCATTACAAAATCTTTAAAAAATCCGAGTGGCGGTGTGCGGTTTAAGGCATTTCTAGCAAGACAAGCTAGAAAGCGATTGTTCTTTTTGGCTTTTCTAAGGATGAAGGCATTTAAATGTTCAGCCCATTTAGGTCTGCCATAGACACCATTTAGATCGAAAAAAATCGAGCTATTAAGCAGTGCCTGCGGATTGGGGTTATCAATCCAATCAGAGAAACACTCTTCCCATTGGCTTTGGGTTTTTCGAAACTCAGGATTAGTCGCCATGATATCGCCTGTACAATAGGTGTAACCACAAGCAGCTAAACCATCACAAACATAAGTAGCCAGCTGTTTAAAATAGTCACCATGCTGTGACTCCTGATATTGGTCACTTAAAATAATGGCATTGTCTTGATCGGTTACGATTAGTTGCTCATCACGTGCCATAGACCCTAATGCCAAGAAGCAATAAGGCACCGGCGGCGGCCCTAATTTTTCTTCTGCTAACTCAAGCAAACGCTGCTTAAAACTTCGGCCTATTTCCGACATGGCCCGCCCCACCATATGCGAATTAGCATCTTCGTTAACCATACGCACGAAGCAGTCTTTAAGTTGACTCGATAATAAAATCAGATCTTCAATGCTGTTTTGCTGAAAAATACTGCTCACTATTAACAAGCTGTTTTGAGATTCATAGCGAATGATATCGGTAACTTCAATCAAGCCGATGGGTTGCTTATTCTTAAGAATGGGCAAGTGGTGCACGTTATAGCGAAGCATCAATAACATGGCTTCAAAAATATAGGCGTTATGATCTAAAGAGATAAGCTCGGTAGACATCACCTCTACCACTTCGGTATCAACATCTAAACCCTGCGCAATGACTTTGGCGCATAAATCGCGCTGAGTGATAATGCCCACAAAGCTATCCCCCCCTTCATCAGCAAGATTAGGGTTATTAATTAGCGCTGCCGAGACATTTTCTTCAGACATGATTTTGGCCACTTCTTGAATAGTCGTGGTAGATGCCAGCATCACCGGTTCGCCGCTGAGTATAGTTTTCACCTTTGAGGTGGTGAGTGAGTTGGCATCGTCGCTATTTTCTTCAACTGCTTGCTGCAATCGAATAGTCCCTTCAATTTCGACAAAGTCAGCAAACACATCATAGCGCTCACAAAACTCCTCAAAGATATGCTGCGGTATGCAGTACAACAGCGTGTCTTTAATAGACTTAGCGGGAAAACGGACTTTATTGTTAGTTAATAGTCCCATTTGCCCAAATAAGCCTCCTTGATCAAGTCGGTTATAAAGCTCACCAGTACGACGATATATCTCAACGACCCCACTGCGGATCATAAAGAGATCATGTATTTTATGGCCAAATTCAATGATCATGCTATCGGCGCGGTAGTATGAGATTTCGACGCTTTTTGACACTTCGATTAAGGCTTCGTCAGGTAACTTGTCAAATGGCGGGTATTGGCAGATGAAATTTCGAATCTCAAGTAGCTCGACTTTCATTATTCGCTCGATATTGAAGATAGCGTAAATAGTTAACCGTTAGTATATGGCATCTGCGGCTGAGTTGCAGTTAGCTTGCCCCTCAAATCACTATAATTAATGTTCAATTTGCACGCCAAAAGCCGCCGACTAAACCTAAGATAAATAGCGTCTAGTTGGACGTTCGATTGCCTTGTTTTCAACCAATAGAATTAGCCACAAAACAGGAAAAACCAAACCATCAAACCCAAAGCGCCCAATATAATAGCTAAAGCATGTTTATTCTAAACAAGCATTAACCGTAATGGGCACGGATATCTGGCTAGCCGCTCTAAGCTTACATCGAGAGCTTTACAAAATAATCTCAGCGAGGACAAAGCCTATCATTACCGAGCTAGCAATGGTGACAATACCGGGCACTACGAAGGGGTGATTAAATACCCACTTACCAATGCGAGTCGAGCCAGTATCATCCATTTCAACTGCCGCCAACAAGGTTGGGTAGGTAGGCAATACAAACAGCGCGCTTACTGCCGCAAACGAAGCAATGGCAGCCTCAGGGCTAACGCCCAACATAAAGGCCGACGGCATTAACGCAGCGGTAGTGGCAGCTTGCGAGTACAACAGCATACTGGCAAAGAATAGAATTAGCGCCAGCATCCACGGATGTCCTTCTAGCAAGCCTCCCGATAGCGATTTAATTTCTTCTATGTGACCCGATACAAAGGTGTCGCCCAGCCAAGCTACGCCTAATACACATATACAGGCGCTCATGCCTGATTTAAAAGTCGCGGCATTAAGTACTTCACCGGTATCTACTTTACAGAACATCGCAATGGCGGTGGCGGCGGTTAACATAAACACCATAATGGCTTCATTACGAGGCAGGCTTGGATTCTCAATTAGCCCTACCGCATCACTAATGGCGGTGGCATAGAAAACCACAGCCACAATCGCAACTAAAAAAATCATTACTGAGCGCTTGGCCCCAGCAGGTAACTCTGTACTAGTGGCATCACGACGGCTCACTAAACCATGCGCTAAGCGTTCTTGATAAATAGGATCGTCTTTTAGCTCTTTGCCCATAAACTGAGCAACAAAGGCACCTATCATACAGGCAATAAACGTAGCAGGAATACAGATCATCAATAAGCTGATATAACCCACACCTTTACTTTCTAACATGCCACTCATCAGTACAACGGCTGCAGAGATAGGTGAAGCTGTTATAGCAATTTGCGAGGCCACTACCGCAATACTGAGCGGGCGAGATGGCCGAATACCCTGCTCTTTTGCCACTTCTGCAATGACTGGCAAAGTAGAAAATGCGGTGTGCCCGGTACCTGCAAATAAAGTCATAATGTAGGTAACAATTGGCGCTAAAAAGGTGACTTGCTTGGGGTTGCTTCGTAACACTCGCTCGGCAATATTCACCAAGAACTGTAAGCCACCAGCAACTTGCATAGCCGCAATCGCCGCTATCACCGACATAATAATCAGGATCACTTCAATAGGAATAGTGCCCGGAGCCATACCTAAGCCTAAGGTGAGTACTAATACCCCTAAGCCACCAGCAAAACCAATACCGATACCGCCTAAACGTGCGCCTATAAATATGGCCGCTAATACCACCAGCAACTCAATTGTTATCATAAATCCTCCCAAGCTCTAATTGCGACGCACTTTACTTCAAACTCAATCCAACCAATAGATGATCAAATCAAACAAACAACAAAAATCAGACTTAAACACCAAAATTTATTAATTTAACAGACTTAATAACCAATAATTTGGTAAGGGAAATATCATCTGCCGTTAACTTAACTGCAATATTTGTTAGTAAGACTAGCATTAATTATCTGTATGTAATGATTAAATTTTTGACAAAATAATGATAGAAATTTGCCAAGCAGATCCTAATAGCAAACAGAGCCAAAAACTAATTGGTGCCTTGTCGGCTTCACTATTAACGTTAAGTGGTACACCCGCCTTTGAATACTTTAACGAAAGCGAATTTAACGATGAGAAAGCGATATTTTTATTAGCAAAGCGTAACGGGATAGCCATAGCCTGCGGAGGGTTTCGTTATCTACAACCAGGTACTTGTGAAATTAAACGGGTTTACTCGCATCAACGCGGAGTGGGTAAATGGGTGTTAAAAGAACTGGAGATACTAGCGCTGATAAAGGGTTACCAGCACATTAATTTAGCCACCCGCCAAAGTAATACTCAAGCTGTTCAGTTTTACTTAAAACACGGCTATCACTTCACCGCACCTTTTGGGCCTTACGTTCACCATAAGCACTACGTCAGCTTTGCCAAAACTGCTACGGCTGTTCAACAACAATTAAGCACAAAAAAAGCGCAGTTAAATTACTGCGCTTAGTTGGTTTACTAACTCTGCATTAAGAAATGCGGTTAATTAACTTTCTTAACTCACGCATTGGCGTGGGCTCGTCGTCAAAGAAGTTTTGCATTCTCAATAAGGTTAATCCATCGTAACCCGGCGCACGCGTTAAGGCTCGCGCCATTTGCTTCCATCCTTGTTCGCCATAAAGCTCGCCAGCAAGGGCATTTTCACCCATTAGTGATACTTGGCATTCATCGGCGGCATCTGCCATCCAATCAACGAGGTCAGCGGCACGCGAGTAGCCTTCGTAGTCTTTGTTGATCATCTCCAAACAAGTAAAGTGGATTGCAGCTCTAGACTGCTTACCTTCAGGCAACAGGGCTTTAAGTAAACCCAAGTATTCCTGCTGATTAGTGCTGCTTAACGTAGGATGCACAGCAATTAAGCCGGCGGTAATTTCAGCTGCACGTGGTAATTCAGGGTCACTCACTACCCAATGAATACCAGGGATCTTAATCCCAATAGGCACTTGGCCAAACGCGTCATCGTCAAACACACTTAAGGCGTTTTCAAAAATACGACGGCCATGGGCGACTAAGGCTTTGTGATACCAAGTAAGAAACTCCCTCGCCCACGCGTTATGGATATAACGCTTATGACTAAATAGCCATTCTGCATCAGGAATGTCGGCCTGTTCAAAGCTTTCCCAAGTAAAACCAAAGCTACCATTTAGCGCGGCAATACTATGGTACTTTTGCTTCAGATAATTTAACCAATCCTGCTTAGCTAAACGACTGTAACACTGCAAGGTACCGCGGTTAGGGTAATTACCCCAATCATGCGAATTGTAGCTTGGGTAACGTAATTCACCCGCAGGGCCTAAGCTGACGTTGATCTCGTCCATTAAACCGGCTTGGTTTATGTAGTGCTGCTTAAACGCTTCCATAAAGCGCTGGTAATAGGGCATCACAAACTCATCAGCCCATAACGAGACATACTCCATGGAAGCATCGCCCGTTTCTGATACGTACTGTAAATCTTGTACCGAGTTAAGCTGGTCATTGCTTTCTAGCAACCGGCCCCATAACCAAAGCGGAATAGCTTGCATGAAGTCGTCATTCACGTTGCCGCCCGCTTGGTGGAAAGACAAAATCGGCACCCATTGCAAACCTAGGCGTTTCAGCAAGGCCACCACTCTATCGTAGTAACTCCAATCAAACTTACCGGGTTTATCACCTTCTACTAATCCCCACCAAATGTCGGTAGAAATGGCGGTAACTCCAATGCTACGTAACTGTCGTAATTGGGCTTCAAACTGCTTCCAATTCTCTTCGTCGAGCATTTGTTTTTGATTAGCCACTTTAAGGTGAAGCGGACCCATCACTCTAAATTGCTTTTTACCAAGCTGTTTGGTTTCAGCGACTTGATATTTAAACTTGTTAAGTTGCGACAAACGCCCTTTAACTATCGCTTGCTCGTTGAGCTGCGACATATCGTTGAAGATCCAGCCTTGAAAAGCGCTACCGTGAAGTACCGAGTGATACAACTGATCCCAACCAGGGTGACTAGACAGGGCTTGCGGCTGAGCATTTTGTACCAAAGCGGGTATTTTTAACTTACGTATAGCCGTCAGCAAGGCCTGGTTCACCCGAGTAGCATGGCTCGATTCTGCCCCAGTGGCTACAATCAGCAAACGGCCATTAGCCTGTTTATGCCAGAATTCTAATTGCTCAATCTGATAATCTAACAATTGCGGGCGGTCTAGCCATGGCTGTGGATTTACGCCCGTTAAACAACCTAACCAAGGATGGTCGCTGGCAGTTAACTCAGGTAAAGGAAGGTTCAAACATAACTGACTATCAGCCCAGCTGTTAATAAAGCAAGCTTGCGCCTGTTCCAACATGTTACCCACATAGCGTTGCCAGTTTTTGGCATACCAAGTGTTGAATTCTTTGAAGCAAGTATTGCTAGTTTTAGCTTGATAACACCGACTTAGATTTTCGCTAAGTTGCTGCTGCCAGGGGGTATCGCCACCAAGCTCCCACAAACTTAGCCAAGCTTGCTCTGAGCCATATTGCTGTTGCATGTCGGCCGCTAAAGCCGCTAATGCGGTAGGGCTAAAGCTTTGATAAATAGGCTGACCATCGCGTTCGCCCCATGGTAAACAGGCATCACCGTTCGGACCAAGACCCAGCAAAATAGCTTCACAGCGTGGAGCAAACTCACTCATATGCTCAGCAAAACAGCGCATCCACTGACTAAAGCTTTCGATTAAACCAGCTTCTGCCCACATACTGGGGCTTTGGGTATTATCGCGGCCGTATTGGTTTACATATTTAATCGCATCTGCACTTTGCTCAGCGGGCAACATAGCCAGCATAGAACCCCAAAACCAATCGGGCAAACGCTGCTCAACGCCTTGTTGAGTATCAGAAGAAAAGAACAATTGATACTGTAGCTTAAAGCCGTGAGAGACTAAATGTGCAGACAAACGCTGCAACGAAGACCAATAAACTTCTTCCTCTAATTGCTCTGCGCTAAAAGGAGCAATGTAGCGCCAATGAACAGGAACAACGATTGCGTCAACACCATTTTGACGTAAGTTACGAAGTTGTGGAGATAAGCCCTGGAGCTGGGCTGCGGTGCAAGAAGCGGCATATTCGGCCAGAGGTAAAGACCCCTTCACCCAAGCTTTGCGCGCTGTTATCGGATTAGCCATTAGTAGCTTACTCTAAAAAAACTGTGCTAGTTATCCCTAGTCCGCAGCTTAACAGCAAGGCTGCAAAGCCTTTCAGCTGACAAAAAGGAGATGTAGATCACATTATGTGTATTTGTAGTGTAACCGAAGTCGCCAATTTTCCAAGTTGATCTGAGATAAGCGGCAACGATAAAACCCGCTAAAACCGAAAACCACTTTATAGCCAGCGACGAACCTTGCCACAGTATTGCTGATAGGCTTCACCAAAATGTTCACGAAGCGCTACCTCTTCTGGCTTTATTTGGTATTGGTTAATAGCATAAACAAACCAGGCAATACTGAAAAGACTCAGTATTGCTTGCAGGTGCAAGCACCACGCTAACAATAACATGACCAAACTTAAATACATTGGATTACGGCTAAAGCGATAAATGCCGTCAACCAACAGGTGTTTACTCCGTTCAGGATGATGGGGGTTAATAGTGGTTCGCGCCTTAAAAAAACCAAACACGCTAATTGAGGCGATACCACACGCCAGCGTAACAATAGCCCAGCGTAAGCTTATCAGCCACTGCGGAAAATAAATGGCGATAAAATGATGATTCAGCCAGCTAAAAACATAAGCCAAGCCCATGGCCATCATTAACCAAACCGGAGGGGGAATTAAGAGTTGCATGCGTGTTAGCATAACGAAGCCTTGTGTGAGAAAAAAGGATAAGCAATCATCAATGCGAGAACCAAAATGTTTATTCACCTTGCAGCAAGTTAAACATTAGCCAAACAATCTCAAGCCTTAGTTAATCATGCTCTTCAGCTTTTGCTGGGTCAATGTTGCTTGGTTCCGCAACTTGAAAAATGTAATGTCCGCGGCTGGTAATGGCTGAGTGAAACAAATTTTGAAATGGAAACAAACGCCTTTTAAGATAGTAAGTAAAACCTGCAAATACCGCGCTTAGTAGCAAATTTATGATGCCTTCTAACTGATTAATATAAGGCAAACTTTGATAAACCGAAAAGCCTGCAAATACCATTAACAGCAAATAGCCATTTGGCGCATTTTTGAAAATCATAAATATAATCAGCAAAGGGATAAGCGCTGGTAACAACAAGGCCATAAGTAAAGGAACACTCACTTGCTCTGCGGCCATTAAACCAAATACTAATTTACTCAACACCATAAACTGCAATACCGCTAACAATAGTGCTTTTTGTTTAGCATATTTGTTAAGTGCCTCGCTATCGGGTTGGCTGGCTAACACTCGAGTAACTCGGCGTAAATTCCAATCTTGCTCTACCGCATAATCGTAGATTTCTTGTTTGCTCTTGCCTTGGGCAATCAGGTTTTTAATGTGTTTCATTGTCACTCCTCTAAACCACATAATGTAACCGAGTTAAGCAACAAACAACATCTGCTCGCTAGCAAACACAAAGAAGCATAAGTTAAAAAGAAGATCCTATAACAACGATCGAGCGCTGCCCCAGCAGTTCTGCGGTATCCGAAAAACCACTGAAGATAGCCATTTTCGGTAAACTTATGCACAAAAGACCAAGTTATTAACATTTGCTGAGCCTGTGTAACCAATCAATCGAATTAATAGAAAATATTCGCTAACTAATAAAAAGCTTATTCTTCAAAGGAAAACATACTAGTAGAACAGCGCTAAGCGCTAATAAAAAGAGTATTAAGTAACCATGATGCACTAAATGCGTTCTTCGACTTACAAAAACTAAGGCCTTGTTATGTTTTTAACTTGCGTAGTATCGCTTCTTAATCAGTCAGTTAAAGCCAAAAAGGGCCAAAGGTGTGTTTTGGGCTATCAAATTTTAAGGCTTAACTGTCAAAACAAGCATACAAACAACTTTCGAATTTTGTACTTATTTTTACGAAGCAAAAAAAGTCAACGTTAGTTGACAGAGAAGCGACAAAAAAGAATTTTTTACTAATTTTGGGTGACATTATTGACGCTGAAATTGATAACGCTGTAAGCCACAGTACAAATAGCATAGCGAATTTTATCCACAGCTTTGTGCACTGTTTTTGTGGGAAAAGCTGTTTGGTTAAAGCGGCCAAAATCAGTTGATTATATCGCTTATGGGTTTAGCGGCAGTTGTTACTCTTAATGGCAAGTGAAAATTCAACAAAGGCATCTATTTTTATTTGTGATGACTATCAGCTAGTCCACAAAATGAATCTTTTTGCCGTCACCATTGGGCTGAGCAAGCGATCGCCGGCGGATCACTTCAACAAAGTTAAGATCTTTTAGGCAGATAAAAATCCGTCACAGTAATTTCACATTTCTCTGAGATACTCGACCGTTTGTCGCTTCAGCCCCATAAAACTTGTTAAACAGCAGCGATTTGTACTTTAAAGCGCAAGCGAGCCTACGTACACTGACTGCAATGCTGTTTTAACCCATAACATGGTGAAAATGTGTTTAGCCCCTCCCCCATTGAATCAGTCCAGTTTATGGGACACCCCGTGTTCGTAAAAAGAGACGATCTGCTAGATAAACGCTTTTCTGGCAATAAAGCACGCAAGTTCTATCACTTCTTAGTAAATGAACAGCCGCAAGTCACTCAAGTAGTAAGCAGTGGCTCGCCACAGGCCAATTCATTGTATTCACTCGCGGCCTTAGCAAAGCTGAAGAATTGGCAGTGTGAGTTTTACGTTGATCATATTCCTAGCTGGCTGCGACAAAACCCTAGCGGTAATTATCAAGCAGCCATCGAGCTAGGTGCTCGTATTATTGAGGTGCGAAACTTACTGGGTAAACAAATAGCCAACCTTGATAACTTTATGCAGCAGTTGGTTAAACCCTGTTTAACCGAGCAGCAATTGTTTGTTCCAGAAGGCGGACGCTGTGAATACGCCAGAGAAGGTGTGGTGCTACTGGCGCAAGAAATAGAACAATGGCAGTTACAACACGGTATTGCGCGCTTAAATGTAATGCTTCCCGCAGGGACCGGCACCACAGCGTTATTCCTCAGTGAATATTTTTGTAAGTTTAACCCAAGCATTCATGTGCTTAGCTGCACCTGCGTAGGCGATGAAGATTATTTACGTTTACAATTTAGTCTGCTAAATAGCGATATCAGCACACACCCTACAATATTGCCTCGCGCCAAAAAGTTTCACTTTGGCAAACTCTACCTAGAGCATTACCAAACTTGGCTAGCATTAAATCAGCAAACGGCGATAGAGTTTGACTTACTATATGATCCTATTGGTTGGCAATGCTTAGTGAGCTATCTTGGTGCCCACACTGACAGCACACCAACACTGTATATTCACCAAGGTGGCTTATTAGGTAATCAAAGTATGCTAGCGCGCTACCAACGAAAATATCCGCAGTTAAGTGCTTAGCGCCAATTTAACCAATAGCTGTACTGGAAGTCTTCAGCTAGATTGACCGTTTCTTGATAACTTTCAGTGGGCGTATTTAGGCATTCGGTTCCATTAAACTCTGGTTCTGCCCAGCCGGTATTTTCATCTAAAAACTCCCGAACATAACCCCAACGCCCGCAAGACAGAATGCTGTCATAACCCACATCACGCTGACAGACCACGCAAGTTTCAAACTCAACCTGAATATCTTGCCCTTCTTTACCTAAGGCATCTGACACGAATGGCGTGTCGTAAATGGCCAAGGTCGATGAACGTTTAGGGCGTCCCTGCCAAGGCTTATCTCGATTATCTTCTGGGGTATCATGCACCCCGTAACCATGCTCAAGCGGTGCCGCATCATAAAATGGCTCCAGTAACTGCTTCGGAGCATCCACTTGTGAACGCTGCTCACCATCGAGTAAACGGCGATTTGTGGTGCGAACTTGCAAGATCCGATATTGGCTGCATTGTGCTTTATTATCTAAATCTAGTTCTCCATCAGTATTGGCGAATAGGTGTATTTCTATGCCAACGCCTGTCGCGTTGTCGCGGGCAATATAAGAAGCTTGCTGACGACCGCTGTGGTACCAAGCTTTAGAGAAAACCAGTATACCCACGTTTTGTTGCTGATAAGTCACCGGACAAACTTTACCCACCAGCAGATCTTCGGCCGACGCCGAATGCCCCAATAGCCACACACCCGTCATCATTACCTGTAATAAGTAGCGCTTCATAAAGGCTCCAATTGCAGATTAATCACTAACCATTATTTAAGTGTAGTGGCTTTTATCAATTTCAATTTGGCCGTTCTATTTTTTCATCACTGATATTTTTATGACTAAACACTTGGTTTTAACGCCTCGACAATGGCAAGCTAAAGCCAAGTTGAAAAGGATTGGTAAATCAATGGCTAGAATATCTCAACACGCTCTTAAGCAAGCCGCCCAAGCAGGCATTATTAGTGAGCAACAAGCCGATAGCTTGCACCTGTTTCTCCAGCAGCAAGACAGCCATACTCCGCGTTTTAACTTTACCCATCTGCTGTATTATTTCGGCGGTTTAATTGCCATTGGCGCAATGACACTATTTATGAATCTTGCATGGGAAGGCTTTGGTGGTTGGGGAATCGTTAGTATTAGCTTGGGGTATGCTGTATTAGCCTTAATACTGTGCCAACGCTTTAAGAATCAAGGGCTTGTCATTCCTGCTGGCATTTGCGCCACCTTTGTTATTTGTTTAACACCGCTAGCGATATATGGCTTACAACAGGCTATGGGCTGGTGGCCGTCATCTAGCCAATATCAGGATTACCATCGCTATATCCAGTGGCAATGGATTTACATGGAAGTAGCCACCTTAGTAGTGGGGCTGATCCTTAGCTGGCATTATCGCTACCCTTTCATGATATTACCTATCGCCGTAACCCTTTGGTATATGAGTATGGATATTGCGGCAATGCTAACGGGGCATCGCCCCGATTACCTATTTAGGGCCTTGGTGTCGCTCTATTTTGGCTTGGCTATGATACTCATTGCTTTTTGGGTGGATATTCGCAGCCGCCACTGTGGTGACTACGCTTTTTGGCTTTACCTGTTTGGCGTATTGACTTTTTGGTGTGGCCTCACGATGCAAGATTCAAACAGTGAACTGGCTAAACTTGGCTACTTTGTGACAAACTTAGTAATGATGCTCTGTGGGGTAATTTTGGCCCGTAAAGTGTTTGTGGTATTTGCCGCCTTTGGCAGCTTTGCCTACTTGTACCACTTAGCCGATAGTGTATTTCAAGACAGTTGGTTGTTTCCAATCTCTCTCACCATTATCGGTTTAGCCATCGTTTACCTTGGGATCCTCTGGCAGAAACACCAACTGAGTTTAAGCAGTAAACTTCGTGCCTACTTGCCGCTTGCTTTGCAGGAGCTGTTAGCCAGTAAAGCGCACTAATTCTAGACATAGTTTTAGCCCTTAAACGTTTCCAACGCTAGCTGAACATTCCCATTTTTCAGTACTGCCAAATGGATTACCTCTTTAGGGTTAAAGCCACTCAGCCATTCGTTTTTTCACAAGAAAAGCTCTTAACAAAACCCACTAACTAAAAAAAACAATCTAAACTTATAGTCAAGTTACGAGGGTATGGCTTTGTTTTATTTACTTTAATGTCATTAATAATGAAATGTGTGAGTGGTTATAAACATGAATGTTAAGAGTTTAAGATTTAGGTATTCACTGATATTTGCGGTAAATGCATTACTGCTAATAACAGTATCGCTGATCGGATTTAACGTAGGGAAAAGTACTTCTATCAGTTTAGCTACGGTAGAAGAAAACATATTACCAGCATTAGCTTCGGTACTTAATGCTGATCGCGACCTCTATCAAGCCAGGGTTGCCGAACTTGAGGCCATTGAAGCAAAACCTGAAGAGCGAGCAGCCTTTTTGGCCAGTTATCAAGAGAATGCCCAACAAGCCCAGCAGCGGATGCAGAAATTTAAAGATTTGCTGAGTGCTTATCCTAGCGCTACCCAAGGTCTCGATAGCTTTGGGCAGCGATTTAGTCAGTGGGAAAAGCACAGTTCAGAAGTGTTTACCCTACTTAAAGCAAACAATACCAAACAAGCTATCGAATTAAGTAAAGGGCTCAGCCTCAGTAGTTTCGACAGCGTAAGAGATCTTTACAACACAGCGACTGAAGCCGCTGAGCAATTAGCTAATGACATTGAACGAGAGTCTAAAGCCACGGTACATAATCAACTTAATGCACTGAGTATTGTAGCCATTACAGCCGTTATTCTATCTATTTTATTGGCCTATTACGGCCCTAAAATATTGGTTGATTCGATTACACGTATTACCACCCGAATAAACGATATTTCACAAGGTGACGGCGACTTAACCCAAAGATTAGAAGTACAACGACAAGATGAAATAGGCGAGTTAGCAAACAGCTTCAACCAGTTTGTCGAGTTGCTAGAAGGCCTAATCAACAATGTTAATAAGCTGTCTAATGAACTCAGTGAGTCGATAATTAACATCAGTCAAAAATCAGAGCAAACCACAGAAGTCAGTAAGGAACAAAACCAATCGGTCGAAATGATCGCCACAGCGGTGACCGAAATGGCAGCCGCTATTCGCGAGGTGGCTAATAACGCCAACCATGCTGCAGAAGAAGTAAATACTGTGAATAGCCAAACTGAACAAGGGCAAAATGTTACTAAAAAATCCGTAGAGCACATCACCTTACTTTCAAATACCGTGCAAAATGCCTCAGATGTTGTGGAGAGTTTATCTCAAGATTCTGACCGCATTGCTTCAGTGCTAGATGTTATTCGAGGCATTGCCGAGCAAACCAATTTACTGGCGCTAAATGCCGCGATTGAAGCAGCCCGAGCAGGCGAGCAAGGCCGTGGTTTTGCGGTGGTGGCCGACGAAGTAAGAAGTTTGGCCAGTAAAACCCAACAATCAACTGAAGATATTCAGAAAATGATTGAAGCTTTACAAAGTGGAGTAACTCAAGCTGTTGAAGCAATCAACAAAGGATCTACTGTCGCCGAGGGAACGGTAGACTTAGCGAATCAAACCTTAACGGCACTTAATCAAATCCTTGAATCCACCTCTAGAGTGAGCGAGGTATCTGCATCTACAGCGACTTCTACTGAAGAACAAAGCCATGTAACCGAAGACATTGACCGTAACTTAAATGAGCTAGCGGACAAAACTAGAATTAACTTAGAAAACTCTACCGAATCTTTAGCCAACGCCCAAAGAGCTTTAGAGCAGGCTGAATCACTTAACCAACAACTCAGTCGTTTTAAAGTTTCAGGCTAAATAAACACTATAAAAAAGCAGCACTGAATCTAGTGCTGCTACAGTCTAATAAAATCCTAGCTTTCTGCTTACGCGGTATTGATGCAAAGAGAGTACGACTAACCAATGACTCAAAAAAAGCATAAAAAAAAAGCAGCACCAAATCTAGTGCTGCTACAGTCTACTAAAATCCTAGCTTTCTGCTTACGCGGTATTGAGGCAAAGAGAGTACGACTAACCAATGACTCAAAAAAAAGCATAAAAAAAGCTGCACTAAATCTAGTGCAGCTACAGTCTAATAAGACCCAAGGTTTCAGCTTACGCTGAGTGTGGAGAGAGTACTTACGTACCAGGGCAGCTAAGCCCCATTGGGTGTAAACCCTGAGCCCTTAGGCTCGTTTTTTATGCCCTTCCTTCAAGTGCACAAAATCTACATCATCAAGCCCCTGAATATCAAAAGCTTGACCAAATCCTTTTACATAGCGACCTTTCACGGGTGATAAAGCAAATAAACTAAAGTCGGCTAACTGGCGTAAGTTTCCCACTATTTCGCCATGGCGTTGCTCTAATAAATCCAATACTTGTTCACGAGGTTCACTATCAACTTGCTTGGCGATAACGTCATAACTTAGCCGCTTTCGCGCATAAATCTGTTTAGTATCAACTTCATCAGCGATCAACATCACAGCGGCCTTTTCGTGAGCACGCAGGTAATCAGCGTGCTTAGATATATCACTGATTAAAATGTAAAATGCTCCCTGATAACTGACAAAAGGAGAATAAGAACTATGTGGAAAGCCATCTTCCCCAATAGAAGCAATTAAAATGCTTTGTTGGCTAGCAATAAATTCGGCAATTTCAGGGCCAAGGCGTGATGCTAAACGTTGCTTCTTATCAATCATAACGATGTGTTCTCTAATTCCGTTAGGGCCATATTCTGTTTCAAAATTTCAAAGCGCTCTACTTGTTTCGGCAACAATACGCGTTTACGGTCCCGCCCTAAATAAATTTTAAAAATGGTGTCGCCATTATCATCAAAAAACTGAAAACAGTAGCTTTCTACCCCACGCAAGGGCTTGCTCACTAAAGCAACACTGGCGATATTTTCAAGTTTAAGGTGACCATGAAGATGGCTTTGCTTATCCATTAGATTGTAATAGCCGTGGCCGGGCTTTCCACATGGAAAGTTGTCTTTTATTTCAAACACCGAACCAGCAACTTGCACGATGGTCGTCATCGGCCCCCAGCTAGGTAAATCGTACATTAACCACTGTAATTGCTCATGTGGCAACCAACATGCCCAATGTTCAGGTAAGTGTGCAACGACTTCAGCTTCACTGCACTTAGCTTGTTGAGCTAGCTGAGCCACACTAAGTTCACTGTGTTGCTCAATTACCTCGGCCAGCGATAACACCATCAAAATCTCCTATCAATCATTGTTACTCTTTTCGTATCTACCTAAACGCAGCAGTGCGTTGGAGTACTTAACTTGAGATTACCTTAACCGACCAAAACACCAAATGCAAATCATTATCATTTGTATTTACAAAGTTTGAATTTACGATTATTCTAAGACCTGTTTTTAGCATTAATGTGTAAGGGTGAAGAATGAGGAAGCTTAGTTTGGCCGTGCTGATTTCAGCCGCTATTCATGGCTACGTTATATCTAAGCAACCTAAACACGAGGTATTTAGCCCAAGCTCTGGGGGGCAGGCATCTGCACCAAGTATAGCAGTAATGGCAATCAATACTTCAGTGGCAACGGCTAGCCCTGAGCCCACAGAAATTAAGCCTGAGACGGCTGCTGTTAAAACAAAATCAGCCACTAAGCCTCGTTCTGAGAAGTTGACTGAAGCGCCAAAAACATTGAAGGAAGAGAACAGTGAAAAGCCAACTGATCAACCAAACAGCGACTCGCAGCTTGCCCAATCTCAATCGACGCCAACGCAACAAACAGAAAAGGCGCAGCCAGACCCCATTAAGCCTGCAACAAAGCCTGATGATAAGCGCCAGCCTATCACTGAAGAGCAAGCTGTAAACGCATCAGTAAGCCAACTTGATAGCAAACCTCAATCTGAACAGGGTTTATCGCAAGTTCCTCGCCTGAATAGCCAACCAAGATTTTCTCAGCCCCCTGCTGCTCCCATCTACCCGCGTCTAGCGAAAAAGCGAGGCTTAGAAGGAACGGTATTAGTAGAAGTTTGGATTGACCAAAAAGGGCAGCAAACCAAGCAGCAAATATCGAGCAGCTCAGGGGTTAAAAGCCTTGATAAAGCCGCGCTCAAAGCAGTGCAAAAATGGCGTTTCAAAGCACTGATCGTAGAAGGCCAAGCGCAAGCTTCACGCGCGCTTATTCCCATTAAATTTAAACTGAGTTAACCCTATGCAAATTTTATCTTCTGAGCAGCTTTCCGCTGTAAGCAACATTATTACAGCCGAGCAACTTGGTGATTTACGCTGGCCAATTGTATTTTGCTCCATATTGGCTTGCGCAATTATTGTCGAACGCATCGTAACGCTAGCAGTTGTGCATATCTCTAACCATCAGCGAAACTGGTTAAGCCAAGCCACCCATTTACTCGCTAACAAGCAGTCACCTTGCTCAAAGAACGCCCCCTGCTTTTCTCGCTCTCGCTGCTTGGCTCGAAAAGCGATTTGCTTACTGCTGGTGCATAAAAACCAAGCTAAATCACTACGCGAAGAGATCGCAGCGGTGTGGTTACGTCAGCAACAACAAAAGCTAGCTCGTGGGATAAAAGCGCTACACATTTTGGCCCTGATTAGCCCCTTGCTTGGTTTACTAGGCACCGTGTTAGGACTGATTGAAATGTTTGATGCTTTAGCGAGCAGTGAACAGGCGGTAAACCCTGCCATGCTATCGCAAGGCTTAGGCACCGCCATGTACACAACCGCCGCAGGCCTGTTGGTGACAGTTCCCGCTTTAGCTTTTGCTCATGGTTTAAGCCTATGGAAAGAACGCATTATTCATGAACTAGAAACCATGATTAACCAAGCTAACTTAATGCTAGAAGGGGTAAATACCTTAGCTGACGACGCTCGCACTCTGTCAGCTTTTCAGCCTAGCGCTGCGCTAACCCCTAGCCTGGAGCAAGCGTCGGTATGATTCGCTTAGAAGAACAGCATGGCAGCTTTAGCATGGTGCCTGATTTAACCGCCTTGCTGGATATCATCTTCATTGTATTAGTATTTTTATTGTTAACGGCCAACAATCGTGTCTATCAAATGGATATGAGCTTACCCCCTTCTGAGCGGGGCCAAACCCGTTTAGCCACTGAACCTGCGCAGATCCAACTGAGCTTATTTCAAGGGAACCCTATTTGGGGGCTAGGCGAACAACGCTATCAGAGCTTTAAACAATTTGAGGTAGCGCTAAACCAACAGGTTCACAAGCCGGGCACTGCCGAGGAGCAAAAACCCAGTGTCAGCTTAGCCAGTGAACGCCAGGTACCGGTAGAGCATTTATTGAAAATGCTTGAGTTATTGCAACAACTCAATATTGAAACAACCCAAATTTTAATGGAAAAAAACCATGAATAAGCCCCTACTCTCGCCGCTCGGATCCGCTATTGTCGGCTTCGCTTTGTTGTTCAGTAGCACATTAGATGCAAAGCCCTTAAGCCGCGTGATCAGTGCAGGCGCTAACATTACCGAAATCATCATTGCTTTAGATGCCCAGCAGCAGCTAGTCGCTGTAGACTCCACCAGCCAATTACCTAATGGCTCAGCACTGCCAGTAGTAGGCTACCACCGCCAACTCAGCGCCGAAGGACTATTGGCACTGAATCCTGACGCCGTCATAGGGAGTGAGGATATCGGACCCGACAGTAGTATTGCTCAGTTAGAGCAAGCAGGTATTGCAGTACACAAGTTAAATAGCCAATCTAGCATTGCTAGTCTCAAGCAGCGCATAGATCAGTTAGCGAACTTAATGGGGCACCCGCAACAAGGCCAAGCATTGCAAGTAAACCTCGCCGAACAACTCACGCAGCTCGAACACCAAGCAGCTTCAGCCAAGGCGGTTAAGACCCTGTTTTTTATTAGCCATGATGCAAAGAAAATGCTTGCCGCTGGCGACCAAACTACCGCCAATAGTATTATTGAGCTCGCCGGCGCAGTAAACTTAGCCAAGCCTCACATTAATAGCTACAAGCCTTTATCCGAGGAAGCGATTTTATCCTTACAGCCTGAACTATTGCTTTTCAGCCAACGCAGCTTAGATAAGTTAGGTGGCATCGCTGGGGTATTAAAGAGTTTTCCGGTATTAGCTGCAACGCCCGCTGGAAAATCTAAAGCTATCTATGCTATTGATGGACATGCACTAATTGGTGGCTTAGGCTTGGCAAGCATAGATGAAGCGGTGCGACTGACCCAGCGTTTACAATAGCTCTTGTCAGCTTGATGCCCTTAACGAGTAACAATGGCTGCAAGCCATTGTTACTCAATAAAGATTACCTCTAGTCTGAGTAAAGCTCATGTTAGTGTTTTAGTAGGTTATATTGATGTCTCTGTTTTCTCAAAATTCTTCTCCAGGTTCAGCATTTTCAGTTTGGCTGATGCCAGTGGCGTTACTGTTGCTGCTTGCTACCGCGCTGCTGTCGGTAACTCAAGGACCGATGAGTATCCCGGTAAGCGACGCTTTAGCGGCTTTATTGCCCTTTGAGCTGCACAGTGATGCGCCAGCGCATTACCAACTCGTGGTCACCGGTATTCGCTTACCACGTACTTTATTGTGCATTGCCGTAGGCGCTATTTTAGCCATGTGCGGTGCGGTAATGCAGGGCTTGTTTCGTAACCCCTTAGCCGACCCAGGCATTATTGGTGTATCGAGCGGCAGCGCCGCCGGTGCTGCGATAGCCATTGTGTTATTAAGCATGCTGAACATTCAACTTCCAGAGCTGATCAATACACTTGCGGTGCCTTTATTTGCTTTTCTTGGTGGCTTCATCACAACCATATTGGTATACCGATTAGGCACGACCCCCAATGGCACATCAGTAGTCATGATGCTACTCGCAGGTATTGCCGTTGGCGCTTTGTCAGGCGCAGGCATTGGCCTGTTAAGTTATTTAGCCAATGACCAAATGCTACGCGATTTAAGCCTATGGCAAATGGGCTCATTAGCAGGGGCCACTTGGAGCAACATCATTTTGGCTTTTGCCACCTTAGCGGTGCTGTGTGTGGTATTTATGCGCAAAGCTAAGGCCTTAAATGCACTATTGCTTGGAGAAGCCGAAGCAGGTCACCTCGGCATTCAAGTTCAGCAATTAAAAAGTCAGCTTATTTTTTTCACTGCACTAGGAGTGGGTATTGCCGTATCCGTATCAGGCTTAATTGGCTTTGTGGGTTTAGTGGTCCCCCATTTAGTTCGCATGCTAATGGGCCCAAATCACCAGCGGCTGATTCCTTTCAGCGCTCTGCTTGGCGCCGCTTTATTATTGCTAGCTGACATTATTTCCCGTTTGGTTATTAGCCCAGCCGAGCTACCTGTAGGCATTGTCACTGCGCTAGTTGGCGCGCCGTTTTTCATCTTCTTGCTGCTGCAACAACGCCAACGAATAGCCTAAGGATTAACATGACAAATTCAATGAACAGTGTTCAGCTAACAAATATTGATCTACAGCTAGGGGTGAAGCGGCTTTTTAAACAACTCTCTGTCAGTTTTAGCGCAGGCCAACATACCGCCTTGTTGGGTGCCAATGGTGCGGGGAAAAGCTCCTTATTAAAGCTGATTTGTGGTGACAGAACGCAACATGCTGGCGTAATAGACATACTTGGCCAGCCACGTGAAGCCTGGAACAAACCAGCGCTGAGTCGCCACTTAGCAGTGTTACCACAAAGTTCAGAGCTAAGTTTTGCTTTTAGTGTTAGTGAAGTGGTGGCGCTGGGTTTAATCAACAGCAGTTTGAGCTATCAGCAGCAGCAACACGTGATTAAGCAGCAACTAGACTTGATGGACATTTGGCATTACCGTGATACGCCCTACCCCCAACTGTCGGGGGGCGAGAAACAACGGGTGCACTATGCTCGCGTGACGGCACAACTGGCCACAACGCCCATCGAACAGCAAATCTTGTTGTTAGACGAGCCTACCAGTGCGCTTGATTTAAGCCACCAGCAAGTATTAATGGAACATGCGTCTCAATTAAGCCAACAGGGCGCTACAGTAATAAGTGTGGTTCACGACTTAAATTTGGCCTCGCGTTATTGCCAACGAATTATACTGCTAAAACAAGGCGAAATATGTGCCGATGGCAAGCCAGAGCAAGTACTCACGCAAGCTAATATCAACCATGTTTTTGATTATGACGCACAAATTTTACGCCACCCAGAACAAGACTTCCCAGTGATTATTTAAGCCTTTAAGCTTAGCTTAGACCCGCTCATTATTACGGTAAGCCTTGGGACTAAAGCCGGTTAATTGCTTAAAACGCGCGCTAAAGTGAGCCTGTGAAGAAAAGCCCACGTGATAAGCAATCTCAGTCAAACTCAGTGTAGGTTTGCCTAGCAATTGCTTCGCATAGTCTATTCGACGGATACTTAAATACTGATGAGGGCTATAACCGCTGCTTTGCTTAAACATTCGAGCAAAATGATAGTCACTCAAGTCCACCAGTTGAGCCAATTGGTGTAAGCTGATGTTGTCAGCCAAATGCGCTTCAATATAGTCTTTACAGCGTTGTAGCTGAAATGGTGCTAAACCACCTATGGCCAAACTTGGCAGGTTTTTATCTAAGTACTGTTTAGCGATATGGCCCAGCAATAGCTGACTAATTTGATCTAAAGCTAAACGGTCGCCATCATCTTGCCAATTCAGCTTAATGAGCCACTGCTGAATTAAACTGTTTACCGCTTGGTCATCAATAAAAGTGAGGTCTCGCAAATTTAAATCTGCTGCATTTTTATCCCAATTATGTTCAATACTGCGGCTTAAATCATCGTCAGAAAAATACAGGTGAACAAACCCCAGCGCTCCATCAACTTGCCAGTGGGACTCGTGACCTGCTGGCATTAAGCACAACTTACCCGGTGCACCACCGGCGATCTGTTGCTTACCCTGCAGCCGCTTAGTGTTATACCCTCCGCTGACATAGACACTTAGAGTATGGTGTTCAGGTTTAAGGTAAGAGGTGCGATCGTCACAATTTGACCAGCGAGCAAAACCCAATTGCGGCCCCAAATTGACACTGTTATGTAATACGGCACGCGCCTGATTCAAGCGTTCAACAACGTGCCTGCTGTGGATGAGCGGATGGTTTGAATGATTAGATTGCATACCACCTCCTTATGGCTGCCCCTTGCTAGCTGACTAGGCGTGCACAGTCGCGACTGGCAGTGACAGAGCAAATATGAATTTCAGTAATTACTAGTATTTAACCAGCGGTTTTCGGTATAATCCCGCTTCGATTAATTTAAGAGCAATACTCTAGCGACCTTTAGAGTATGAGTAATACGTAGGCACAAATTTCTTTGCTACGTATCCCCCCTTCAAACCACGGACGATAATACCTTGCTTACATACAAGGTGCTTGGGCGACTGCGACTTAACATATTTACCTAACGATTTACCGAGACAAGCTTGTAAATGAAGATATTAAACTTTGCTGCTGCCGCTTTATTAACGTCCTTTTTCAGCTTTGCAGAAGAAGTCGAACAAACTTATTTAAACAATCAGCAATACGACGCGTACTTTCCTATCTGGGCCCAAGAGGCTATCGACTTAGGACATAAGCTACCAAAACCCTATGGGTTTAGCATTAATTATATGAACATGTCACAACCATTAATCGTCGATAATGTGGCGTTTTCCGGTTTAGGTGCCATCGATAACTTAATAGCAATCAACGGTAGTCACGCCATACAAGAATCTGAAACTATCACCCTACGTGGTGATATATGGGTGCTGCCTTTTTTGAACGTATATGGCGTGTTAGGTCAAACAAAGGGCAGCAGCGTGGCCAACGTGCAGCTTGCCTTAGCCGGAAAACCTATTGGCCAACCGTTCGACTTTAGCTTAGAATTTAGCGGTATAACCTACGGGGCTGGCACCACCTTGGTTGGCGGTGTTGGTAATTGGTTTACCTTGCTTGATGTAAACTACACCAACACCGCTCTTGACATACTTGATGGCGAAATAAGCTCGATTGTCGTTACGCCCCGCGCTGGCTATAGGTTTGAGCATTCAGGTCGTGATATTCAAATTTGGGCGGGTGCCATGTACCAAAATGTAGAGCAAACCTTTAGCGGTAACCTCGATGACATTGGTATTAATTTGCCGCCGCCGTTACCGTCTGGTGGCAAATTTGTAGTGACTCAACATTTAGAAGAAAAGTGGAATGCTTTACTAGGTGGCCAAGTATCCCTTACTGAACACATGGATGCCCTAGTTGAAGTGGGCTTTGGTAAACGTAGTAGCTTTATGCTTGGTTTAGGGTATCGATTCTAATGAATAGTAGTTTGCAGCTCAGTCGATGGACAGCGGCTTTAGTATTAGTACTCAGTATCACTGGCTGCTCAGCTCTATCAGTAAAAGAACAGTTAGATAATAAGCAACTGACCAAAGCGCATTTCACTCAAAGCGAAATACAATTATCTGAAGGTGGTCAATTACGCTACTGGATTGGTGGAAAGGGTCAACCATTAGTCATGCTGCATGGTTTTGGCGGCACAGCCACCACCACGTGGTTACCGATGATGTTAGCGCTCAGCCAGCATTACCAGGTGATTGCACCAGACCTCGCATGGTTTGGTGATTCCGTTAGCCATGGCCCTGCAAACATCACCACCCAGCGAGCGGCCGTTAACCAGCTACTTAGCCAGCTTAGAGTTGAACACTACCATTTAGTCGGTATTTCATACGGTGGCTTAGTCGCCTATGACATGATGGCTAATCAGCAAAACATTCAGAAAGCGGTGATATTATCCAGCCCCGGTACGTTTATTAGCGACCAAGACTTAGCCGAGCTCAGCCAACGCTTTAGCGTTGAGCAACCCGCAGATATTTTTGTACCTGAAAACCGCCTGCAAATGCGCCGCTTATTTGAAGGGGTATTTACCCGTTTCCCACCTCTGCCACACGCGATAGATGAGCAAATTTATCAACGTTACTTTGCCCCTTGGCAGCCGCAAAAACGCCAGTTAATCGATAGTTTACCGAGTTACCGCGATACCTTAAGCCAACAAGTCAAGCCAGAAGATATGCCTCCAGTCTTATTAGTGTGGGGAGAGAACGACCAAGTGTTTACACTTGAACAAGGCAAGCAATTATCACGCTACTTACATGCCCCGATGGTGATTATTCCTGATGCTCCCCATAATATTAGCAACGAATATCCCGATACCGTTAGCCAAGCAATCGAGTTGTTTATTCAATGATGAAGACTATTTCAAATTGTGGCATTAGAAAGCCAAACAGCAGCCCCATAGCCCGTATTGGTGGCATTATCCTTATCACCGTGTTGCTAGCATCGTGCTCATCTAAAGATTGGCAGACCCGCAGCCGCCCTAGCGAACAGGCAGTGGCCAGCGCGTTAGATGAACTGCCTGATATGGCGCTGCTTACCGAGCAAATACCCGAACAATTTAGTTTGGCTCGTATGCCTGAAGACGTGCGCCCTTGCTGCGCTTTTGGCGATCACCAAAAAGTGAAAGTCGGTAGCTTAGAAGTGCCCTTATTTCGTTACGCCAACACCCTCTCGGTAGATGATATTGGTCCTCATGCCTATGAAGCTGGAACATGGAGCTTTCAACGAGGCGAACCCAATGCTCGCCGCAATAGTGAGAACAACGGTCAAATCTACACCCTACGTGGCGGCTTCATTGATTTAGCCCATGTGCGCGATACCGCTGACAATACCATTGCTTTATTTCAGCGTATTTATCCACAATTAGGTGAAGCCTTTAGCATTGAGTTGCCACCAGAAATCGGCCCCAGAGAGTTACGTTTTCAGGCCTTTGATATAGAGCACTTAGCCCCGCAACAGCGCTGGGAGTTAGCGGCGCAACTAGCCGCACGAATGGCCTTTTCAATGGCTAAGGCCCATGAAATTGCCCAGTGGCATGGCTATCGTAGTTGGAAACCTTGGTCGGAAGCGGTATCGGCTTACTCGCCTGAAGATCTTTACTCTAATATGTTGGGGGCAAAAATTGGCTTAGCCCTTGTAATTAATAACTTAACCATGAATAAAGAGTTGTATAACCAACACATGACCCATTGGTTGAAAGCCTCTATCGAACTGCTAGAGCCCGTCTCCAAAGAACAAACCACCGCCTTTTTTGACGTTGTGGATGGACTTTGGTGGGACTCTGAAGAACCTCTGCCTAATAAGTTTATGCTGTTAAAACGCCACTACCTCTTAAACTATCAACAAGTCCCTTATCTGGTGCCACAAACATTGGCTAGCAAGGATGAAAATTGGCCGCTATTGGCGCCATTGTATGAGCAGCAAGCTCCAATGTTAAGCTTGAGCTTACCTGCAATTATCCACGGTATTGAATTGGCTGACGTTAGCGAGCAATGGCTAGAGGTGGCGCCAAACTTTCAAGGCAATTTTGAGCACATCCCTGCTCAGCTATGGCAAAATGGCTTCAGCAATCAGCAATTCATAGAAATTAGCCAGTACAATCAACAACAAGATGAAATAGAACTACAGAATCATATTTCTGGTAAGACTAGCCATCAATGACAAAAAAATATGGCCTTGCCTTAAGCTTATTATTCAGCCTGAATACCTTTGCCAATCTGTCAGTATCGAACCCGCAAGATGATACCAGCCAAGCTAGTTGGGTGGACAATATTCTTGAAAACCTAGGTGCAGATGGCGGTTTTGATAATACTAAAGCTATCGATTTTAGCGTGTTGCCGGGGCCTTTTTACAATCCTGAAATGTCTTTAGGTGTGGGGATCTCTGCGATTGGTTTATATCAAATTGACGAGCAAGATACCGTTAGCCAAACATCGTCTTTGGTGATTAATGGGTTTGCCTCAGTGAATGGCTCTGTAGGTGTGGTCATCGATAATCGCAGCTTTCTAAAAGAAGACCAATGGCGTGTCTATGTGGATGCAGAAATCGCCGATGCGCCCGATGTCTATTACGGTATCGGTTACCAACAAAATCGCCAAGACGATAACCGGGTCAATTTTGATCACCGCCAACTCTCGCTGCGACCGATGCTGCTAAAGCGAGTATCTGAATCAGCCTTTATTGGCGCAGGCTTTGACCTTAGCTATGCCAAGGCCAGCGATATAGATGATGGCGAAAGCTTGGTGGATAGCTCCCTACTAGACGACAGTTCCAGTGCCGTGGGCGTAAGCTTCCAAGCTAACTTCGATACTCGCGACGTGGTACGAAATCCCTATGAAGGTCGACTATTACAACTTGACCTAGGGCTTTATCACCCCAGCATTGGCAGCAGCGACAATTTTCAAACGCTGAGTTTTAATTACAGTGAATACCTACAACTTGGCCCCAGAGACAGCTTGCTAGCTTGGCAATTTAAAAGTCGCTTTACCTATGGCGACACCCCGTGGCACATGTTATCGACCGTAGGCGGGGGGTCGGCTTTACGCGGCTATACAACAGGCCGCTATCGCGACAAACAAATGGTAATGAGCCAAGCTGAATACCGGTGGGACTTACCGGGCCGTCATGGCATGGTATTTTGGCTAGGAGCGGGAGCCATTGCGCCACAACTAAGCCTGTTTAGCAGTGATGAAATTCTTCCAAATGTAGGATTAGGTTACCGCTTTGAAGTGAAAAGCCGCGTTAATTTACGCTTAGATATGGGCTTTGGCGACGGAGAGAGTGGCTTCTATTTTAATGTTGATGAGGCGTTCTGATAAAATCGGCTTACTGATTGTCGAGTTTTCCACTTAGGAATGCTTTGCATTTGGTACAATGAATTTATACACTTCGCCCTCGCCATAGGCAGTAGTAATGGAGCCCATTGATGACGCAACCAACAAAAACTAGCAGCATTCGTACTCGAGTGCCCTTTCAAGTGGGCAGACGTAGTGATATTCCCGCTGAAATGCTCTCGTTTATCGACCTAAACAGCGAAAAAGAACATGTGGCTTTAGTTTTTAAAAATGCCGATAGCCAACAAGCTACGCCATTGGTTCGCATTCACTCTGAGTGTTTAACCGGTGACGTCTTTGGCTCTTCACGTTGTGATTGTGGCGAGCAACTCAACGAAGCGATTGAAAAGATGGCCGAGCAAGGCGGTATTATCCTCTATATGCGCCAAGAGGGCCGTGGCATTGGTTTATACAACAAACTCGACGCCTATCAATTACAGATTAAAGGCATAGACACCTACGCGGCGAATAACCAGCTAGGCTTTGATGACGACTTACGTGACTTTAGCGAAGCGGCGCAAATGCTCAAAGCCATGGGAGTCGCTCAGCTTAAATTACTCAGTAATAACCCGCGTAAACAAACCGCGCTAGAAGAAAATGGCATTACCGTTAGCGAAGTAGAAAGTACTGGGGTATATCGTAAGGTAGACAACCACTACTACCTACAAACCAAAGCCAGCCGCGGTAAGCACCGTCTAAAACTAACTAAAGATATAGTGGCGCCTTAGCAGCATGCTCCTCCGAGCTAGGTAAATAAACGCAGTTATCTGTAAAAAAACCACTCTCACAGCAACATTCTATAATATTTTTCTACCAAGCCTTGAGACACTGTATTTTTCGTCATACTCGAAATTTACGTTCACGAGGGGTTCACCAATGATCAGTTTTATCTATTTCGCCACAGTGTTTATTTGGGGAACAACTTGGTTGGCTATCGCCTATCAAATAGGCGACGTGCCTATTGCCAACTCCATCATGTATCGTTTTGCTATGGCATCGCTGGTATTAATGATTTTTTTGAAGTTAAGTGGCCGCTTACAGCAGCTTAATTTGAAGCAACATCTCAGTTGTTTATTGCTCGGCCTGTGCTTATTTAGTTGTAATTTTATGCTGTTCTACCATGCTGCACAGTACATTCCTAGCGGCTTAATCTCTATTATTTTTTCTATTGCTACCATTATGAACATGGCAAACAGCTGGCTGTTTCATCGCCAGCGCCCTAGTTTACGTTTGTTAAGTGGCGGAGCGATTGGCATTATCGGTATCGTAATGCTGTTCTATCCTGATATGCGGCAAAGTGATACCGCTGGTCAACAATTATTGGGTTTATTGATGGCCCTAGCGGGTACTTACTGCTTCTCACTGGGTAACATGTTGTCAGCCAAGCAGCAAAAACAGGGGTTGTCGGTCTTATCAGTAAACGGTTACGGAATGGCCTACGGGGCAGCACTGTTACTGTTGTGGGGACTACTTAGTGGTGAAAATTTCGCTTTCAGCAGCGCCCCTCTTTACCTGGGAAGCTTAATCTACTTAGCCCTTGTGGGCTCGGTACTCGGGTTTAGTTTTTACCTTATATTAGTTGGCCGTTTGGGGCCGCAAAAAGCCGCTTATGCTACCGTGCTGTTCCCGGTCGTGGCTTTAGGTTTATCGACTATTTTTGAAGGCTATCAATGGACACCTTTGGCATTAAGCGGTGTGGCCACAGTACTGCTCGGTAACTTACTGGTATTTACTAAAGGCAATCCATTCCGCCGATGGACAGCCAAACACACGAGTTCAAGCTAATCCCTTCCGCAAACCGGTATAAAACGGCGTGTTTGCGGTGATTTCAACACCTTCTCTACTTAATATCGAGGCCGTTAAGCCTGCTAAAAACCATTCTATGGTCTAATTAAGAAGATTAATAATATGAGCTATACTGACTAAATTATTAGTCAGCAGGGATTGCGTTCATGCTTAGCTCTATTTCGATTCGTTACAAACTGTTAGTACTGCCACTGCTTCTTGCGGTAGCTATGTTAGGGGAAGTGGTCCTAGTAACGTCCTCATTACAACAAAATAATGCAGATGCCTTGATTGTCAATATCGCCGGGCGTCAGCGGATGTTAACTAAAAAATTCTCCGCCGAAGAACTGTATAGAAGTAGCGCCAAGGAGCAGCAATTTCCAAGTATTCTTAATGCCGATAAAACCGTAGAACTCTACCAACATTCTTTACAAGCCTTGCAGCAAGGTGGGCAAACCTATGCAGACTTAGGCTTGAAAAAAGCAATCAACTTACCCGCGCCATCTCATCAACCCTTTATCGATCAGCTCAAGCTGGTTGAAAAGCTCTGGAACGAACAATTACGCATGGCCTTAGCCTTGCAAAATAGCCCCTCGGCCAGCAATTCTGAAGCCTTCTTGGCCGCTAATCATAAAAGCATGGCCGCTATGAACAAGGCGGTATTAATTTACGCCGATTATGCTGAACACAAACTCAGCAAGCTAATAAACAGTAGTATTAGCTTAGCGGTGGTCATGGTGATATTAAGCTCACTGCTGGCCTGGATAGTGATTCGCGATACCACCCGTCCAATTAACTTGCTGGTGGCGATAAGTCGCAAAATCAGTCGAGGTGACCTCAAGTCATCTTCTGAGCTAAATCAGATCATTAGTAAAAATGAACTAGGCATGTTAGCGCACCATATCGAGTTAATGCGCCAATCGCTGCAGGAAGCACTGAATGAAATACAACAAGCCTCAAGCAGTATTAATTTGTCATCCAATCAGGTTTCAGAGCTATCGACCCAAATTAGCCAAGCTAACCGTAACGAACAACAACGCTTCTCAGATATGTACGATAACTCGATGTCTCTAGAAGAATCGACCTCAAAATTGAGCGAAATTGCCGCTGAAACCCTCACCATGGTGACCCAGTGTAATCAATTATCAACGAATGCCTCTCACTTAGTGGGTGAGAACATCACGATGATGACCACGACCTCTGAAGAAACCACTAAGGCCAGTAGTTTTATTCAGGAACTTAGCAATACGGCAGAAAAGGTATACGGTATTGTTGATGCTATTCGTGCCATTTCAGAGCAAACCAATTTGCTCGCACTAAATGCAGCGATTGAAGCAGCCCGAGCCGGAGAGCAAGGCCGTGGTTTTGCGGTAGTCGCCGATGAAGTTCGAAGCCTAGCGGCGAGAACCGGCAGCTCTACCGATGAGATAGCCAAGCTGATTACTCAACTCACTGAGGGTGTACAGCAGGTAGTGAATAGCATGGGAGAAGTCACCAGCAAAGTTGAACTGAGCCGAGAAACCTCTCAACAAACTGAACAAGGTATTGTTGAAGTGACAGAAAAAATACAGTTAGTCGCACAAGCTCAGCAAAGCATTGATGAACAAGTCGAACATCAGAATCAGCAGCTTGATATCCTCAAAGAAACTCAGCGAGAACTACAAACTATTATCGAAGAAAGCCACAACAAGTCTGAAACGTCCGCCTTAGTAGCGGGACAACTGGCACGAGTGTCCAGCAATGTTACCGATCTACTACAACGTTTTTCACTCGATGCCACGTTAAAAGCAGAAACCAGGCAAAACAATGAGAAGCGCAGCCACCCTAGAGTAGACACCGGTTTGCACTTCACGCTGAACCAAGGCACCAAACGCGCTCAAGGATTAACTCAAGATATTAGTATGGGCGGGGTGAAAGTGGTTGTTCCGGGTAATTTGGCGCTGCATAGCAAACAGCCGCTACTCCTTAATTTGGCTTATTTGCATAAAGGTAAAAACAAGCAGTTTGATATCGCCGGACATATTATTGAACAGCGGGCCAATGATAAACAAAACCTACAAATACATGTACGATTTGACCAAACAAACGCAGACCAAAAACACGCCTTAGAGGAGATATTTGAAGCGCATGGTAAACAGAGTAATTATGTTAGCAGCAGCCCCCAAGAGAGTTATGTAGATCCTCACACGGACGTGATTCGCTTTAACTCTTAGCGCTATTGTTCACAAGCAAACCAAGCTGTAATGCTTGGCGTTAACTGATGTCTAGCACGCTAAGGTGATTGTCCCATTGCAAAGCTGTTTGCAGGCGTTGTATGGGCTGGGCTTTTTGAATCAACTGTCCTTGGCCGGTCGACGCCACCCAACCTTTAGCATGGGTGGCCAAGCCGCATACATCATCTACTTGCATCAACTGCGCTAGTTCTCGTTCAGTTTCAGACCAAACCGCCAGTTTACCGCCACGGGGCGAACTGGCGAGTAACGTGCCATCTACACATTCAATGCTTCCAATATAGTGATTAAACAGAGGCCAATAATCAGCATCGGCATCGAGAGCCATGCAAGGCTCCATCGCATGTTGAGAATAGACAAGAGAGCTAACTTCACGCTGAGGGTTTTGCCCCTGACACGCCAACCACACCGTATCACTATGTGTTGAGTAACAGAGGTGGCGAATGCTGAGTTGGTTATCCGGCAACTCTCTGGTTAATAAAGCTTGGCCCGTTTCGCTATCCAAATAAACCAAGGCTGGGCGCATCGTTTCTAGGTTTAGCTTTTCCCTTCCTTGAGTATGGATCCCCCCAACGGCAACGACCAAGCGCTGCTTTGGCAACATCAATAACTGATGCGGTCCCAAACCTGCTATCGGCCAACGCTGGCTAAGCGACCACCGCTCGGCTTGCTGTTGATACACCAACACCGCCCCTTGGCTGGTATCACTGTCACCAGCCGTGACATACAACTTACTGGCATCATCAGAAAAACAAGCATGCCCGTAAAAATGCATATTGGCGGGTGGAGTAATATTGCCTAATAGTTGCCCGGTTCGCGGCTCAAACAGCACAATATAATGACCAGGTCTTCGCCCAACACAGGCCGCGAGGCCGTGGTCTTTTTTTGCCAAAGCCACATGATGACCGCGGGCCGGTAAAGCCAATTGGTAAGGTAATTCGCCATTGCTAAACATCGCACTAAGCTGGTATTTATCCTGCTGTTTAGTGCAGCCAAGTAACAAATAGTTATTAGCTCTAGCGCTATCATTGCGCTTAAGAAGTGCATGAGCAACCGCCGGTGCACTAAGCAAACTGGCGCCTAGCGATAGCTGCGCCATTCTTTGCAACAATTTACGACGGTTCAACTCAGTCGCCATCGTTATTATTAAACCCTAACTCTATCGACAGAGCCTGCGGTACTTGATTTGCAAATAAACGGTCTAACTTGGCCAACATCGGTTCAGCCTTAGCCCAATCACTCAACTGAGCGTGTTGGTCATTGGGCTCAATAGTGGGCATGGCCTTGCTTAAAAGAGCAAATTGCGCTGCGGTTTGCTTGGCTAAGTTTGCATCAATACTGGTTAGGTAAATCGCTAGGTACCGCTGGTAACGTCTCGCTAAGCCAGTGAGTTGCTCAGCTAACAGCTGAGCACTGAGTTTGGCACGCCAAGCCTCTCCTTGATAGGGGCGTAAACGTTGGTGCTTAGCTGAGTAAATTGCCCGCAGCTTGCGCAGCATAATGCTGGTTTGCAGGCGGTAACTGTTCAGTACATCACTGCTTAACTGTTCTGGGCTAATAGTCGCCAGATCGCTAGGTAGGTTGTTCGCTACTTGCTCTGCCGCCTGCACGTATTGATTCACTACATCAGGCAGCAATACGCAACGCTGCTGCTCACTAAGCGCTTCGAACAATAGAAACTCTTGGCTACGTAAATTGCTATGAGTACTGCTTAAAGGCTGCTGTCCGGCTAACGCCGCTTTAACTTTACGCCCAGTAGTATCTTTTTTGTCAGGCCAGTAACTTAAGGCCCAGTTCAATTTTAAATCAACCAAAGGGCCAAGTGCTGAAGCTTGTAGCGGCAGATACGCAAGATAATTTTGTCTCCACAAGCTTTGGCTTATTAGTAAGCCATCATCACTTGGTTTGGCACAGTAAGCCGTCACATGTTGTTGGTAGGCACGCGCTTCTGATACTAAGTATGCACTTAAACCCACAATATGTTGCTGCTCTTGCTGTAACCATTGTTGCTGTAAAGTGACGGTATTAGCAATCGCCGAGCTCAGTCCTACCAGCCCCAAAACACCGAGAGTGATTGCTCGATAAAAACACTTATTCATAGTTGGCCTTTTAGAGTGAGTTAACAAAAGCCACCAGCGCATCGCGCTGCTGTAAGCTTAAATTGGCAAAGGCTTGTTTAGCAGGTTCGGCTTCGCCACCATGCCAAACAATCGCTTCAGCCACATTACGCGCACGCCCATCGTGTAATAACTGACTGTGGCCATTGACGGTTTCAGTCAGCCCTACTCCCCATAACGGTGGAGTGCGCCATTGCTGTCCATTGGCTAAGTATTCGCCCCGACCATCTGCCAGTTCAGGCCCCATATCATGTAGCAACATATCGGTGTAGGGGTAAATAACTTGCTCGCTTAAAGCTGGCAAGTTTGCTCGCTTGGCTGTAGTAAATCGGCGTTTATGACAGCTATCACAGTTAACTTGGCTAAATAACTGGTCACCTTGTTGCACCAACTCTTTGTCATTAATGCGGCGCTTAGGCACGGCTAAATGGCGGGTATAGAACTCTACAAAGCCAAGTAGCTTATCACTCACCTCTGAACCATCAGGGTCGACGCCAGAAGTCGCCACTTGGCATTCTTTTTGGGCGGCCGTGCAGTGATCGTTCGTGAACATTAAGCTCGTAATACCAATATCACCATTAAAGGCAGCGGCATTTTGTTGCATTAAATTGGGTTGCCCCGCCTTCCAGCCAAAACGCCCTAAAGTATAAGCTTGCTGCTGTTGGTCCCAGACACGGTTAGCCACACCGCGAATACCATCTTGGTTAATATCATTAGGATCTGCATTGGCCAATATGTCTTGCTCGCTAATGCTTTCTAACAACCCCAAGCCAATCATTGGCGAAGCAATCCGCGGCGAGAACAAGGTATCGGGATGCAGCGGCCCATAGCCTAACTGATCGACAAGCAATTCTGGCTTGCGTAACATAAGTAGGCTGCCGTCACTATAAGTAAAAGCTTGCTTCGTATAGGCAAAACGCACTCGCGCTTCAGGTGCTACCCCAGGAATAGCTTGGTCTTGTATTTGGCCGCCGTAGGTAGGTTCTGGCACCACACCATTTTGGGCTTCCAGTAATTTTTGCTCATCTGTTACTGCCGGAATACTGATCCTCACTAACATAGAAACAGCGTTATCGGCCCCCACCGGAGCAGGATGCCCGCGACCATCTTTGAGGTGGCAATTCTGGCAACCGTTAGTATTAAACAGTGGCCCTAGGCCATCTCTAGCGATCGTCGTCGCGGGGGCAACCACCCAAGGATTACGAAAGAAACTATTGCCAGTACTAAAATTCAAACGCCCTTCAAAACTCAAATTAGCCGCAGGCAAAGAAAACGCATTGCGATCAATTCGGATAGTCGTCGTATCGCCGCCCGGCTTATTGGGGTTGGCAAAGGCGACAATATTGGCGCTTAACGCCGCCACTAAGACCAGCTTACTCATCAACTTATTTTTCAAACTCACTCTCTCCCAAGAATGCTGAAACAAGATCCACGAAAGGGAGCAAAAGCTCCCTATTATGATATTGATGGCTTTTTAGAATTCGTGGTCTGCGGTGTCAGGGTTTAAATTTTCAATGCCTAATACTTTAGCGCTCGCCTCAATGGCGCGAGTTTGCTCAACCAAGGCTAAGATAGTGCCGTTAATTAAGGCATGGCCATCGCTATTATTGGCCGCGATAAGCTGATCAAAGTACACCCCATTTTGTTCAGCACTCGCCACTAACTTGGCCGTTTCGGACATCGACAGCTCAAACATCATTTTGTTGTTTTTAGCAATTGCCGGATCCTTTTGTTTGACCAAATCATGCAAGCTAGGGCCGTTTAGCATTGAGCCATTTAAGCGCTTAAACTCACCGAAATAGACATTGCTAATACCACGGTTATTGTAATAGTGAGAGTTATGGGTGTTGTCACTGAAACAATCATGCTCATCTTCAGTAGAGTTGGCTTCTAATGCCACCTTCATACGCTCGCCAGCTAACTCACCCAGAGATAAACTCCCCATACCAAACATCACACGGCGTAAGGCTTGCTCGCTCGGCTCTGCCAGCAATTGCTGCTGATAATCACCACCGTTTGCCCATTGCTGACTCATCCATGCTAAGTCATCAACCAATAATTGGGTAACCGCAGCTAGGTAGGCGGCCCGTCGATCACAATTACCGTTGGTACATGCGCTGCCAGAGGCATAATCGGTATAAGCTCGCTCACCCGCGCCAGCATCAGAGCCATGTAAATCTTGTCCCCATAGTAAAAACTCTACCGCATGATAACCGGTTGCTACATTGGCTTCAGAACCGGCAAGCTCATTTAATGAGGCGAGTAATTCGGGGTTAATAACACTTAAATCAAGTGTGTTTTCGCCCACTTGCACATGGGTATTAGCCACAATATTGGCGGTTGCGCCAGGATTACCCAGCTCATACTGGTAATCGGCAGCCACGTAGTCGATGAGGCCCTCATCTAATGGCCAGGCATTAAGTTGCCCTTCCCAATCATCAACAATAGGGTTACCAAAACGGAACACTTCACTTTGCTGGTAAAAGCGTCGCGCTTCTTTCCAAGCAGCCTTGGCAGCCGCTAAGTGTTGCGCTGAGGGAGCAGATATTAGTTGCTGGCTTGCGTTTTGTAAGCTAACAGCGCTGCTGTGCGAGTCGCTAAACACGGCATGAGCTAACTCAGCATAATGAGCGACAACTTGATTTTGTTTTACATCTGCGTAGGCAATATTTGCCAATAATAACGTCGAGCTTAATACCACTTTAATCAGGCGCATTGTCTTCCTTAAATTTACGCTAATGAGAATACCTATCATTATCTTTACTATTTACAACAAGTAAACAAAAAAAACCTATTTTCTAAAAATAAAGAAAAATAAGGTTTACAGAGGAAGGTTAAAAAAAACGCCTTTTTAGTGTCATTAAGCTGTCATAGTAATTTTGTTAAATGCTCGCGTTCACTTGATTCAGCGACTCAGTAGAGATGAGATATGAGTATCAATACACTTAATGGAAAACAGTTTTGGAAGGTATTACGTAAGAAGGGAATTCCGCCTTCAGTATTTGCAATGAAAGCGAATTGTTCGTTAAACAGTGTATACAACTTAAAAGAGCGCAGCTATATTCCAGCCAAATTCGCTCAAGTATTAGACAGTATTCAGTAACATAAACTTGTAGTGGTTAGTGAACGCCCACTAGCCGCACTCGCTGACCACTCAAGGAAGTCTGTGTGGTTAAGCCGCTGCTGTTACCGACATTTCAACTAAAATTTCTTCTCGTGCCATGTGCGCTTGCACACACGCCCGAGCCGGTGGCGTTACGTCACTAATCCATGCATCCCACACTTTATTCATTTCAGCAAAATCATCCATAGTGCGCAGATAAATCGTTACGCTTAGCAGCTTAGATTTGTCTGAACCTACGCTGGCGAGCAGCTCTTCGACTTTTTCAATCGTGGTCCGTGTTTGCTCAGCAATGCCATGTGAAGTGTCTTTAGCAACCTGACCACAAAGATACACAGTATTATTATGGATCACCGCTCGGCTCATTCTGGCTTTACTTTCAAAGTGTTGGATAGACATGCTAACTCCTTAATAAAAAGGCTAGCAGTGCTAGCCTTGGTGCAAATAGTAGATAGCGCTAACGCGCTAAGGATAACGGGTAATTGCGTTGCTCAGCCAATTGTTCGGCTAACTCAAGTACCTGCGAATAGCCCAATTGTTGGGTACTTGGTAATTCACTCATCACTGAACCTAAGGCTTCACCATGAAGTAAACCTAACTCAGCAATGTTCTCAATGATTTGCTCGGCGGCACTTAAGGCCGAAGAAAACTTAACAATTTCGGTACGCGCATAATGGGCCTTATCAAAAGAGACACTGGCAGCGCGTAAACTAGGATCGCTACCTGGAATCTGCTGCGCCCCAAATAATGGACGGCCAGCCACAGCGGCATTGTTAAAGCTAGGCAGATAACGCGACATGTGCTTTACCGCCTCAGCAGTGCGCTGCGCCACTTCGTCACTTTGCCAGCCTTGGGTTAACTTGCGAGTCAGTAAGGGACTAAGCTCAGGTTGAGCACTATTCTCGCTAGATTTAACCAAGCCACCTTTAAACAAAGTGATGGTATCGGTCATACCGTGCAGTTGAAATAAACCATCCGGATAAGGGGTTAATTGCGCCATGCCGTTAGTCGTGCCCCGTTCGCCGTGCACAATTAACTCAGGCCAACGGCCATTTTGACTCGGCCAGTTGGCCAAATAGGCCGCTTTAAACTCTACCATACGGTGACGGCTTAGCTTAGCCATGTCATCAATACTACCACTGCGGTAACCACAGGCATTTATCAAGTAATCCACTTCGGTACTTTGGCTGCCCTGCTCTGTTTGATAATCTACTCGCCAACGCGGTTTGTCGCCATTAAGTAACTCAACATGGGTAACCTTAGTGTGGGTAAACACTTGGCAATTGTCTAAGCCCTCGCTGGCCAGTTTCACCATGGCAGCAATGCGTAACAAACTTAAGCCGTACTCTTGTACCTGCACAAATGGAAATTTAAAGGCCGATAAATCCAAGTATTTGGCCACTGGGATCATCCAGTCATCCATACTCTGCGGCTGTTGCATCGGTTCGCGTTTGGCCAGTGCTTCAAGTTGCTCACGGCTATACAAGCGGTAGTAATCTTTGGCAGGGCCCAGCTTTTGATTTTGAGGGTCTTGTTGAATCAAATTGGCATAGTGCGCCTGCACTTTTCGCAAGCGAGGCAAGAGCGCTTCTGGCTCGCCAGGATCATTTAATGGCACACTAATCACAGTAGGGCGCAGATTGACCGCGTGAGGAAACACCCGCAAGGTATTAATCGACTGCTCTAGCAACTTAAGACATTGCTCATCAGATATCTCGCGATATAAATTGCCACCGGCGTGTAAGTGGCAAGCTGGCGGGCCATTAACTAAACTGGGGCCAGCCTCAAACAAGCTAACATTGGCGCCGAGTTCGGCCAATTTAAGTGCAGCCGCTGATCCGGCAATTCCACCACCTACTACGGCGACCTGAAGCGAAGCTGAATTATTCGCTGTCACTGGGTGAGTTTGTATCACTAAATTTCATCCGCAAGATAAAAAAACTATAACGTGATTATTCTAACTGCCGATCAATGACATTGAAATACAATTCAAACAGTTTACACCGAGCTAAGCTGAAGATTTTTGTAGAGAAAGTGAAAGATAATAAAATGGATGGGGTAATTTATGATGCTTGGTGTCGTTATTCTTGGCGCTTGAGTAAAAAAGAAGAGAGAGCAAGAACCAAGCACAGAAGTCATTTTAAACGTTTTTAGTGACGTAGCAAAGAGAGTCAAATTGCCCCCTCAAGCTATCGTAGCTTGCATTCTGTTTGCTTGTGATTGCCTAACAATAATGCCTTTCATGGTAGCTAACACCGTTTGAAAAAATTGAGAAGGTTGAGAACAACAAGCGCCCTCAGGCGCTTGTTTCTTTGCGATTACTGCGCTTTGTACTCAGCGTAATGCTCGTCGAGTACTTTGCGGGTTTCGCGGCCAATTAACTCGTATTCATGGTGAGTTAAGTTCGCTAACGATACACGTACTGAGGCATGTACCGTGTCGAAGCCTTTACCAGGTAATAAAATTACCCCGGTAGACTGGGCTAAACGGAACAAGAAGTACTGACCTTTGCCACTGTCTTTAAACCAGCGTACAAAGTCTTCGCCGTAAAGTTGGCCACCAATGCGGTCAAGCTCTAACAAGGTGTAGTAATCAACACGGTCTTTATCTTCGGTCACTTCTAAACCCATGGCGCTGTATAGTGTTTTGTAACGCTCACGAATAATGCGTTTACAAGCCGCTTTGTAGTTATCTTCTAAGTCCATTAGGCAAGTCAGTGAGAATAAGGCCATTTGTACTTGTTGTGGTAAGGCCAAACCAGCAGTGTGGTTAAGCGCTACTGCGCGGCTATCAGCAACGATACGGTCAATAAATTTAATATCACGTGGGGTTGGGGTTAGCGTTTTGTAACGGTCATCTAAACGTTCTTGATGCGCTTCAGGTAGTGCACGCATGGCATCGTCAAACACGTTAGTTTCATGAATACCGATGGTGCCTAAACGCCAGCCAGTTGCGCCAAAGTATTTAGAGAACGAGTACACACACAAGGTGTTGTAAGGTAAGGTTGCGAACAACGACACAAAGTCGTCGGCAAAGGTGCCGTATACATCATCAGTAATAATGAATAAGTCTTTACGCTGCTGATTAACAAAGTCAGTGAGCAGGGCCAAGGTGTCGTCAGACATTTTCACTGATGCAGGGTTCGCAGGGTTTACGACACACAGGAGTTTAATGTCGGTATCTGCCAGTTTTTCTATTTCTGATTGAGGTAACTGCCAAGTGGTTTCGTCTAGGCGTAGTTCAACAATTTCTAGGTCGTATTCAGCCAACTCAGGAATTTCTAAGTAAGGGGTGAAAATGGGCGTAATAAGGGCTACTTTGTCGCCTTTTTTCAACAAACCATTGTTGAACATGGTCGCGAAGGTATAGGTCATTGACGCTGTGCCGCCTTCAGTCGCGAACAAGTCAAAGTTAGTGGTCATGGGGACTGAGCCGTACATTTCTTCACCAATGTATTGCTTAACCACTTTCTCAATGTTGGTAAGCATGCGTGAAGGAACTGGGTAGTTACAGCCTAAGAAGGCCAATACGAGTTCGTTAAGGAAATCGTGTTTCTCGATACCCAGACGGTCTTTTGCGTAGCTAAGGGCTTTTTGTAAAAACTGTACGCCATCTTTAGTGCCATATTGTTTTGCAAAGGTATCAAAACGTTCAACAATGCCTTCACCGTTAGGGATACCGCCAAAGCCGCCATCTAAATAAGCGTAGTTACGCTCTGCTTCTTCAATTGAAAAGTCACCTAAACGTAAAAATGCTTTACGTGGCAAGGTGGCTAAGAAGTTAGGGTTACCACGACCCGCGTCTAATAATGCACGGTCAGGAACCGTGTTCGCGAGGTCAATCAATTTGTCTTTTAGTTCAAATGGGCTTAGGTCTGCGAATTGAGAGAAGTCGATATCTAACATATTAATTTACCTTTTAGTTTACATGTTAATGGTGTTCGCCAGGCCAGTGCCTGTTGCGATGGAGGTATAGTAAGAGGGTTAGGAAAATCGGGTTAATCACCGATGAAGGACGCTATCCTTCATGGGCCGTTCGCGGCCAATAATGTCTGTGTGATTACGTCGCGCCATGTGAATTACGCGGCAAAACAAATAACTTAAGACGTTGATATGTAAAAACTAATGGTAGGTATGGTAATAAACCGCAGGGTGATAGATTGGCGCTAAAAATTCTGTGTGCGTGTTTTATTTAGCTTCATAGCCGTGAAATAACTGAAAAAAGTGGCTCAGGCATAGCAGGTCTACATAGGCTTGCCCTAGCCCATCAAGCAAAGCTAGTTCGCCCGCGGGTGTCTATCAGAGAAATGGAATACATGGCGAAACGGCCACTAAAGCCTTATCCAATGCGATATTCACAACATCTTATATAAGGGAGAAATGCTATAGCGAGCGCTAGCACCATTCGCGGAACAATAACCTTGTTTAACTGAGCCTACAATGTGTAGGCTCAGTTAAAGGAGAACACCACACCGCGCTGAAAATACTGCTACCCAGATCATTAATTAACTACCAGCTCTTATATAAAGCAAAAAAACAACAAGCGCCCTAAGGCGCTTGCTGTGTTCTCGTGCTTGAGCATGATACTCAGCATAAAACTTTTACATTACATGGCTACGTTCGTGGTGATGATACCAATAATCACCGGGCCCCATAACGTCAGTAATACGTTTGCGATGGCATAGGTCACAGTGAACGCAAATACCGGTGTTGAGTTACCTGCTTTTTCTAGTAGCGCTGCAAAGCCTGGGTTTGCACTTCGACCACCGGCCACTGCTGCCAAGGCTTCAATCGGATTTCTTACTCGTAATACATAGTAAGAGAAGAAGAAGCCAACGATTTGTGGAATTAAGGTAACACCTGCACCCAACATCAACAATGTTAAACCGTGCTCACGGATAGCATCAATTGCTTGAGGACCGGCTTGTAAGCCTACGATACCAACAAATACTGCTAGGCCAAAGTCACGTATGAAGTTTGATGCACCCAATGGGAACGCCGCGACTTTAGGGTTTTTACTACGTAACCATCCCACCATTAGACCCGAGATTAAACAGCCTGCGCCTGAGCCGATAGTGACCGGAATACCTGCAATTTTAAAATGAATCAGGCCGATTAATAAACCTACCGCCATGCCAAGACCGAGCAATACAAAGTCAGTCACATAAGCTGAGCCCAAACGCTGACCAATGGTGTTTGCCACACGGTTTAAGTCTGCGGCTTTACCGGTGATTTGAACAATGTCGTGTTTCTCAACCACTAAGTCTGCGCTAATATCTAAACTGTTACCGCCACGGGTGATGCTAGTCACATACACGCCACGGGTCAGTGATTTTTGAGCGGCCTGCTTGATTTGACCGAGCGTTTTGCCAATCAGTGTCGAGTTAGTCGCGATAAGCTGACGATTCTCTTCCACCAATTCTACTGAAGGTGGGATTTCAATTTCATCACCTAACTGGCTAGCTTGTTGTTTCACCGCTGTGCGACGCCCCGTCACGACAACAACGTCACCTTGTTGAACCCTTAAGGTTTCATCAGCGTCTAACTGTTGACCGTCACGCTGTACCAACTCGATAGCCGTATCTATTAAGCTGTCATTGGCTTGTGCAATGGTTTGATTTAATAGTGTGCTGCTTTCGTTGATGCTAAAGGCCCGAGAATCTAAGGCAGTAATGGCGTTAAATTCACCGGCTGCCAACTCCGCTTTACCGGCGTTATTCTTTTCAGCTAACTCTAGTGCTTCTTTACGGATATCCCATTTCATTAGGGTTGGGATAATCCAAGTGACCATTAAAATTGGGCCCAAAGAACCAAAGATGTAAGTGACCGCGTAACCCACTGCTACGTTGGTTTGCATGATGTTTTTTGCTTGTTCGGTAATACCGCCCAACTTGCCAATGGCATCACCAGCCGTACCAATAATCGCAGACTGTGTTAACCCACCCGCTGCAAGACCGGCCGCTGTACCACGGTCAAGGTCGAACATCCAAGCCGCGCCAAGCACCACTAACAAACCCACTGTGGTCATCACAACGGCTGACAGTAATACGTTAACCGTTTTGCGGTTAAGGGCACCAAAGAACTGAGGCCCACCTTGGAAACCAACAGCATAAATGAACAAGGCGAAGAAGATACTTTTTACACCAGGGTCAATGCTAACACCTAGCTGACCGACCAATACGCCCATAAGCAGAGTACCGGCTACACCACCAAGCACAAAACGGCCAATGGTAATTTTACCCACTAAGTAGCCAAGGGCTAAAGTGATGAATAAAGCGATATATGGAGAGCTTTGAATAAGCTGATGGGCGATGCTCATAGTGCACCCCCGCATTGATGTTGTGGCGCTGCAATCGACGTAGATACGCTGATGTGCAAACCATGTTGAATGTGTGAATTAAACATATCTACCTCTAGATTAGGATCGCCCTGTTGCGATGGAGGTATAATAAGGTGCTAAATACAATCAGGTTAATCGCTAATGAAGGACGCTATCCTTCATATGCTTTCCCCATTCTTTATCTTTTACTCAGCTTGCTCTGTAGGTGCTGTAGACAGGGAACTGTGTTCAATTAACTCTAGAGTGAATGAAACGCTGGTGTTCAACACGTTATATCCACCCTATTGAATACGGAAACCAAGATCTGGCAAATGTGGTCACATGGGTATACATATCTGAATAGTTATCTAAGTTTCCGTAATATCTTGGAGGTGTAACGGTATGATATAACTAAAGCCACCTGTTACAAGTTAAGAGGAAATAGAAATTAGAAGTTCAAAACAATATGCTCAGCAACTTAGGGGCAGCTGCCATCAGTCCTGATATAAACACGCCGATTAATTTCATCTCTCATCGGAACTAAATCAGTTATTAAAGGTTCGGATTCTCCCATCGAAATAGCTCTTACTCGATTTCTGCAATCAACATCTCCGCCGCAAATTGTATTTTTGACCGATTGTGCTCGTCGAATACCAAGAGATTTGTTGTACGAAGCTAATCCGGTCTCATCCGTATGTCCTACAATACAAAGCTGAGTTAAGTCTATTGCTCCCAATCTTAGCTTCAAGATTTTTAGCTTTTCTTCATCAGAGAGAAGGGTGCTATCGAAAGCAAAATTGAGCCTACAAGATTCGTATTTTTTAAGCTGTTGCACAGAACAGTTTGATCCATTGCACGGATCAGTAGCAGGACAAAACACGCAAGGTGGCTGTGAACCATCAGCACAAGTATCAGGAACTATACACGGTGGCTGTGAATCATCCGCACAGATATCAGGAACTATACACGGTGGCTGTGAATCATCCGCACAAGTATCAGGAATTATACACGGTGGCTGTGAACCGTTTGCACAAACATCAGGAACGACACACGGTGGCTGCGAACCATCTGCACAGATATCAGGAACTATACACGGTGGCTGTGAATCATCCGCACAAGTATCAGGAATTATACACGGTGGCTGTGAACCATCTGTACAAGTATCAGGAACTATACACGGTGGCTGTGAACCGTTTGCACAAACATCAGGAACGACACACGGTGGCTGCGAACCATCTGCACAGATATCAGGAGCTATACACGGCGGCAGTGAGCTATCCGCACATAATGAATTATCGCACGAGTTGAAACAAGGAAAGAGTCGGCCGCTGTTTGAGTCACATGCTAGAACAAAGCAACCTATCCAAAATAGCAGCACTAGCGAAAAAAGTATAATTAAAAAAAAACGTAAATATCTAAGCTTTTCAAATGTACTTTTTAAGTCCGTTTTTTCTCTATTCTTACTGGAGAGTGCTCTGTGTTTATCAAAATCGTCTTTAAGCATACTTCACCATATGGTGTACTTTGAAGTAGGTGCGCAAAATCATTTTGCCAAGTGAAAACGCAGCAGGTATTTGCGGAGGTGATATGCATATAGCCATAGTGCGATGACTCGTTTCCAACGAAACACGATCATGAGTGTAGCTTCTATTCGAGCAATCTCGATACTGTGCCTATGATTCCATAACATTCCAAAATAGTACGTTACAAGACATCAGTACCACCTTGACTTCCACCCAAAAATCCCTTTACATGTCTATTGGTCAATTATTGCACAGAAATTTCTAACATGGAATTACAATGTTCTAAGCAGAGCATGTCGACGAGCCATACAACCTACGAGGAAATACCATGCTCAAACCACTATTCAACGCCTTCACTATCAGCCTATTAATCAATATCCCCAACCTGTCGGCAAAGGAAATAGACCTTTCCAACAAGTCCGACCCCAGTGGTACCCACGAGGTTGCCCTTTGCGCTCGTGCCTCCCCGGATAACAAACTGAACTTACCGGGGCACGCCTTTGTATCGTTCACCCATATTAAGAATAACGGCGATGTAACCTTAACCAGTATCGGCCATACTCCGAACGCGGGATCCATCTCAGCATTGATGTCCTACTTTGGCACCCCTGTTAGTGGCTATCTGAATAAGGAGAAATACACGAACTCGATGCAACGCTGTTTGCGTATAAAAGTGAATAAGGCTGATTACGAGCGCGCTTTTGAATTGACCGAATCGCCTCTCCAGCAACTCGGGCTGGCTGACGCCAACGACTTAGTACTGCGTTCCTACGATCTTTCAAAGAATGATTGTATAACCTTTATGATAGAAGTGGCTGATGAGCTCAAGCCTATGGGACTCAATGTTCCAAAGCGAGGTGCAACAGATCTGCCTCTAGAATATATGGAACGGGTGATAAGCAGTAACTAACAGCGTAGACTCTGCCTTTTTAGGTGTTTTAGGCTGTAAAATTAGCCCAAAAACACTGACTAATCCGCCTGGCACTTTGCTCGCTTTAAAACCTCAGCATCGCATCAATGGTACCTGATGTCTTATAATTAACTTTAGATTTCTCATTAAGGTCGCCATAGGAGTAGCTTACACGAACTACCATATTCTGGCTGGTGCTCAATAACGAATCCTCTACATGACGGAGCGCGAACGACTTTAAGGCCTTCAGTCGGTACCAAATAATAACCACCCATACCAATACTATGCCCGGAAGGTTTCAGATACATCAAAGTATCCTGATAATAATTCAAACGGCAGCTATAGTTTAGAGTTTGATTATTGCGCTGGTGACGCAAATTCTGGGGCGTGTAGACGGTGCTCGGAGCCCAAAGGCTGATCAAGGTGAGGGCTTTAAGAAACCAATGAGCTAAATGTATTCCCCCCAGGAACCCAATAAAATTCCACGCGTAGAATAGTTCTTCAAGAAATCGGGCACGACCTGCATGGTCCGCAACACTTCTAAAAAGACTTCATGTGACTTCACCAACAAGCTCTTGTACACGCCAAAGCCAATAAAAATTGAGACATACCTAACTGTACTTTCAATCTTTTTTAGATTAGTAAAAAACAGCTTGCTCCTACTAGCAACTTAAGGATTCATCGCTTCGCATATCCATTTGCTCGGAAATTCAAGAAAACCCAAATTGGGTAAATCCTCTGACGGGTAACTGTCATCGACAAATTCCATAGCTATTTGATGTGCACATGCTGAATAATCGTTGCTACAAAGTTTATTAGTATTCATTTGAGGGAGAATCTTCATCTTTGCATCAATGAAAGTCTTGAATTTTGTCCCTGTCATTACAACCACACCGATGTGACCATCGCAATTTTTTGGTCCATAGTTACGAAACAACATTGTCCCACTGGAGCCGCGCAATACCCACGAAGAATTACCAGTGTAATAATGTACTTGCTCTGGGGTTTTGAATAACCTCAATGCAGGGAGATGGTAATGTTTTGGAAGATATTTTTTATTATCATTCGGGAATACCATTGTGATATCGAACACTTTCACCTCAGGAAGATACAACGCCTTAGATTGTTGAACTCCGTCCTGAGAAGTACTAACCAATAATAGTGTCCCCTCTTCAGTAACATCGACAATCGTCGACGATCCACACAAACCTTCCTCTTGTAAAATTGTCAGAAGCTTGTCGGACAAATCTATATATGACGGTAAATAGGCATAGCAACTCCTGTAAGACTCATCAATTGTAGACAGCGACCAAACAATTAAGCTGCCACCAGACTCGAGTTTTTGAACTAGGCTTGTCTCACTAAGTTCCTCAGGCGCTCCCTTTAGCTCACAGTATTTATAAATATCGACCGGAAGTGGCATTTTGGCTGAATAAAATAGAGTCCTGTCCATGCATGAAGCGAAGTACTTTAATACTCCTTGGAATTGAGCATCGCGGTGCGCTTGAGCGTCAAATAACAGATTTTCGTCAAGGTCATGCTGATCTATAGACCAATCAGGCAGGGAGATGATACTAGGAGGAATGTGGTCGATTGACTCAGGTATAGTGGGCAAAGTTTCTTCTCTAAAAAGTACGCTCCAATCACCCAATGTGACTTTGGGCAAAGCCTTTTCCGAGATCGGCTGATGTAGCACCACTATCCTTAGTGTCCCATCCTTTTCGAGAATCACCGGTAGTCCTTTTGAGAGGTCATCAATAATAGCGACACCGAGCAAGGGGTTAGATTCATTCGACAGATCAAGCAAGGGTTGTCCATCTGGAAGTTCTGTTGGCGCCCACCATGAGTTATTTCCAAAGTGTAAAATAGCACCTTCTGTACCTACTTTTTTGACTTTCAGAGTAAATGGCGTAGGGCCTGACTCCCTGGTCATAATGTGTATGCCTGAAGAAGATTTTTTGACCAACTTTTGATAGGCAGGTGTATCCGGATCATCTCTTTCCCGCAGGTCCTGCTTCAGACTTCTTGGTATTAGTCTTTCGATGGTACCTTCAGATAGCTCTTTAATTGGACCAAGGCTAAGGTGGGTATTATGCTGAATTTTTCGCCATTGGTGCTTTGGCACAATTGGCCGATCATCTCTACAAGGAAGTTCGGTACAGACCTCAGGGCCATCACAAGGTTTAACTGAACAGGCGATCGGGCCATCACAGTTTCCATCTATATCACATTGAAAAGCCCCCTTGATTGCATTGCTGCCTTCATCCGAAGTTTGAGCAGTTCTAGAACCACTATTTTCACCGGCAGCATTAACATCCCCCCCAGAGCCGTTTGCTGCGTTACCAATATTTCCTTCACCGTCATTACCATCAGCGTTCATCTCACCACCGCCATTGCCAAACGCAGCAAAAGGATTCATCGTTATGTCCCCAGAGAGTAGAGCTTCGAGTAATTTTTCCAGATCTATGTCCGGGAAAAGCAAACGAAGGATCATTTCTTCTATGTGCTCTTTCTTCATCCTGTGAAGGTCTTTAATCAAGAAAGTAATACGCTGACCGAAAAAGTTGAACGAGAACCTCGCTCCAGTAGTTCCAACTTCAACTTCAACAGAACTAATGTCGATATTAGCGATTTCAATACCGTGTTCTCCTGAAAGAGCTGGATTACTGAAATTGTCCTTGGTCGAAAATTTACCATCAACATCAAAAAGAATAAAATTAACTTTAGTGGAGGCGTTTACTCTTCCTTTGTCGGTCACCTCCAATCCATAATCACCGTGCATCAACTGGAACAGATGGCCCTTACCGCAAGCGGCGATACCGTTTTGTTCTGGAATAAAGTCGCCAGGGCATAGCTGTTCCATTTTGTAGCCAAGCTCGTCACAAAAATCATCCTCCTTTTCGCCAACATAAAGACATCCATTAACTCGTATTATCTTGCGTAATGAGCCCCCAATATCCATCCCTGAAGACAGCGTCTGACCTATAAAGCGAGAATCCGTTCTACCAGCGGGTATAAAATCCACGAGCTTAATAGGCCCGCCAAGTTCCAGTCCTTCGCGGCCATCCTCCTCCAATAGCTTAAGCTGCGCGTTTATTGCTACAATTTTTGACTCTGACAACCAGGAAACCGTAGAGCTCAGTGCTGGCTCGTCACTCACTGTAAGTTTCGGCGACATTAGGCTTACTGGCCCCATCGCAATGGACGGTCCCAATGGAATCGTCACAGCACCATTAAAGTGAATGGTCGGGCCTTTTTCACTAATAGTAATAATACCTATCGGTTGGCGGGAATAGCTCAGTACCTTGGCATAGAGGTCGATTTCAACTTTCAGGGAATCTTCATTGCAATTGCTTAATCGGGGCTCACCTGTTTCTATGAAAGACCCTAGATTTATCCCTTTTGCGAACGTAGTTAATCTCTCACTGATTTGGAGGCAGAGTTGGCTATATCCCAAGGCGCCTATATCAATTGCTCCACTGCCTTTTAGGAGGTCGATTTCTACAGGAACACCGTCGACGGAATACACTTCATCAAACTCTATTTCCATGTTAGTAGTCAGTGTTAATCTGTTTGGGGTAATTTGAGTTGCATCCTTGATGGTGAATTGGGCATTGTTAAAACTGAAGCTTATGGGCGCGGTTGCTTTGATTGCTTCAATGTATGCGTCCACTAATGTCTGCTCCAGATTTTGATCAAGTTGAATCCCATCTGCATTTACTCGAAGCTCGACTGGAACATTTAAAAATTTCAAGCCAAGCTCTGTTAGCTGCAGTGGTATCTCAGTTCTTAGAACCAGTGTCTCATTGAGTATTTGCGTGTAAATTGGTAAAGAACTAGTCTTAAATGCTGCAGGAACAAGTGATGAAATCCATGACTGAATCGCAGCTTCTGGCGTAAGACGGGCTTGCTCTAAATGAACCCCATCAGCAAGGGAAAAAGTCGCACCCTCAAGCTTAAACGGGGAAAGGATTCCTGATTGTGGAGTAAAGATGATAGTCAGGTCATGTGAACGTCGCAGGTTATCTCCTGTCCAGACTGCTCGACCACAGCCACTTTTACCGTTAATTTGCACTTCGGCGCTAAGCTCTGGTGCTGCAGAAAAAGACTGTTTCGTCTTTTCACAAAGTTGACTCAACTGGTCAACATAGTCATCAATACTATCCTTAAGATCATTAGGCAACAAATGATCTGCTCCCAGTCGCACCGCCTCATTGATACGTAATTCAAGGTTACTCTCCGGACGGATTATGCCACTGGTAAGGTCGACCTCCACCGCAGCATCGAACTTAGAAGGGAGTTCATTAACAGTGAAGGTGGCACTGCCTTGGAGGGAAAGGCTGTCTCTATAAAAACAGAGCTGGCTAGGCTCTACAGAGTTAGCGAACGCACTCACTCGCTCAAGCGATTGCTTCAGACAGTCAAGTTCTTTGTTGTTAGCACATGCTGTATTGGAATCCATCTTCCAGGACAATAATTGACAGGTATTGGCACCAACATGGTTTTTTATCGTGACCTTGCAGGAACTGATGGTACCATCAGTGCAGAACTGCTGAAAAGATAAAGGGCCAACGGGAAGAGGATCTTTGTCAACCACCTGGGACAGCATTTGGGTCACATCCCGCTTCATAGTACCAGCCAGTTCCTCTTCAAATACTCTACGCAGATTGGGTTCGAACTGTCCATCAAGCACAATTTGGTGATCTGTCGAGGATATGGGACCTGTGAAACTCACAACATATGACTGCCGTGACGTCACCCACTGTATACCTAAGGCGTTACGGTCCAGAGAATTGAACCCCATATCCACCACTTTGTCGTAATACAGCGAAGCGATACGGTCGGGATCTGCTGTAATTGTAATCTGTCCTTGTTTATCAATCACCACCTGAAAATCGTAAATAGCGGTACCTAAAGGCAACATCGCCTTTTCTATTTCAAGGCTTAGTTCGCCCTTTGCTGTGTCTATTTTAGCATCGCGAATACGTATTACGTCCATTCCTGGGAGCGAAATTGAACTGGCCTTGGGTGACCACTGCCAAACTGAACCCATTCGCTTGGCCGTCCCCATTAACTGTCGCCCTAGCGGGTGTGACGTCCAGTACACTTCAGCTTGGTCTGTACTATCGTGCGGAGTGAATTTGAAATGAATAAATGGCATGGACTGAATCCCTGCCTGTACGTATCGCTTGGCCACAGCTGACAAGACAACATTCATATTTTCTAAAGCTACCGAACCATCCCTCCCTACAAACGCCGTGATCAATGGATCCTCGGCCAAACGTACCACCATACCATTAGTATTAAAGGATATTTCGCTTGCCTCTAAGCTATCAAGGAACTTACGCAATGAGGCATGGACTGGATCCTTGAATTCAGCTGCCACCCTCTTCGACCAATTATCAATCTGCGGATCTATGGCAGACACGGCAGTAGCCGTTGTCGCCTCTTCAAGGCAGCCCTTAATCGCAACCAAGTCCTGATTGATTTGCCAACTAATGTTACAGAACGTGCCGTTTTTGGGCTCCGATTGCGCCCAAGGCAAGCGCAGATAAACCGATTGAGGCCAGAGTTCAATTACTCCTTGTGACCAATCTTCATCACCCGCCTGCTTGAGCAGTCCGATAAGGTTTCTTGGGGAGTCTAACTGGCTTAACCATGAGCGCAGTTGGACTTTATCGATATGTATGTCGGCCGAAGCCCATGGCGAGGAGAGCTGATTAACTAACTCTTCAATATCACCGACAGTGGAAGCCAGTGTTGCAGATACCCCTACTGGTAGCGCCTGTTTATTGAGGGTACTTTTTTCAAACCCTGAGTTTTCCTGCAACAATTGCACTGTCCAATGCAGCAACTCGCTATCTTTTTCAGATTCCAACGAGGAAAAAACCAACAATAAATCACCTAGAGACGATGTGCCGATAACGTGGCGACTGTTTATCCAGTCCAGCAGTGGTTGAATGGATTGAACGAGCAGCTCAAGGCGTGTGTGCTTGGCCAAGTCCAGCGGGTAATTTTTGAGGGCCCAACTCTCTACATTATCTATATCAAAGTATTTGGCTAAATTGCGGATAGTTGGATGGCTAGAGCAGAAATATTGACCTTCTGCGAGATTCTCCAGGGTTTCTTCTGTACTTCTTGAAGCATCTCTATAAATGGGCTCGATACATCCCGTAATCTGGGAAACCAATAAGGATTCTACGCCACGGCCAACCCAGTGACGAATCAGTTGGTCAAGCATTACATCATACTCTGCTGAATGCACCTTCCAATGTTGCGTCACCTCACTCCAGCAACTCTCAGTTAAAGGAAATTCCATCCAGTCTACATCGAGCTTGCAGTGTTCCAATGTTACATCTAGGCGCAAAAGAGATTGCGCGGAAATAAATAGTGAGCGTCGAATCTCAGAGTAGTCCTGACGTAGCTTTGCTTCCAGTTCCATTTGGACGTCGAAACTACTTGGGGTATTCTCGATTACTTCTTTATTTTGAGATCGATTTAGCAGATTGCGTAGTGCCTCGTCTTGATATAGCTGCATGTCGACAACTTTATTCATCTCGTCAAGAATCGGCCGAATATCAGTAATCAGAGCCTCAAAATCTTCTATTACGTCAAGTTCAATAAGCTTGGGGCAAGCTTTAATAATTGCCGTCGTTAAAGCATCCGTTTTATCAACCGTAGCCGGCGAGCAAATATTCTCTTTTTCTATATAAGAACGAAGCGGTTGCCAGCCCTTGTTCAATTCCGCAGGCTCTTTGGTCGCATACGCACGTGCCAATGCGTAAAGCGAGTTGATAAAGCCTGAATAAGCATGACTCCTTAGAGTATTTTCGGTTATATTTTCTGCTTTTTTTCTTAACGACTCGGTTTGATCTAGCTGGATTTTGAGCGTTGCTAACAAATCGCTTGGGGACTCGGGCCATACTACAGTTTCCCCATCTTTTTTTTCAGGAAGTATTGGCAGTGAAAGAACTAACAACTCATGAGCGGCGTGCGTATTCCACGGTTCTTTAAGCACCGACAATAACTCTATATATTCGGTGAGTCCATTATCACTAGTATCTTGTTGTATAAGCTCAAGTAACCCATAGGAGATCTCCGACTTTTGACTATCCTGGGCACAAACCTGTTCTATCGACAAGATGAATAGTGCCATCAACCAGACAAATCGAATTATTGGATTACTACCAACCCACCTTAGGGTTGAATGTAAAATCAATAGGGGCAGCCTCCCAATTACCGCTGACATTATTAAGCTCCTGTCTTATCGTTTCTGTTTGATAAGGGTGGATGACATCAATTGTGACGGAGTATTTATCAAAGTATTTAAAAAGACCCCTTGAAACTTCCAGCCGATACGTGCCGCGAGCTAACTGCGAGATTATCACTACATATTTTCGACAGTCATCCTGTCTGCCGCCACAATTAAACTCGATCTCGTGCGCGGTGGCCGTCGCATTCAGATATCGGTTTTTCTGCTTTGAATAGGCTCGAAATTGGTTTTCTAGCGACACTTTCTGAGGCATCGCCACAGTCCGACCCTTCATAAACGTACCGTTTTCTTGCCATGCGAGCTCTACTAAGGGTGCTCTGCGCATGGGATAGGGCTTCATATCCTCTGCCGGAAACTCTCCACTAGGTGGCGACGAGTTTGTGTGGTCATTTTTTCTAAGCAGTATTTCAACCATCACATACTGCTCTTTGGCGAGCAGCTTATTACCACCACTAAGTAGGACCGCAAGCGCAAACAACAGCACAAAACTAACAAACAGAGTAGCGAGTACATCCATACTCGCATCAGCACCCGCTGCTGTGTTTACCAGCCCCGCTCGCTTCCTATATTTATTCACAACTCTCAACCCAAGTAGGCTTGGAAGATAGCTGTAAAGCAGTCTTTTCAGGATTGCCTTGAGGCGGCTCAAGTCGCATGTAACCAAATGGCGTGTAAGCGTCTATAGGATATTCCCACTCAAAGTTATTCGATGTTATACAAAGCTCTGTTGCAAATTTCATCGTAAAGATTTGCGAATTATGTATAAGGCGCCACTCTTGCAGCACACTTTCTGGTAACTGTTCAGGGGCTTTAACCTTGCGCTGGCCAACTTCCATCAGAAAGGCTGCAGTGATAAGGATCATCGCAATTAGCGCAGTGGCAAACAGATCTTGTCCTGCTCCCGCGTCATCGTCATCTTCCCAGTCAGGACGATTTATCATCATCCGCGCCCATCATCGTCAATTTGCTGTGTATGGGCTCTAGCAAAAGCTTGCTTGATATATCTTTCAGTAATCCGGGACCAATTTGGAACAGTTAATCGGTGAAAAATAGGGTCAAATGACTTGATGATCTGGTTTAGTTCCAGTTCCATCTTTGTCTGAGCCTTTGTTATTCGAGAAAGTACGAAAAAAGTGAGGATAAGAGCGATGACTGTGGTATCAAATGCCACTCCCATTTGACCAATCAAGTCGATAATTGCATGCAGAATTGTTTCATAATCAACTGAGGAAGTCTCTTTATCTAAGGCTTCTTTGATGTTTTTGGAGAGATCATTCATGGAGATCATAATCCCTATAACAGTCCCTAGAAATCCTAGCATTGGTAACGCAATTCTTGTGAAATTGGGCCATGCCAGCTTCCCGAAATACTGATCTCGTATCATCTCTGTACGACGAGTTAGTTCCTCTTCCGAGCTCTTAACCTGCTGGGTGATCTGATAGGTTTTGAGGATAGCTATTACAATATTCTGAGCTTCGTGATGATTCTTATCCAATTTGTCGTAAGTGCTTTCGTTCAGAAGTGTCTTTATTTCAACCACCTGCTCTCCCTCGTTTGGGACATAGTCATGACAGGCAATTAGACTGCTACTTTTGAACTTATCAAGCGCAAAAACTGACTCAAAAGATTCTCGAAGTTTCCTCAGATCATGAACATGTTTATCGCTAGACCGAATCGCGAACAGAGCCATATATAGACTAAGCGAAACAAGCAACAATTTAACAAACAAGACCCAGCTATCACCCCCTAAAACTTGAGCTTCCAATTTACTTAAAGAGCCGAGTACAGATACTTGCCCTTGACCAAAAATTTTCATTACTTCCCAAAACACTGCTAGGGTTAAGGCTGCTATTAAAAATAAAACTCTCGATAACATGTTAATCCCTTATTTTGTTATTGCAGCAGGAGGTGCTAAAAGCTCAGGGGCAGCTTTCTGAAACTTCGAAGATGAAGATATAGACACCAGAGCTAGATCCAAAGGAACTGTTTCAGGTTGGGTATCATCAGTTGGAGGCTCCAATGAATCCATATTCTTTAGACTCGGACTTGCTTTCTCACAACCTTTACCTTTATTAGCCTCACATTTCTCGAGCTTTGTCTTGGAAGACATCAAGAGTTCTCTGTACCGTTCTAGGCGTTTGATGTTCCTACTAACTCGCGCTTGGTCATTTTTGAGACGTATAATCAAAGTCGAGTAATCCTCGCACCCAGCAGCTCCACAATCAGAAAGCTGCTTAATTATTGAGTCACCACCTTGGTCGCTAAAAGCAACCAAAGCTGTTCCAATAAAGAGCTTGGACTTTTGGTAATAAGTAATTGAAGTATCGATTAGCTTGATAGCATCCACGCACTTTTTCACAGTGTTAGGAGCCTTAACAATTTCAGTGAGGCAAGACGGAGAACCTGTGTAGCATGAAGATATCAGTTTACCGCTGCTGATCAGGCATGATGTTCCCTTAGCCCCCGCTTTTAGACCGACTTCAAATGCTTTATCTTCAGCTTGCCTAGCAAGTGAACGTGTACCTGATATGTCACGGAGGATTTCTTGACATTCTGCTCGTAGCTTCTTTATTTTGTTGCTAGGACACTCTGCTGCTTCCGCTGTAGCCACAGTGAAAAAAACTAGAAAGAGTCCATATACTACGTAACGTTGTTTCATCAGCTTCCCTGCTTTCCGTAGACAACCTCCTTAATTATTAACAGCCGCTCAAAAAATAGTCAACCATTGATCAACATTTAACCAACAGTCAACCACCAATAGTTCAGAAATTCTGTTCATAGATAAGGTACGTGCTGAATTAGACGACGTTTAAATACTTATCGGTTAGATAATTAGCATTAAAGCTGAGGTCTCCATCTTATTGGGTTGCGTTAAGGCACTACTATCAAAATCAAAGATAAATACACGTTAAATATCGAAGGATTAAAATAGTGCGTATATGGATGTAACTTATGACTATCTCGATAAGCAGGGTAAGTGCGCCTACCCATCGGTTGCGGGCAAACAGCATTCATAATTCCAAATAATCAATAAGGCCGAACCGAAGTATAAAATAATCGACTATATTCTATTAGGAAAGTGCACTTGGGTTGAGAGCACATATGTCAATTTGGTCCCCAATCGGTCCCCCAAGTATGCAACCACACCAATGTTTATGGGCGTCTTCACTTTCTGTATCGGAAAGTAATAAAAAGGACTAACATCCAAACCTGATAGACAACTCAACTCTACAGTTCGCTATTTATTATGTGGCAATGACACTCTCGCTGCTCTCAGCAGCTTTACTAACTTGATCAGACCACCCCTGCATTAACTCCATGCGGTCTTTAAGGTAAGTCGCTTTATTGTAAGTATTCCTCATACTGCTCTGAGGTGCTTTAAGCAGAGGCACCCTTGCTCTTGGCATTTAGGTAAGCCCTAGCGCGTAAATGATGATAGGGGCACACCAGGGCTTAAATAAAAAATAGAATGTAAGCACTGATGATGGCGATGAGAAATTCAAGCCGCATACCTTACGCGACGCTAAAGATTTTTGTAGAGAAAGCCAGAAACGAAAAAGGTCAGCTAAATCGCTGGCCTTTAAAATTTGCCTAGGTCGGAGGGATTCGTCTATAAAAGAGCACTGGCGGCAAGCTTTAGAGACACTACACTCGCTTTCCAGCCCCATTAAAATGAGGCTGGATAAGTTCTGGGGGCCTCGAGCTCAAAGCCCTTTTAATGACCGTTTAGCTTAAGTTTAGAGAAAGTAACACTATTGTAGTCGCCGCTTTTCTTATCAACTGCGAAATCGCCAGTACCCGCACAACCGGTTCCCCATACTGGATGAGAGTCTTGTACACTACATTGGCCATAAGCGCCTGCTTTGAAGTAGAAATCATCTTCAGCATAACCGCGCGCAAAATCTTTATCATCATAGCCTTTGCTTAGGTCAATATCGTAAGTGACTGGCTTGTGACGAGCAGTTTCAAAGCTTAAGTGCATGATAGTGCCCTCAACAACGACCTTGTAACTAAACTCTTCGCCTAGAGCGATACCAGCTTCACCAGGGTCGTGTTGATTTTCCCAAGTGTTACCCCAAACAGGAAGTGAGATATCGATGCGGTTTGAGTCTTTTTTAGCTAAGTTACGCTCGTAGTTCCAAAACACCGAACCATATTCATGGCCTGGCAGTTTTTTAAAGAAGATCTTAAGTGGCTCGTTACCATGGCCAAAGCCAGTTTTAGCTTTAATGATTTCATTATGCTTCTTGGCGTGGATCTGACCAACCACGACAGAGTGAGCAGGCCCTTTTTCTGAATGCTTAGCATTTAAAGAAACATGATTTACTTTTAAGCTTGCTTCCAAGGTGCCACCTACAGCACTGTAGCTTTCTGCTTCAGGGTGACTAGTCAGTGCCCATTGATTTAGCTTATCTGCGGTATCAATATGAAACAATGCACCACGCGGCATTTGGCGAAGTTCAGAACGCGCATTTTTCGAGTTTTTAGTGGTAATTGCTTTGTTATGCACCTCAAAAACCATGTTGCCATCGGCATCTAAGAAGAAGAAATCATTGTGCGAGAAACTCATCATCGCAACGCCTTCAATCTCATCCACTCTGCCGTCTTCATTAATGTCTGAAGGGATGGTGATTTTCCAATTACGCATATCAAATTTATCTGCCGGTACAGGGTACGACACCCCATTGTTAGCTAAAGTAGCAATAGGTAAAGACAGTAGTAGAGCACCTGTCACAACGTGTTTTGTAATCATCCTTAAGTCTCCATTATGCAATATTGTAATACATAATAGGCCAGTCAAAATAAAATAAAAGTAAGCACTCTACGTTGTGTATGCTTGCTCACATTTTCTATGCTCTGTTTTTATTTAGCGTAAAAAAGGGGGCGGAGTAAAATTAAATTCACTTTTGATTTAACTATATCAATCCTATCGGCCTCTTTCCCTAAGGCTTCATCAGAAAAACCAAGCCCTACGTGAACACAATAGACATTGTTTGCTCTGTGAATAAGTGTGTTGGTTTTCACTACTTTCACCTGATTACACAATAAACCGAATCGCAGGCTTTAACAAAGTAAGGGTTTAGGAATTGATGAGGGTAGCCTGAGAGCGGGAAATAGAAAGCCAGAAATGAAAAAGGCCAGCTAATAAGCTGGCCTTTAAATTTGGCAGGGGCGGAGAGATTCGAACTCCCAACATTCGGATTTGGAATCCGACGTTCTGCCATTGGAACTACGCCCCTGCAACGGAAACGAATTATACATAAGCCAGTTTAAAGGTAAAGCGCTTATATCGCGCTTTTGATTAAGCGAACAAAGAACCAGCAATTTGACTAAAAATCTCGCATTCACGCTGAAAAATCAAACAAATTGGCAACGATTTATTTTTTAACTAACGCACACTTCCCCGCACGCCATGTTGCTAATTTGTTAAATTGGCGAAAACATCACTCAAGTGGACAGACCTGTAGCTGAAACCCTAACAATAATACGAGCCTAAACATGTTAAACCCAGTAGAAATATACGGATATATTTTTAAACCACGCGCAATCATTGAAGAAGACCAGCAACAAGCGATTAAAACGCTGCTATTTTATTTATTTTTTGGTTTGCTGGTAGGTATTTACAGTGGCTTTAAATGGCAAAAATATGATCACCAAGCGCTGATCATCAGCTCATTAGCACTGATCGTTATCACCTTATTCGCCAGTATGTTATTGCGTTCTGGCTGGCATTATCTAGTGGTAGGCAACCTAGCCTTAAGCGGCATGGTATTGCACGCCATGAATATTGTTTATCAATCAGGTGGCCTGCTTGATTCACCCCACTTATATTGGCTACCCACCTTGTCACTGCTCAGCTACTTGGCGACCAACCGGCTATGGGGAAATATCTGGACCGGGATTTTGTTTAGCATTGGCTTTGTGATGCTGCTAGCAGACTATCAAGGTGCTAGCTTTCCACAAATGCAGTTGCCTGAGCGCGCCATGACAATAGAGCTATTCTCAGGCTTTATGCTACCGCTATTATTACTGTGGATTGGCCAAAACTATGCGCTACGTTTAAAAGATCAGGCCTATCTTCAGGCTAAACAAGCGCAGTTAACTAACCACAATATCGCGCAAGCTTCAGAGCAATCTAAACAGCAACTGCAGCAAGTGGTTGAACACGCCAGCGATAGCTCTACTCAATTGGTCAGCTCGGCGACTAATATGTCTAGCACAGTGCAGCAAATGAACAGTAAAGCTGCCCAAATAGCTCAAAGTTCAGCTGACCAACATCAGTCGATAAATCACATTAACCAACACCTTGCTCAGATGGGTTCGGTGCTGGCTCGGGCCAATCAAGCCACTTTGCAATTGCTAGATTTATCCCAACAAGCCACCGGAAATGCTGAACAAAGCGCGCAAGCAATTAGCCAAACCGAGCACTCGATGCAAAAAATCCTTACTAGCAACCAACAGATCAACAGCGTTACCGAGATCATCAGTGATATTGCCAATCAAACCAACCTACTGGCCTTAAATGCCGCCATTGAGGCAGCTAGAGCCGGAGAACAAGGTCGTGGCTTCTCGGTAGTGGCAGACCAAGTAAGAGAGCTAAGCCAGCGCAGTAGTCAATCTACCCAGCAAATACGTAGTTTGTTGGAAATCTGTTCAGCCGACGTACAACAGGGGCACCATGTGGTTGAACAAAGCGGACGAATTTTGCATAACATTATCACTCTAGTGCAGGATATTTCAGAGGGCGTTGGCCAAATGGCCGAGGTGATGCAACAACAAGCGAATACCGTGGCTGACATAATTGGGATGAGCTCTCAGGTATCTGACTTTAGCCAACATAATTCACAAAGTAGCTCAGCCTTACTCGACAATACCGAGCAGCTAACCGGCATTGCCAATCAGCTGCAAGATATGGCGGCGCAGCTACATCAAACCGTCGCTCAGCAAGAAGCCTAGGTAAACGAGCTAAGGCTTACAAAAATGGAGCTAACAGTCTTGCGCAGACATTTTGGCTTTTAAAAAGTCACTATGGCTTAAATAAATAAGGTCAGACACTTGGCGAATCAGCGCTTCTTCTTGGGGATCAATAACACCGTCGGCGTAGGCTACTTTCCATAAGGCTTCGGTAAACTGGTAACGGTGCTGGTAATCAAGCTCTTTAACGTGGCGCGTAAAATCAAATACTGAGATAGCTTGATTTGCTTCAGCTTGCGCTTGAATAAACAAATGCTCAGCTTCTTGATCGCTTAGCTCAAACAGACGCTTTATTTTACGCAAGATCACTGCATTCTCGGCATTGCTTTGCTGGCTATCACTTTGGCTTAGCTGCACCAATAAAGTGGCAGCGGCTAATTCAACATTGGGCCCGTTATCATTATCGGTACCATCAACAGTTGCTTGTAAAAATTCTCTAAGAGCCTTAAGCATTGGCCTTCCTATTTACACATATCGAGATAAGCGAGCATAAACCAGCCGCAGAAAAATGCCAAATCAACTGGAAATAATTATTATCAGGAAGCAGAAATGAAAAAGCCTCGTCATAAGACGAGGCTTTAAAAGGATGGTGCCGATTGCCGGAGTCGAACTGGCGACCTACTGATTACAAGTCAGTTGCTCTACCAACTGAGCTAAATCGGCACACTGTTGGTACTGCTGATACGCTGTATCGAGCGAGCGCTATTAAACGGATTTTCGGCTTGTTTGTCAACGTTAGAGGCAAAAAAAAATGTAGAATTTGTTTAAGTGCTAATTTTATATACAAGCTAGCTACTTTTTCAGCACTAAACTCTGCTTTATTCGCCCGCTTGAGCCACTGAAACTTAAGCGCGGCATTTATAATGCTCGCTGCAATCATAAGCCAACAACGCTGCTATGGCATGCTTCATCTCAATATCCAGTTGCTTGCTCCTTTAATAGCTTAAATACAACAAAGCAGTATGCTAGCCGTCGATGAATAATTAAGACCAACCAACCTATAAAGCTTATGTGCTTAGCCCTTCTTAAGTACTGCTATGGTTTTTACTGGCGAATACCAGTACCTACTTGACTACGCGCTCATAAGAAGACTTATCTGCCGAACAGAGACAGTTTGATTGCAAGACTATGACAGAGCTAACATTGCTAAGCCTTCGCACTTTGTTTAGTGTACTACACTGATTTAGGCTGGTAACAATGCCGCTACACTGGGCAAACCTCACGGAGAGAATAGTGGTTAAGAATACAATTTCTATTGCAACAATTGGTGGCGGAAGCGGCCATTTTGTATTGCTATCAGCCTTAAGAGACGCCGACGCGCTAACCATCAGCGCAATTGTATCAATGACCGACAGTGGCGGCAGTACCGGACGTTTACGTGACGAATTAGGTATTTTGCCACCGGGTGATATTTTAAAGTGTGTATTGGCACTTTCCCCCTACCGAGAACTCGCTCGAAAGCTATTACTAAAACGTTTTACCAAAGGTAAACGCCTGGCCGGCCATAGTGCCGGCAATATGCTACTAACGATGCTATCGCAATACAGTGGTTCGTTTTCAGAAGGCATTCAGGGTTTAGCGCAAATGTTAGATGTTGAAGGTGAAATACTGCCGGTCACCATTGATAAATCCACGTTAGTGGCCGAGCTAACCAGTGGCGAGCGGATCTTTGGCGAAAGTGCCATTGACCTGCCACGCGGTGATCAACGCGAAAAAATAGCCAATGTCTTTTTGGTTCCTCATCATGCTGAGCAAGTAAGGGTTTACCCACCCGTTATTGAGCGAATAGATAGCGTAAAAGCCATTATTTTAGGGCCGGGTGACTTGTATACCAGCATCATTCCGAATTTGTTGGTACCCGGTGTTAAGCAAGCTATCATCAATAGTCAGGCAAAGCTTGTCTACGTAAGTAACATCATGACTAAGTTTGGCGAAACCGATGGTTACCAATTAGAGCAGTTTATTGACGAGTTAGAGCACTATTTAGGTCGCCCGCTTGATGTAGTGGTGGTTAACAACCACGAGCCTAGCCAAGAGATGATCACAAACTACAACCTCGAACGCGCCCAAGTGGTGGAAATAGACGATATCGCCCAGCTAAAAGAACGCTATCAAGTTATACACGCGGATCTTATTGACGAAACCAGTACCATTTTAAGGCACGACTCAGAGAAATTAACTGCGGCGCTATTGCCCTATTTAATGGAGCTAGCCCCCAATAGCAATACCATTGCCACTAGTAATGTAAGCATTATGAGTGGTTAAAATAGATTGTTTATCAAGCTGCCCATGGGTGTTCACTATCAAACAACACTAACGCAACTTGTTATTCGTCCCCCCAGCAAGTGCAGCATCAGGCATGCGTTGAATTAAATCATCTAACTGAACAAACACAGGCCCCATGGCTGGTTCGTATTTATTCTGCCAATGCCATTGCCAGACTTCCTCGCCTAGTGTCCAAGTAATTGCTTTACCTGCGCCTTGCTCAGCGTGGTAAGAGGAAGCAAATTGCTTGGGCACTTGTTGCAACATCGCATAAAAATCTGAACAAACCAACATAGACAGTTGCTGAACCGACTCGCTCGCTGTGTTGCTACCTTGGGAAGTTTGGCGTAGTGAATAATGGAGGTTTTCACAATCAAGGTTCAGGGTAGTGGTTCCATCAACACGCTGGAAAATGAAGCTCAGTTGAAACGGCGGTGCACTTTTCTCAAAAAAAGCCACCCACACAATAGCTGCTCCAACGAACAGAATGAACGCTCCGAAAAAAGTCGACTTGAGATAACTTTGTTTGTTTACCATCAATTACCGTCCCTGCTTAATCTAACCAGTCGTCCACTCGCGAAGCGCTATGTTGTATAACGACAAATAGAGCCTATTTCCTTGGTTACTGTTATAAAGATAGGAGATAACAAGCCACTTTAAAAGCCTTTATTTGATAAAACGCTCAATTAATTTAAATTGAAAAGACTGAAAAATAAAATTAGTTAAATGAAATGAAGCGCTTACTAAAAATGGTGTTTTTTCGTTCGGAATAATCATCGTAATCAGAAATAAATAAAAACTTTTATACTGATAAGACCACACATCGCATGATTTTTGCTAAAATCGCCGGTCGCAGAGTTTAGCAAGTGAAAATAATGATCAATTTAAACCAGTATTTTAGTCGTGAAAACAATCAGTTTGTGTTTAGTAGACAACAAGCCTGTGACTTCGCCAAAGGCGTAGCTAACGACTTTAACGCCATTCATGACGCCGATTCATCACGATTCTGTGTTCCAGGTGACTTATTGTTTTCCGTGATGCTGAGTGAATTAGGCATTAGCCAAGAGATGCAATTTACCTTTGCAGGTATGGTCACCGACGGTGTTCCAGTCAGTATTCAGCAACACGATGATAGCTGCCAGTTGATTGACCAACAGGGTAAAGAGTATCTTCAATTAACCCGCAGCGGTGACAACCTAAAAGACCAAGCTATCATTAGCGACATAGTGAAAGACTATGTGTATTTTTCAGGGCGTAACTTCCCACATATTTTAGTCCCTCTTCTAGAAGAGCAAGGCTTAATGCTTAACCGCAAACGCCCCTTAGTGATTTACGAAAACATGAGTTTGCATTTTGACCGACTGCCTAGCAGTTCTCCCCACCTGGAGTTTGCTGGGGGAGAGTTCATTCCAAATGGGAAACGCGGTATCGCCCTGCTTAAATTTACCATCAGTGAGAATGGTGAAGCCATTGGCAGCGGACAAAAGCGTATGATTTTAGGCAGCTTACTGCCTTATGAAAAAGCTGAAAGCGACTTGCTCATTGCCAATTACGATGCCTGTAAACAAGCTTTTATAAAGCGCCAACAAGTTCAATAATATCCGCTGTTTTAAGCAGCGCTACCGATGTTAGCTTCACCAGCCTTTGGTATCGATGATGGCACACAATAACAGCGCCTTCGGCGCTGTTATTTTATATGCGACAGAGGCAGTGCAGTGTGGTTAAACACTTGCTGCAAAACAAAACTAGAGCGAACACCAGTCACCCCTTCTATTCGAGTAAGCTTACCCAATAAAAAAGCTTGGTAATGCTCCATATCTGGAACCACTACTTTTAGTTGATAATCAGCATCGGTTCCAGTGACCAATACACATTCCATCACTTCTTCATAGGCACTAATGATCTTTTGAAAATTTTCAAACCGCTCAGGTGTATGCCTATCCATGGAGATATGAATATAAGCAGTCAGGTTTAGGTTTAGTTTCTTCTCGTTGAGCAAGGTAACGTGCTTGGCTATAAGGCCGGCATCTTCTAATGCCTTTACTCGTCGTGAACATGGTGAAGGAGACAAACCAATCTGCTCGGCCAATTCCAAATTACTGATCCGGCCGTTGTTTTGCATTAGGTCTAATATCTTTTTGTCTGTTCGATCTAAACGCATTATTGCACTACCTTTTTAAAATTTTCATCACCCGTAGCTTATTTCACCTCATTAACAAACTATCATCAACAATTATTGCCAATAAAAGATAATAAAGCACAATTTTAGCAAACACTCACCCTCTATATTTAAATACACTATGTTTAGTGAAAAATACACAGGAACAGCAGCAGGATTATCCTCTTGTTTGCCGCTAATGCTCTCACCAAGACGCTTAGCTCCACTCTTAAGGGCATTTACCCCGTGTCGACTAAGAGCAAAGCAATAACCCATTGCTCATGTATCCAAACTAACTAAAGGTGGCCTAGGTCACCTTTTTGTTTATTCTTTTAGCAGTTGTTGTATAGCAATTAGCCGATGCTCGATTATTTCATTTTTTTTAGCATTTTCGGTTGACTTAAACCGCCAAAATTCGTTTAATAGCGCCCGTCGCCCGGATAGCTCAGTCGGTAGAGCAGAGGATTGAAAATCCTCGTGTCGGTGGTTCGATTCCGCCTCCGGGCACCACCTTTAAAAAGCCTGCATTTATGCAGGCTTTTTTCGTTTCAGAACTAAAATAACTTTACGCTATCGCTATACGGCTCAGCTAGCTAAACTACCTAACACCATTGGTTCTTCCCATGCCCACGATTTCAAGGAATGAAATATGCGCCTCTCTTCTCTGTTTGCATCAATACCACTGCTGCTTTCCATGGGACATGCTCAGGCTGATTTTTTTGAGCAGTTTGTTGACCCAACTGATGGTCGAATGGATGCGAGTCAGTGGTTAATGGATAACGCCGTTGGATTTTTACCCGTGCCTATAATTATTACCGACCCTGCAGTGGGTTATGGTGGAGGTTTAGTCTTAGCGTTCTTTCATCAGAATGAAGCGCAAGAAAATAGCGAGCAAATAGACGAAGACCCTAACGCACCGCTAAAGCTTACGCCTAGTGTGTCTGGCTTGTTAGGCTTGGCCACCGAGAACGGTACCCGCAGCGCGGGAGCCTTTCACATGGGGATATGGAAACAAGATAGCATTCGCTATATAGGTGCTATAGCTGGGATAGATGCCAACATAGACAGTTTTCGCCTACCCAGCGATGGAATCATTGGCGATATCCCAATTAGAGTAAACTTAAAAGGCACTTACTTGCTGCAGCAAATTCGCTTTCGCTTAGGCGATAGCCCCTGGTTTGCCGGTGCAAAATATACCTATTTGGATAGTGATAGTGCCTTTTCTATCGGCGATCTCCCCGACTACTTAAGCCCTCAGTTAAGCATGAAAGATGGCGGTTTAAGCTTGCTATTGAACTACGATACTCGCGACAACTCCTTTAGCCCCAACCAAGGTTTATACGGCAATGTTAGCTATGCAAAACATGCCGACTACTTTGGCGGGGATAGCGACTACGCCATTACCTCTGGTGAGTTCTCTGGCTTTAGCTATTTAGGTAACAGTTTTCAAGGCTCGATGCGTTTATCCGCCGCTAGTGCGCATGGTGATACGCCCTACTACGCCCTCCCTTTTATCGATATGCGCGGCATACCCGCCATGCGCTATCAAGGTGAACGTATGGCAACCCTGCAAGGTGAACTGCGTTACGACTTTGATGCTCGCTGGTCTGCTGTGGTATTCGGAGGTGTAGGCCAAGCCTTCAATTCACAACAAAACCTCGGAGATACACCCAATCGTTATGCTAAAGGCCTTGGGTTTCGCTATTTAATGGCAAGACGCTTTAATCTTCGCACTGGTATCGACGTTGCCCGTGGCCCAGAAGATACCACCTTACACTTTATTGTGGGGGCAGGCTGGTCTGATTTTTAAGCAAGCTTAAGCCAATTGTTGACTTTTTGTTAACAACAAGCTCTACTGGTAAGACCTCTTTAAATAGGAGCAGTTATGCTACCCAGTATTCGCAAAGCCAACTTAATGCTCAGCTTGTTTGGCATGTTTAAGGTGCCATTGATTTGGTATTGTCGCCCCAAAATTTTGCAAATGGATGAGCAAAAGGTGGTGGTGAAAATACCTCTAAAACGAAGAACAAAAAACCACTTAAATAGTATGTATTTCGGAACCTTAGCGGTGGGCGCTGATGTTGCAGGCGGCTTTTTAGCCATTGCCAAAGCTGAACAACATGGCAAAAAAGTATCGTTAGCCTTCAAGGAGGTTGAAGGTAAATTTTTAAAACGCCCTGAAGCTGATGTGATTTTCACTTGTACAGATGGCTTGTTAATAGACCAAATGTTAGAACAAACTATGGCGAGTGGCGAGCGCGTGAATCAAGCGGTGACAATTAATGCTACCTGCCCATCAATAAGTGGTGAAGACATCGTTGCGACCTTCTTACTCACTCTTTCACTAAAGGCTGTCCCTTAGCGAGGGTTAACGCCAAGTGACAAGCGCTTTGACAACTTTGCCGGTCTCCTTACCGGCATGTCTAACTATATGTCGTATTTGATGTTGAGCAGACGGTAAAGCCTCTCTGATAAACGCTTAAATGCACTACTCCCTGGGTTTTTGTTAGTGAGTTGCTGGTCTTTTTGCCACACTAACGCTTGTTGTTCATTAAGCGATACCCGCCAAAATCTTTGTTGCTGGTTTTTTAATAGATAAGCCTTTAACTGTAGGGCAAAGGTTCTGCTATTAATCAACAATCCCAACTCCATATTCAAAAAGTTTGAACGAGGGTCAAAATTGGATGAGCCTATATAACTTAGCCGCTGATCAACAATGAAAGCCTTATTGTGGTAGTAGGTCTTTACTTGATGGTAGTAATCCGGATGTTCAGCCTGTTTAGCGTATTCAAATAGTTGGTGAGCGAGACCAGCCAACTCTTCTCGATGTTTAGCGTAATAGGCACCAACAAAGGGTGAGTCATTAGACGCTGAAGAATTGGTCAGTAAAGTCAGTGCTACGCCATTATCTGATAAAACCTTCAAGCTGGAAAAACTGTCTTCACTGGGTACTAAATAGGGAGTAGAGATCAATATACTGCTACTACTGGCTAAACAAGCACCTAGCACCGATTGCATCCGCGAACGAAGATAAGGCTGAGAGTCTGTTAACTTATCTAAAGAATCGAACAGCGGCATGACTTCCGCTGTACTGTAGTCAGGGGATGTTAACTGCCTGATTTGTTGCTCAATGTGTTGTAATTCAGGCTGACGCTTTTTTATGATAGACAGATAGTCAGCTAAAAAAGTGGCTTGATTGGCTTTCGGTGTAGCTTTGATGACCCGCCAAACATCTCTAACATGCTCACTTGACCATAGACGTTGAAAATTACGTTCAAACTCTCTGATACTTTCACCTTTCACCATAACATCTAAGTCAAAAAAATTGGCTTTTTTGCTATATCCAAAATAGCTATCTCCAATATTCCGACCACCAAGAATCATCACTTCACCATCAACGTTAAAGAACTTTTCGTGTAGTCGGTGATTCAGCCGTTGCTTAGCCACTTGGAAATTAAATGCTCGACTAAACCAGCCTAATTGACGGCTATCGAAAGGGTTGAAAATTCGTATGTGTATATTACTGTGCTCGGCCAACTCAACTAACCAGCGATCTTCAAACTCCATTAAGTCATCTAATACTAAGCGCACTTTAACGCCGCGATCTGCTGCATTGAGTAATTCACGGTAAAGGTATGCTCCCACTAAATCATGGTCCCAGGTAAAGTACTCGAGTTGAATATAATGTTTGGCTTGGCGAACAGCCTCAATCCGCCGTGCCAATGCTTCAGGCGCAGTGGGCAATAGATACACCTCAGACAACACAGTTTGTGGCTGCCAAGTTTTATCAAAATCGACTGGCCGTGGTGGTGGTGCAGATGAGCAAGCAATACAGCTAATCACCATTAACAGCAATACCGCGTGCCTATAACAATGCGTTAAAAACCAAGAAGTGGAGATATACATAACGTTGCCAACCGACGAAAACTCAAATGCTAGGGGCTTTTACTGCGCTCTAGACTTAGCTTAACGCTAGACAAGTATGCTTAGCGTTAAGATGAACAGTCGCAGTAAAGAAGAGGTAACTAAGTGCTAACGCACTTTGGTTTGTTTGATGCGTTACTAAGCCTTCACTTAGAAACGGTAACTAAAATTTAAGGTGGCTGCGGTACGGTCTTCACCTTTACTAATAATGCCGGTTAGATTGTAGTGTTTGCCAATTTCTTTATTGAAGCCAATAAGGTAAGCCCACTGGTTAATATCAACTCCCACGTCATAATCCATTTCAGTGTCACCAATCATGACGGTACCGGTCATGCTATTTGAATAACCTTGGTATTCTGCGCCAATAAAAAACTGGGTGCGGTATTGTTGTAATTGGTAACCCAGCATAGGTTGAGCGGTGACTAAGCTACCGCTATCGCCTGAACCACCTACTAATTGAGTCACTGTGTAAGTGCCTGTTAATGATGCAAAGAATTCCTTATAACCCACCGCTAAGGTTGTACCGACACCGTACAAGTCATACTCGAGGTGCAGTGGAACAGTAAAGTTGAACTCTGGTACGTTAATCTGTTCGCCTAAACATTTGTCGCCAATTACCACGCCCAAACACTGATCGATACCATTGAAGTGGGCATCAACATCGGCGTCTACGTTCACCTTACCTACTAAACCAAACACATTCCAAAACGGCAAAATATAGACATCACCACGCAGGGTATAGCTTTCAGTGCTCACTTCGGCATGCGACTTTTCAGGGTCAAAAATCGAGTCTAATATCTCGTGCGGTATGTTAAATACGCTAAAGCTAGAGAAGTCGACGTTCATATCTTGGTTACGGTAAGCCACAGAGATACCGTAAGGTAGCGGAGTATCAATGCCTTTACGTTTTACAAAGTCTCCCATAATAGGAAATACCCGATGCAGTTTAACTTCTGACTCTCGAATATCAGGATGATTAAGCTCTGTGAACATTTGTTCTTGTTCAACTACGGCGCCTAGATCATCATGATAAAAAGCCACTGGCGTGATAAGCATATTCAGTTCACAGGGCTTACCTTTACACACACCACTTGCCTTCACTTCTTTCTTTTTTATAACGTACTGACCATTATCTAATTGATTAAACTGTATTTCTTGCCGGTATTTTTCAACCTTACCATAGGGGTGCTTAAAGCTTTGAGTATTAGAAATAACCATTTTTTGCACCTGGCCATGCTGTAAAAACATATCTACTTTCATAAAACGAAAGTAAGCAATATCTTGTGGCAGCGCGTATTTTGAGTAGTTAAACCTCACCACATCTTGGCCTAATTTATTGACGGTATGCTTGACTGAATCTCGGTCATAAATACTGGCATGCTGACGCAGTTTGTATTCAGTTAAGGCGAGGTCTTCTAGGTCTTTTAATACCTTTTTTCTACCGTCCAGTTTGCTAGGGTCATATTTGATACTGAGTTTAATATTGCCCTTAACGTCTTCGCTAGTGACTAAGAACACTTCTGATTTCTTAACCTTATCGCCCACCGTATACGTTTTATCCAAGTGCTCGATAAAGTTAGCTGATTGGCCCAAAGAGCTTAATGCGAAACCCGGTAATTTCTCGGGAATATTCAGCGTTTTAAACACATCGCGCTGCTGGTTAGTTTCCGCTAACTCGGTGTGTTCACTATCGTTAGCCATTACCGGTGCAACCACTATCGGTGCAGCGATTATCAACGCTGCCCACGCAACTTTATGAAATATTTGAGTTATTGTATAAGCGTTATAAGTTTTCATGTTGTCTCTACATTTAAAATAATTAGTGAAAACCAACAAAACGTAACCTAGCTAACTCCATCTAAACTCTGCCGTTAAGCTGAATTAAATTTGCCTTGAGCAAAAATTTAAAGCTGTACCTAAAGCGAAGGACATAAGAACAACTGTTATGTCGCGCTGTTGGGAGAGATATTAAGGGGGATTGAAAAATTGTGACAATCAGCTTTGAAGGATCGAATCCTCAACAAATAGCCACGCACTAATAAACTACTTCGCTGATGAATAAACCGACACGTTGCAATATGCGAAAGAGCCTCTAACTGAGGCAATATTTTTGACTCAAGCCAGAAAAATAGGATGTATCTTGCTGAATTTTAATAAGATAATAACATTGGCATAAAAATAGATAAGGATCAGTATTAAGGCCGATTAAGGCATCATTTAGTAACAGGATTCATTATGCTAAAACCAATAATTAGAAACACGTTAACCACCGTCATTTACCCTATGTTACTGGCTAGCGTACTGATATCCTTCACCAGCCAAGCGGGTATTATCTATACGATAGAAAAGCCAGCTATCCAAAGCTCTCAAGTTAACGGTCTAAGCCAAACTGAAAATTTCGACAACCTAGCCACCCGCGATTTACACAATGGTTACCAGACTTATTTTGGTAAATACACGGTCAATAAAGGCAGTGCCAGCATCAGAAAATTTGGCGTATATGGTGGTGCGTTTGGCGAAGGTAAGTACCTATTCATCCCTAATAACAGCGCTGTTACCCTAAGTTTTGATCTTGCAGTAGGATACTTTGGCTTCTGGTGGAGTGCCGGTGATAGTGGCAATCAACTGAGCATTACGACCCAATCTGAAAACTTGCAGTTTGTGACCAATCAAATTTTAGACGCGGCGGTACTCGAGCCAGAACACTACGGTAGCCCAACGAGCGTTAAAGGCAATAAACGAGAACCCTATGGTTATGTCAACCTATTTGCTGAATCAGAAGCAGATAAAATCACCTCTATTAGCTTTTTTGGTCGAAACTTTGAAACCGATAACCACACTGTCAGCATTCAGCGCGAGGCCATCACCGGTCGTTCTTTAGCGCCTGCTAGCGTGCCAGAGCCTAAAACATGGTGGTTAATTGGTTTAGGCCTTGTGTTGCTAGGCTTGAGCCGAATCAGAGCAACGCGAAGAAAATAACCACAAGGGCTGTTTGTCGGCTGAGTATGAAGTTGTATAAAAATTTAGTGACACCTATTAATCCACTAATCCTCCGACAGGCTGGCATGTAAGCGCGAGGCTAGCCAGTCGCCTTTGATACCGAAGCAGCCCTCCAAGCCCTTGCGCCTAAAAGTGGTAGCTATTGGCACAGTATTAACAGTGAATTAACGACTGATTTAAATAAAAATTGAAATATTTAATGCAAATGAGTTTGATTCTCATTTGCGTTATGTATAATGCGGCTTTGTTAATCTTAACAGGATAAGGACAAAGCCTGATCACCATGAAAACACTCAATCGCACACTCATCGCCAACGCCGTAATTCTTAGCTTAAGCCCATGGGCTTATGCTGAAACCACTAGCACCATGTTTGATGAAGTCGTTGTATCGGCTACTCGTACCGAACAAAGCATCAAGGATGTATCCTCGAGCGTCACCGCAGTAAGCGCCGAACAACTAGAGCAACAAATGGCCACAAGCTTAGAAGACGCGGTCCGCTATGAACCCGGCGTAAGCACTACTGGGCAAGGGCGCTTTGGCACTAGCGGCTTTAATATTCGCGGCTTAGATGGTAATCGTATTAAGTTGATGGTGGATGGTATTGAACAACCCACAGCCTATAACCCTGGTGGCGACGTAATGAATAAGGGGCCAAACTCATACGAAATTGACACCTTAAGCGCCATTGAAATTAATAAAGGGCCTGCATCTAGCCTTTACGGAAGTGATGCCTTAGGCGGTGCAGTATTGCTGCGAACCAAAAACCCAGAAGATCTATTAGAAGAAGGCGACAGCCATCATGTTGCACTAAAAACTGGCTACGCCAGCGCAAATGAAGCTTACAAAGCCACCATTGAGCTAGCCAAGCGCTATCAAAAATGGGAAGGCTTGGCGATTTATACGTATCGTGATGGCAGCGAAACAAAGGCGCACTCTTCTGGCGCCGACATAAATGGTCGAGATCGCGGCCAGGCAAACCCCTATGACTTTGATTCTCATAACCTACTACTTAAAACCAACTATGCCCTAAATGCTGAGCATGCCTTCGGCTTAGTTGCCGAGTTATTCCAGCGTGAAACTCACTCAAATATACTAAGCAACGAAGGCTACAGTATATTTCCAGGCTTTACTTACACAAACGTGACTGGCGAAGACAAAGACACGCGTAGCCGTGTTGGTATTAACCACGCTTGGCAAGCCAATAATACTGCATTCGATGACTTGTTCTGGCAACTTAGCCATCAACAAAGTCAATCAGAGCATAACAATTATGATACAACCGATTTATACGGTAACCGTAACCGCGAGCGTAATGGGAAAGACAGCTCGCTGCAGTTTGATGCTCAATTCAATAAACTACTTGAATTTGATCACAGTAGTCACGAAATCAGTTACGGCTTAACCGCGATTAATAGCGACTTTGAACTAGACTACCGCACTCACTACTACGACAGCGGCACCGTGGACCCTGGTGCCCCAGAAGTGCCTAAAGCTGAAGCAGAAAAGCGCGGTATATTCATTCAAGACCACATGTACTTACTTGATGAACGTTTAGTGGTCACCGCCGGCCTGCGCTACGATGACTACAAAGCCACGCCAGATGCGAGTAGTGGTTTTCAAGAACACAACAGTGACGCCTTTACCAAACGTTTAGGAGCGGTTTATCACTGGAATCAACAATTCAGTACTTTTGCTCAATATAGTGAAGGCTTCCGCGCCCCTACCCTTGAGGAATTGTATTACGCCTTCGACAATAGTGGTCACGGTTACGCAACGCTGTCTAACCCCAACCTTAAACCTGAAGAAAGCCAAAGCTATGAGCTAGGCTTACGCGCGAATACTGCAGTATCAAGCATGGAATTGGTGGGTTTTTTCAATGACTATACAAACTTTATTCAATCCATCACCGATTACAGCGACCCTAGCTATCCAGCGGGCATCACCATTAATGAGAACATTGGTGAAGCTGAAATTTACGGTGTGGAGTTTAAAGGTAACTACTGGTTAGACGAAGCCATTGGTGCGCCAGAAGGCACCTACAGCAGATTAAGCGTGGCCTACGCTCAAGGTAAAAACAAAGAAGATGGTAGTGCCTTAGACTCAGTGGCTCCGCTGACGGCGGTTTGGGGATTAGGTTATGACCACGCCGAGCAGTTATGGGGAAGCGCTCTTAACCTAACAATGGTAGCCGCTAAAAAATCAGGAGACTGGTCATCAGAGGATAATGCCCACTCACCGGGTCATGCGCTATTAGACTTAACCGCATACTATCAGCCAGTTAACGACTTAGTATTACGGGCCGGACTGTTTAACGCTTTAGACCAGAAATACTGGAGCTATACCGATTTAGATGGCAAAGAATCAGATTATCAAGGTTTAGATCGTTACACTCAACCAGGCAGAAACTGGGGGGTAGATTTGGCTTACAAGTTCTAAGCGAAAAACTCTACGCTTCTACGCTACAGCAATCGCTGTAGCGTATTTTTATGCTTCAGACAACGTACTATTTACCCCTGCCAATATATCTTCTAACTGTTGGTCTTCTATATTTAAAAAGTTTAACAGACTATCGTAACTGTCCTGCCAAACTTGCTCTTCACTGTCTACGCCAAGTTTACGATAAGCTACTATTCGGGCAATCTTAAGAATAGCCAACATCAACAAAGATGGCTTAGCCAACTCTTCTGAATTAAATAAACCATCACTATCATGTTGGTAATAAATCGCTTCTACCATTACTTTTGGCAGGCTCCATTGCTGAGCAATTAGAGCGGCGACGGTAGCGTGAGTCGTGCCGTAACGGATCCGCTCTTGATCAGCCAAGTTAGCCCAGCCGATACTATTCGCTTCAACCAGTAAACTTTCATATTCAGGAAAGGATTGCAGCAACGCGGGAACCCCAGCCTGATGAAACAAACCCAGCATATAGGCGTTATCTTTAGCCGACTCAAAGCCCAACTCTTCTGCAGTAGCGGCAGCACAACTGGCGAGTAAATTGGCCTCCAGCCAAAATGCATCTAGCGTTTTGGACGCCGGCATAGCCCCCTTCAAAGCGACAGCTTTCACAATAGGAAACACCCGGTTAATGCCCAAGGTCATGACCGCTTGATGAATCGATTTAATTTCATTTAAACGGCGAAATGCGGCAGAATTTACAATTTGCAGTACCGCCCCAGAAATCCCTACATCACTCGCAATGGCCTCTGCAATCACCGATACATCGGGTTCCGCTTTCTTTGTTTCTTGAGTGATAGTTAATAACACCTGAGGCCGCGGAGGAATGCTTAAATCCTCTAAAATTGCCTTCTCGGCCGCAGTTATTGTTAAAGACATATCACCTCCTGTAAGATTGGTCGCACAGAATAGTTAATTTTTCTATTAATTTCAAAAGGATAAATTACTTTTTTAAATCTAGACTACACTTTACAGCTCGCCAATAACTGTTTTAGTGATGTGTTGCCCATTTCTTCAGTCAGCTGAATATTTCGCTCAGGGATCCCTTCGGGATCGGGATGTAGTTTTGCCAAGCGACTAATAGTTTGCTCGCGAATTAAGTGCAAGGTTGGGTAAGGCGAACGGTTAGTATAGTTGCTAGGATCATCTTGCTCGGCCCCACCAAAACAATAGTCTGGATGAAAGCTCGCTAATTGATAAATCCCATCGTACCCCTGTTTACTGACTAACTTTTCAGCCCAATACAACATATCCAGATAATCATGAAAATCTTTTAAAGCGGGCACGATAAATAGTGTTGTTTCAATATCTGCTTGGTCATCAAGTAACTGACACTCACTGATCAGCTGCTGCAGTAATACCTCCACATCATCACTAGTGGCTACATGGTAACGAATCGTGCCGCGTTCTAACTCACGCTTAGCGAAAGGACAAATATTGTATTCCACCACGAAGTCTTTTACCCATTGTTGAGTATGTTGCTGGTAATCACTTTCGTTTAAGGCTGATTCTGCCATCTTATTTCCTGTGTATGTTTTACTAGCCGAACGACCAATTTCATTCTATCCACTATAATAGCCTAGCAGCATGGCTTAATGGCAAAACATTAAATCGGGTGTTGTTTGGTATAATTTGCTAACCAATCGGCCAACATCGTTACTCGCCTAGCGCGAAATTTCGCTGGCGGGAATACCATCCATAAGGGCTGGCTCACCACTTGCCAGTCTTCAAGCACTGCTTCTAGGCGACCATCACTCAATGCTTCACGTAAATACATATCATGAGTACGGATTAAACCTACACCCCGTAATGCGGCTTGCATCAAAATATGCCCGTTAGGGCAAGAAAACGATCCATTGACTGGAATCAAGATCTTTTGATTACCTTTATAAAAAGGCCATTGTGAAACGGTGCCACATACACATTGGTGCTGTTTAAGCTCTTCGGGGTGCAAAGGTCGCCCGTGAGCAGCCAAATAGGCAGGGCTGGCTACCACATGGGTATTTAACTGCGTAAGCACCCGTACCTGCAAACTTGAATCAGGTAACGCCCCCATACGAAATACGATATCGAAAGAAGACGCCAATAAATCCTCTCGCTGAGAAGATAAATCTACATCGATTTCAATATTCGGGTGCTCTTGGCGAAAGGCCAATAGTGCAGGAGCTAACCATTGCTCGGCAAATATCCCCCCCAGCGAATTGATTGTCACTTTACCTTGTAAATGATGTTGAAGCTGTTGGGCGGCTAAAGCACCATGCTCTAGGTGTTCAAGGCCTTGGCGACAACTTTGATAATAACTTTCTCCGGCCTCTGTTAAACGCAGCTTTCTGGTCGAGCGATATAACAATTGTACGCCTAGGCGAGTTTCTAAATCACTGACTCTTTGACTAACACTGGCTTTTGAGCTGAGTAGCTTGTCAGCCGCAGCGGTAAAACTGCCCATTTCAACCACGGTGACAAAATCGACCACGCCACTAAACATATTAATCCAATTTTCTGAACAATCATTCTTAATAATAGCGAATTATAAAACGGCTTGAAACGCGTACACTAAACTAATGACAACAAAAAACTGGAATGTAAGCATGCAAAGCAGAATATTAGGTAAAAGCGGCCTAGCCTTATCCGAGATCGGTTTAGGTTGTTGGCAATTAGGCGGTGACTTTGGACCAATTAGTGAACAAGACTCACTAGCGATCCTTGAACAAGCCTACCAAAGTGGTGTGCGCTTCTACGATACAGCTGACGTTTACGGCGCGGGTTTAAGTGAATCAGTATTGGGTAAGTTTTATCAACAACACCAAGACATCACAATAGCCACGAAGATCGGCAGAGATGGCAGCCTATATCCAAACAGCTATACCAAGAAAGGCCTACAACAAGGAATAGAAGCCAGCTTACAACGCTTAGGCTGTGACTCGGTTAAATTAATTCAGTTACACTGCATCCCTTTTGAGGTGATGCAAGATGGTGAGATATTTACATGGCTGCAAGACTTTAAGCAGCAAGGGCTGATAGAGCATTATGGTGCAAGTGTAGAATCGATGGATGAAGCTAAGCTTTGTTTAAACGATCCTCAACTAACCAGCTTACAGTTAATTATTAATCTGTTTAGGCAAGAGGCCTTAGCAGAAGTGTTACCGCTAGCCGCCGTAAATCAGGTAGGCATCATTGCTCGCCTTCCCTACGCCAGCGGTTTATTAAGTGGGGCCGTTACCGCCCAACGCCAATTTGCTGAAACAGACCACCGTAATTACAACCGTGATGGCGCAGCGTTTCATGTTGGTGAGACCTTTGCCGGGCTACCTCTTGAAAAAGCCTTATGCTTAGTTGAGCAACTTACTCCGTTTTTGCCGAATGACTTAGCTTTGGCCGAGTGTGCTATTCGCTGGTTGTTAGATCAGCCACAAATCACCAGTGTGATTACCGGGGCCAGCAAGCCGCAACAAATTCAGAAAAATGCAGCCTATGCCGGCCACCCTCCACTCCCGCGAGTTTTTCATGACCGTCTGGCTGATTTCTATCAGCAGCAAGTCAGCCCTTGGGTACGAGGTAACCGATAAGCCTAATGAGGATCCACTTATGAATATGAGACAATTAGGGCCTTGGGCAGTCAGTCCAATGGGTCTAGGTTGCTGGGCAATTGGCGGACCGTTTTATGACCCTGACCACAAACCCTGTGGTTGGGGAGTCGTCGATGATAATGAGTCAATTAAAGCGATCCACGCGGGGCTTGATGTGGGTATTAACTTTTTTGATACTGCCGCCGTATATGGGGCTGGGCATAGTGAGAAGGTACTAGGACGCGCCTTAAAAGGTAAACGCCAAGACCTTATCATAGCGACTAAGTTCGGTGTAGACTTCGACCCCATTAGCAAAACCATCTGCGGCGAATTTCATGATCAGGCTGCTATATTCAAACATTGTGAAGCCAGCCTTAAGCGTTTAAACACCGACTATATCGATTTATATCAACTGCACCTTAATGATTTTCCGGCTGAAAACATTGCCCCAGTGATCACGAGTTTAAACTTACTAGTTGAAGCGGGAAAAATACGCAGCTACGGTTGGAGTACAGATTACTTAAATCGAGCTCAAACATTTAGGCTGGCTGAACACTGTATAGCATTTCAATTTCAAAATAATGTTCTAGATAGCAACTCAGACATGTTGGACTTTTGCGCGACGCATAAACAAACAGCAATAAATAGAGGCCCTTTAGCAATGGGGCTATTGTCAGGAAAGTATCAGAAAAATAAGGTATTAGACCAAGATGACATACGCCGAGTAAATCCGGAGTGGCTCAAATACTTTATTAACGGTAAAGCCTGTCCAGAGCTATTAAACAAACTAGAGGCCATTCAATCAATACTATGCAGTGAAGGCCGAAGCCTTGCACAAGGTGCACTAGCTTGGATTTGGGGTCTAGGTGAACATACCTTACCAATCCCAGGGTTTCGCACTAGCGAACAGGTAATCAGTAACGCAGAAGCGATGGCCTTTGGCCCATTGACTACAGCGCAAATGCAAGACATCAAACAATTGTTGAAAGCGCCTTAGACCCACAGTTAATGCGCTCTGGTCGCCAACCCACATTGGCTGATTCTGATACCTCAAGCATAAAAAAAGCCTATCCCTTAGGATAGGCCTTCTCTAAATAGGTGCGCAGCATAGCGGCTTTCTCTTCAGCCTGAAAAAGCATGCTTACCCATGGCTATCCATGGCCATCAGCTCAGCATGGTAGCCGGTGACTAAAAGCCTGCGACTAAATCTCAGGCATAAAAAAAGCCTATCCGTTAGGATAGGCTTTCTCTAAATAGGCGCCTGGCAGTGACCTACTTTCACATGGGGAGACCCCACACTATCATCGGCGCAGTTGCGTTTCACTTCTGAGTTCGGCATGGGTTCAGGTGGGTCCACAACGCTATTGCCACCAGGCAAAAACTTGTTGTCTTTAACATTCGAAAAAGCTGAAAACATCCCACGAGTATAACAAGTACTCTTGGTCATAAAAAATAAGATGTCTATAAGCAACACCACTTGGGTGTTGTATGGTTAAGCCTCACGGGTAATTAGTACAAGTTAGCTCAATGCCTCACAGCACTTACACACCTTGCCTATCAACGTTGTAGTCTCCAACGGCCCTTCAGAGGACTTAAAGTCCTAGTGAGAATTAATCTCAAGGCCTGCTTCCCGCTTAGATGCTTTCAGCGGTTATCAGTTCCGAACGTAGCTACTGGGCAATGCTATTGGCATAACAACCCAAACACCAGCGGTTCGTCCACTCCGGTCCTCTCGTACTAGGAGCAGCTCCTTTCAATTCTCAAACGCCCACGGCAGATAGGGACCGAACTGTCTCACGACGTTCTAAACCCAGCTCGCGTACCACTTTAAATGGCGAACAGCCATACCCTTGGGACCGACTTCAGCCCCAGGATGTGATGAGCCGACATCGAGGTGCCAAACACCGCCGTCGATATGAACTCTTGGGCGGTATCAGCCTGTTATCCCCGGAGTACCTTTTATCCGTTGAGCGATGGCCCTTCCATACAGAACCACCGGATCACTATGACCTACTTTCGTACCTGCTCGACGTGTCTGTCTCGCAGTTAAGCTGGCTTATGCCATTGCACTAACCGTACGATGTCCGACCGTACTTAGCCAACCTTCGTGCTCCTCCGTTACTCTTTGGGAGGAGACCGCCCCAGTCAAACTACCCACCAGACACTGTCCGCAATCCCGATAAGGGACCAACGTTAGAACATCAACACTACAAGGGTGGTATTTCAAGGTCGGCTCCACATCATCTAGCGACAACGCTTCAAAGCCTCCCACCTATCCTACACATGTAGGGTCAATGTTCAGTGTCAAGCTGTAGTAAAGGTTCACGGGGTCTTTCCGTCTAGCCGCGGGTACACCGCATCTTCACGGCAATTTCAATTTCACTGAGTCTCGGGTGGAGACAGCTTGGCCATCATTACGCCATTCGTGCAGGTCGGAACTTACCCGACAAGGAATTTCGCTACCTTAGGACCGTTATAGTTACGGCCGCCGTTTACCGGGGCTTCGATCAATAGCTTCGCTTGCGCTAACCACATCAATTAACCTTCCGGCACCGGGCAGGCGTCACACCGTATACGTCATCTTTCGATTTAGCACAGTGCTGTGTTTTTAATAAACAGTTGCAGCCAACTGGTATCTGCGACTCCCAACAGCTTAGAGAGCAAGTCTCATCACCGTCGGGAGCGTACCTTCTCCCGAAGTTACGGTACCATTTTGCCTAGTTCCTTCACCCGAGTTCTCTCAAGCGCCTTGGTATTCTCTACCCAACCACCTGTGTCGGTTTGGGGTACGGTTTCGTATAATCTGAAGCTTAGAGACTTTTCCTGGAAGCAGGGCATCAACCACTTCATGTCCGTAGACACTCGTCATCAATTCTCAGCCTTAGACACCCGGATTTTCCTAAGTGTCCAGCCTACAACCTTAAACATGGATAACCATCACCATGCTGGCCTAGCCTTCTCCGTCCTCCCATCGCAATTATACGAAGTACAGGAATATTAACCTGTTTCCCATCGACTACACTTTTCAGTCTCGCCTTAGGGGCCGACTCACCCTGCTCTGATTAACATTGAACAGGAAACCTTGGTCTTTCGGCGAGGGGGCTTTTCACCCCCTTTATCGTTACTCATGTCAACATTCGCACTTCTGATACCTCCAGCAAACCTTACGATTCACCTTCAACGGCTTACAGAACGCTCCTCTACCGCACTTACCAAAGTAAGTACCCGTAGCTTCGGTGCATAGCTTAGCCCCGTTACATCTTCCGCGCAGGCCGACTCGACCAGTGAGCTATTACGCTTTCTTTAAATGATGGCTGCTTCTAAGCCAACATCCTGGCTGTCTAAGCCTTCCCACATCGTTTCCCACTTAGCTATGACTTTGGGACCTTAGCTGACGGTCTGGGTTGTTTCCCTTTCCACGACGGACGTTAGCACCCGCCGTGTGTCTCCCGGATAGTACTTAGTGGTATTCGGAGTTTGCAAAGGGTTGGTAAGTCGGGATGACCCCCTAGCCTTAACAGTGCTCTACCCCCACTAGTATTCATCCGAGGCGCTACCTAAATAGCTTTCGAGGAGAACCAGCTATCTCCCGGTTTGATTGGCCTTTCACCCCCAGCCACAAGTCATCCGCTAATTTTTCAACATTAGTCGGTTCGGTCCTCCAATTGGTGTTACCCAATCTTCAACCTGCCCATGGCTAGATCACCGGGTTTCGGGTCTAATCCCAGCAACTATGCGCGCAGTTAACACTCGGTTTCCCTACGGCTCCGCTATTCGCTTAACCTTGCTACTGAAATTAAGTCGTTGACCCATTATACAAAAGGTACGCAGTCACCCCACGAAGGGGCTCCCACTGCTTGTACGTATACGGTTTCAGGTTCTATTTCACTCCCCTCACAGGGGTTCTTTTCGCCTTTCCCTCACGGTACTGGTTCACTATCGGTCAGTCAGGAGTATTTAGCCTTGGAGGATGGTCCCCCCATATTCAGACAACATATCACGTGTGCCGTCCTACTCGTTTTCACTGTAAAGTCTTTTTCATGTACGGGGCTATCACCCTGTATCGCCACCCTTTCCAGAGTGTTCCACTAAATTCTAAACAGCTTAAGGGCTAATCCGGGTTCGCTCGCCGCTACTACCAGAATCTCGGTTGATTTCTTTTCCTCCGGGTACTTAGATGTTTCAGTTCCCCGGGTTCGCCTCGTAACGCTATGTATTCACGTTACGATACTGCATAAAATGCAGTGGGTTTCCCCATTCGGAAATCCATGTCTATTACGTCTTTTATCGACTCAACATGGCTTATCGCAGATTAACACGTCCTTCATCGCCTCTGACTGCCAAGGCATCCACCGTATACGCTTAGTCACTTAACCATACAACACCTAAATGTTGTCGCTTAAATCACTTGAA